>CAZMEV010000017.1:0-36346 GCA_964565375.1 uncultured Spirochaetaceae bacterium
GGCCTGCCTCGAACTGTCGCGCGAAACCATCAGGTCTGGCAGAACTGAGCCCGGTTGCACCCGTCGATGTCGCGCTGCCTTCCACACCATTACCATCGTTCACGCCAGGTTGAACCGCTATGGTCTGTTCGATCCGGTCAACGATGCTTTCTCCATCCGGCAGTTTTCCGAGCTGCTGAAACGCATCCTCGAGAAGCTCCTGCAACTCTTCCAGCTCGGCAGCCATCGAGTTGAGAAGCTCGCCTCCTTGCCTGCCGTCGATCCCTGCCTCCCGGGATGCAAAGGAGGCCATAGTCTCACCCGACAGCGGCGTGTCAGTCTCTTCTGCCGTTCGAATTCGCTCGAGAAGGCTCTCCAGATGTTCGATCACATCATCAAATGCCTCTCGAACCTCCTCAATGCCTTCAACGGCGGATTTGAGTGTCTCAAGCGTCTCTTCCACAAAATCCGCGACCCGATCAACAAGCCCTCCGGACTCAGGCGGACTTTGTCCGCCCGCGCGGATATCCTCGGCAATCCGTATTCGCTCAAACCCGGATGCTCCCGATTCACCGGATTCGGATGAGCCCAGCGCCGGATCCGGCTCACTGGGAGAACCTGGAGCGTTGAGAGCGTCCGACCCGGAATCAGGCGGGGAGTTACTTGGAGCGCGAACTATATATTCGTCACTTTCGCTGTGGATGGTTTCGCTGTGCGCGGTTTCGCTGCGGATGCTTTCGCTGCGGATGCTTTCGCTGTGGATGGTTTCGCTGCGGATGCTTTCGCTGTGGATGGTTTCGCTGTGCGCCGCTTCGCTATCCGAGGGAGCAATACTACTGTTTGGAAGCCCGGACCTGCCGTACGCCGCTTCTTCGGCCCGCGGCAGAGCCCCTTCTTCAGTCGCGGTAAACGCATCCAGTACTGATTTGGCGGAACTCGGAGATTGCGAACCACCTGCAGCTCCTCCGGGGGGGATTCCCATCCGGCCAATCCACCCGCTTTCGTCTGTTGAATCGTTGCCATTGCCGGCGACTGGATTTACCCTGCTGCCGCGACCGACCTCTGCGATGCGATTTCTATCCATGTCGGTATCAGCGCCTGTCTCGGAACTCCCTACCTCGTTTTCATTCCGACCCGTGCTCCTGGTGCTCTTGAGCAATTCGTTAAGAATTCGCCCGGGGTCACTTCCTTCGGGGCCGTCCGACCCTTCAAACCGCGTCTGATACCTGCGGAGTCGCTCAGTGTCCTCTTCGCGCAGCTCCGAGAACCGACGTTTTCGCTCTATATCCGACTGTTGCTGCTCGCGCCGGACCTGTCGCTGCTGACGGGCATTCTCTTCGATCTCGTCGATCATTTCCTGATGCGACTCGCCGCGCTCATCGAACAGAAGTGAGGGGTCGCCTTTCTCCGCGAGCAGCCGGCCAAGATAAGAGGCCAGTATGTCCTCAAAGCCACCGTGTCTTTCCGACAGGACATCGGCATGAGTCGAGCGTATGCCGTATGTCGACGTTGAGCCTTGTATTGAGGAATTCAGTAGATTGTCTATCACGACGTATTCGGTTCCCCCTTGGTCAGGAACCGGGTTGTTGAGCCATGAGCCTCTGAATACGCGCCGCCCTGTCAGAGGGCAGCTCGCTCAACCACACCGGAACCAGTGATATCTCATCTTCTTCATCGGCAATTTCGTCCGTTATCCGAAGTATAGAAACGAGATCCTGGTCGTCGTAGTCCTGGAGAATGGCTACTGCCTGCTCAGGAGGCATATTCTGGAGGGTTTGTGCGTTACGTCTAAGGTTTGCCTGACGGTCTTCATACTCAGCCTGACGCTGCTCAAAAGATTCTTCGCGCTCGGCAAGAGTTTGCTCTCTGTCATCGAGCTCCTGAAGCCTGCGTTCGAGTTCCTCCTCGGCTTCGGCCACCTCTCGCCGACGCCGCTCGATTTCCTCTTCCTGTAGAGCAAGCTGCTCCTGTCGGCGCTCCCCGCGTACTCGATCAAGCAGATCTTCATCTTCGAGGTCGGCAACAGGGGCGTCCCTCCCGAGTCCCACAAGGTTCAGGGCAGGCTGAAGCGCCTCTCGCGCATTGATAAGACCAAGAACATCGAACCAGAACGCACCACCACCGAGAAGAAAAACAATCAGAAGCAGAAGAAGAATTATCCGTGGTGCCGCACCTACGCGATTGTATCGCCCTGCCATTGCGTTCCTCCTGAAGCATTCACGCGTGCCGCCCGCGAACCGATAATGTCGTTCAGTTCACTCTCTTCGCGCTTGTGTTCGAGTCTGTAGTGCTCCGATTCCCTCAACTCGCGCAGGCGCTCGAGTACCTTCCGTTCTTTGCGTTTCTCGGAAAACACCTGTCGCGCTGAATCGAGTTCCGATTCAATATCGCTCAATTGCTGCGAGATCCGCGAAAGCTCGCGTTCTATACGCAGGCGGTAGTAACTCCTCGCACGCTCGAAAGTCATGTCGAGAGCCCCGGAGGCAGTCCTTTCAACCGGCCGATCGAGATCGGCCTGAAGCTCACGGTTACGGTCTTCAAGCTGTTGCTTTCGCGAAATAACCTCTGCAAGCGCCATTTCCGCCTCCCGCTCGGCATGCCTTCTCAGAGACAACAGATGCTCGAGCGAATAGTGAAAGCGCTTCACCGGCTGTCCTCCCGTGAGGCTTCATCGGTCCCGTCTGTTTCACCCCCCGACTGCCCGGCCTGTTCGTCCTCACCGGCCGGTCTGTCTGGCCTGGCCTGTTCGTCCGCACCGGACTGTTCGTCCGCACCGGACTGTTCGTCTGGCCCGGCCTGTTCGTCCGCACCGGCATGAGCCTCTGAGCCGCCGGCATTCTCGTCTGTACCGTTATTCCGGCCCGTGAGCCCACCATCGTCAGATGTCTCCGACCACTCAACCCCCGCAAGCTCGCATAAGCGCCTGCGTGTATCCTGCAGATCCGAACGCTCGGTGACTTCCTGCCTGAGAAACTGATTAATCTCACCGATGCGGTCGATAGCTTCATCAATTTCCGGATTGCTGCCACGCGCGTATGCACCAACGTTTATAACATCCTCGTTTTCGTTATGGACGGCCATTACCCGTCGAACGCGGGATATTGCGGTTCTAATCTGCTGATCAGTTATGCGGTTTTCGAGACGGGAGATGGACTGTAGAACATCTACAGCCGGGTAATGAGCTTTCTGTGCCAGCCGCCGGGAAAGCACGAGGTGTCCGTCGAGAATCCCCCGCACCGTATCGGCGATCGGCTCGTCCATATCATCGCCTTCAACGAGAATCGTATAGAATCCGGTCATAGTACCCGTCTCACTGGTACCACACCGCTCGAGCAACTTCGGAAGCCCGCTGAACACACTCGGAGTAAACCCCCGGTTCGCCGGAAACTCACCACGAGCGAGAGATATTTCCCTGACCGCCCTGGCATATCGTGTGACAGAGTCGAACAGAAGCATCACATTGGAACCGTTGTCGCGGAAGTACTCGCCAACAGCTGTGGCGACACTCGCAGCACGATAGCGGGAAAGCGGCGGCGTGTCGGACGTGGAAACCACGACAACGCTACGACGCAGCCCTTCCTCGCCGAGGTCCTGCTCAATAAACTCCCGGACCTCACGCCCTCGTTCTCCTATAAGCGCAATAACGTTTATATCCGCACTCGTGTTGCGGGCGATCATACCCAGCATGGTGCTCTTTCCGATCCCACTGCCCGAGAAGATACCCATACGCTGCCCCTCGCCGACCGGAACGAGGCCATCTACCGAGCGGATACCGGTTTCAATCTGATTTTCAATCCGTCTGCGACGAAGGACATCCGGGGGTTCAGCGTGAATAGGATACCGTTCACGGGAGGCTATTTCGCCCTTGCCGTCAATAGGTCTCCCGAGTCCGTCAATAACGCGACCAAGCAACGCCTCCGTTACAGGAACCCGCAGGACATCGCCGGTAGCAGTCACCCTGCACCCGACTTCAACCCCTTCTATGTCACGGTAGGCCATGAGCTGAACACGATTTCCATCGAGGCCGACAACCTCCGCCGGAACAGGCTCCTCCTCGCCGGGACGCTCGATCCTGCACAGTTCGCCAACCACAGCCTGCGGACCGCGGCTTTCAAGAAGAGAGCCCTGCACGCGCTGAATCGTCCCCGAATACTTGATGGTATCGACGCGATCGACGGCAGTCGTATATTTGTCAAGAACGGTTCCCGGCATAGGCGTCTACTCCTTCAGGTCAAAAGGATCCTGGGACTCGCTTTGCGCCTGTGCGCGATTAGGTCGATTGGATATCGGCACAAGCTCCAGGATACGATCCTCGATTTCCCGGAGCTGGGAAGCAATACGGGCATCGATTTCGCCGAAATCGGTTTCTATGACCGCGCCGCCCCGGTCGACCGTCGAGTCTTCCATGACGGTCACATTTTCAACCCGCTCAATCCGGTTTACGAAATCCTCAGCATGCTCACTTACAACTTTGAGATCATCTATATTTACACGAATATTAACGTCGGCCTTGCTCTTGAGCTTTCTAAGTGCCTGCACGACGTTATTAATGACAATATTCTTCTGATTCTCGCTTATGACCTTTACGACCTTGCGGGCAATTTCGAGCACGAGGTGAACGAGCTGCCCCTCGGTCTCTTCGATAATCTCTTCGCGGCGGGAAATCGTTTTGTTGATTATCACGTGGAGGCGTTCAACCAGGCGATCGAGTTCTCCTTCACCCTGTTCAAAACCCTCCTGTCGACCTCGAGTGTACCCGCGATCACGTGCCTCCTGCTCAATTTCCGAGGCGTTTGACCGGGCCTCGGCGGTTATTTTTTCAGCCTCTTCACCGGCTTCCTGCTTGATGCGGGAAGCTTCGTTTTCCGCAGTCGTTTTAAGCGCCTGAGCCTGCTCGCTCTTTGTACGAACCTCTTCAAAGGCCAGATTTTCAGCCTCTTTTACGATGCGGTCGGCTTCCGCACGGGCATCGCTTATCATCCTGGCCTTTTCCTGTTCCCATTGCCGGCGAAAAAGTTCGGCCTCACGCCGAAGATCGTCGGCGGTCGGGCCTTCGTACTCTTCCGCGGGCTGCACCTCGACAGGTTCAGCTGTTGTCGCCCCTTCGCTCTCAGGACTGGCTATAAACACCTTACTGCCGAGGTATTGAACTTCGTTTGAGCGAAATACATTCTTTGCCAAAGCTCAGTGCTCCTCAGACGACCAGCTCGTCCTCGCCGGCGCGGGCCACAACAATATCGCCCTGTTCCTCGAGTTTGCGGATTATGGAGACAATCTTCTGCTGGCTTTCCTCGACATCCTTCATACGGATCGGCCCCATGTACTCCATGTCTTCCTTCAGCAGTGTGCTGGCACGCTTGGACATGTTACGGAAAATCTTGTCCTGAACCTCGGTATCCACACTCTTAAGTGCTTTCGCAAGCTCGCTGGTATCGACCTCCCGCATGACCTTCTGTATCGCGCGATCATCGAGCATAACGATGTCCTCGAAGACGAACATGCGTTTCTTGATTTCTTCCGCGAGTTCGGGATCTTCTTCTTCGAGCTGTTCGATGATTCCCTTTTCGGTCGAGCGATCGACGAGGTTCAGAATCTCTACAATGCTTTCGACGCCGCCGGCTGCCGTGTAGTCCTCGCTCGACAGTGTAGAAAGTTTCTTCTCGAGAACCCGTTCCACCTCGCGAAGTACTTCCGGACTGGTTCGGTCCATAGTGGCGATGCGCTTGGCGACATCGCTCTGCGTTTCATGCGGCAAACTTCCGAGAATTATACTCGCCTTCTGCGGCTCCAGATACGCAAGGATAAGAGCAATAGTCTGCGGATGCTCCTGCTGGATGAAGTTCAAAAGATGCGTCGGATCAGTGCGCCGAATAAAATCGAAAGGTCGAACCTGCAGGCTCGAGGTGAGGCGGTTGATAATATCGACGGCCTTCTGACTTCCAAGACTCTTCTCGAGGAGCTCCCGCGCATAGTCAATACCCCCTGAACTGATGAAGTCCTGCGCCATCATCAGTTCCTGGAACTCCTGCAGCACCTTGTCACGCATTTCACCGTCTACGCTTTCAAGCCTCGCGATTTCGAATGTCAGCGTCTCAATTTCATCCTCGCGCAGATGCTTGAAAATCTCCGAGGAAATCTCGCTCCCGACAGTCACAAGGAATATTGCCGCCTTCTGACGTCCGTTCAAGTCCTTCTGACCGGAGCTCTTCCGACTTCCGCTCTGTGCAGCCTGCTGCTTTGCCATACTACTCCTCCATCAGCCACGTGCGAATGAGCTGAGCGACATCCTCGGGATGCTCGCGGGCCATATTTACCGCGTTCTCCTGCATTTCCATCCTCGCGCGCTCTTCGACGCTCATTTCAACGTCGGCTCCTTCTTCTTCGGCCGATCGCAGCGCGGCCTCACGCATTGCCTGGTGCTGACGCGCGAGTTCTTCCTCACGCTGTCTGCGCCGTCGTTCAACCTCACGCTGAATGACACGTATCAGTATAAACAGTACAAGCAGGCTCGCGATACCGGCGAGACTGTAGAGAACTATGCGTTGTATATTCTGCTGCCGACGGAATACGTCGTCCTCCTCCTGATGTTCGGCCGCACGATTGAACTGGATATGCTGCACCTGCACAGAATCACCTCGTTCCTCGCTATAGCCGACCGCAGCCTGAACGAGCTCTCTGGCACGTTCGAGTTCATCCTCTTCAATCGGAATGTATTCCCGAACGATACTGCCGTCGGGATTGAGCTCTACGTTCCCCTGGTCGTCGTACTGCCATTCCCAACGACCGTCGAGAGCGACACCCACGGAGATCCGGTCAATACTTGGTGCGCCTGTCTCGCTGGTGACACTGCGGTTCAACTCATAGTTGCGCTGCGTTTCGGCACGATCGTATCGACCTACGGTACCCGCACGATCGAGATACTCGGGGGGAGCCTGGCCTTCGACCCCCGGAGGTCCTTCGGGGTTGAATCCCGTTCCCTCGAACTCCTCGCTGAAATCCCGCTCGCTTCTCGGAATATTGAGCACGAATTCACTGTCGTCGAACGGGGTTCTCGGATTATTGGGACGAACCTCTATCGGCGAGAACTCCTCCGTCTCGCGAGTGTATTTTCCGTAATCCAGATCTATGTCGATGTTTGCAACACGCACCCGATCACGGCCCCAGATACCCTCCAGAGCATCCCGTATCGAATTGATATAGCGGACTTCAAGTTCGCGTTTCACGTCGAGCTCACGACGGCGAACTTCGAGCTCATCGAACTCGGCAAGCGATTCGAAATCGTTGAGCACAACACCGGAGGGGTCATTGATGGTAATGTTCTCCCGTTCAAGCCCCTCGACCGCAAACATGACAAGCCGCTCAATACCCTCGATTTTCTGGCGGCTGTCGCGAATGTCACTACCGGGCGTCGGCTGGATAACGATACTCGCACGGACCTCGTTCTGGTCTTCAGCAAAGAGCGCATCGTCGGGCAACACCAGGTTCACGCTCGCCGAGTCTACCTCGTCCAAAGCGACAATGTGCTGCTCGACCGCACGGGTAATCGAGCGCTGAAGATTTACATTCCGCTCGAAGTCGGTCTGTGTCCAGCGCTCCACATCAAATAAATCCCAGGGGTCTGTTCTCGGAGGGACGATATCCTCGCGCGTGAGAATACTGCGCATTCGCCTCGCTGTTCGTTCATCGTCGACGAGAATGCGGTTATCGCCGGTTACCGTGTAATTCACGCTTTCCCGATCAAGACGGTACGTGATTTCGTCCAGGTACTCCTCGTCGGTAATCGCACGTCCAAGAAGCTCAACGCGTGTCGGCGCTGCACTGAAGCTTATGACCGCGATAACCGCCGCCACTGCGGCGATACTCAGCGATACAAAAATGCCTTTCTGAGTGGCGCTCCAGCCTGACCAGAGTTCGGTCAGCTGCTGCCGTACTCGTTGCAACCATTCTAACATGTCCCCTCCCATGGGTCGCCAGTCGGACACCTGCACGTCACGTGCGGCCGAACGGTTGTCCGCACGTCACGGGCCTGTCCATGACCCGAACACATCGCTGTCGAAGACGCGATGCTTTCGTCAGGCCGGTATTATGCCCGGCCCACCGGTACATTGCCCCGCCGGTCGGTACATCGCCCGGCCGGACGGTGCGTTGCCCGGTCTGTACACTACCAACCGGCTATTACCGCAGGTTGGTAATCTCCTGGTAGCCCTGCACCACACGGTCTACAATATTGCGAGTCAGATTCAGCGCAAGACTGGCCTGATTCGCAGCAATGGTAATCTCATGTGGTTCAACGCTCTCAGGATCGATAACGGACTGGATACTGAGGTTCTCGTGGGTTCTTTCAAGGCTGCTCACCTCATTCAGTCCGTCAAGCAGCATGGACCCGAAATCCTGAGACGGCTGCGAGCCGGCTCCCATCGGCTCGCTCGGCATCCCTCGAACACTTAACGGCTCGGGTCCGGCAAAGTGTCTCGCATTCGTGGTCGCGAGATTAAACATGTCTCCTGCTGCCTGAATGTTGTTCATCATGCCCGATACTCCTCCTTACATCACCACTTACGCCCTGCCGATATCAAGGGCGCTCTGAAACATGCTCCGTGCACCATCGACAACTCTGGTGTTCGCCTCATAACTGCGCGCCGCCGAAATAAGGTCAACCATTTCGTCGACGATATTTACGTTCGGCATTTCCACATACCCTGCCCGCTCTCCATCCTGTATTGCATCCGGATGCGTCGGATCATAGACAAGTCGTGGCTCGGAATCCATATCTTTCTCGATCCCGACAAGGCGCACGCCGTCTCCGGCACCGGCCCTTCCACTATCAAGTGCCTGCGGCAGAAACTCCGATCGCCATACCGGCTGTTGACTTTCGCTGCGCGGCGCGAAAATCGCCCGGCTTCGCCTGAACGGTCCACCCTCCGTGGTCCGGGTTGTATTCGCATTCGCTATGTTATCGGCAATTACATCCTGCCGTGTGCGCTGCGCCGTCAGGCCCGAAGAAGCGATATTAATGCTCGAAAAAAGTCCCATATTCGCCCGCCTTTATCCTAACTCAGCACAATGTTCATGCGATTGAACTGCTCTCCGACATTTCGAGTCATTAGCTGATAGCTGAGCATGTTTTTCAGCATGTTCTGTCCTTCGACTTCGATGTCGACATTGTTCCCGTTATTCTTGGCAGTGGTCTGCCAGTCAACTACATGGCGCGGTTCCACGCTGCGGTAATCGGTCGGCCGCTCGAACGGCATGTGCCGCTCGTTGGTAATGTGTTCGTGAAAGGAAGGTTCGCGGGCTTCGCTTTCAAGTGCCCGCTTCAATCCGCTCTCGAAGTTAATGAAGCGCCGCTTGTATCCGGGAGTATCCGCGTTGGCAATATTGTCGGCAATCACATTCTGACGTTCCATACTCACGTTCATTGAGCGCGACAAAATGTCTATGTTTCTGCCCCATGAAGTTCCAGCAAACATGTTTTCTTCTCACTCTCCCTTACCGTAAAACATCGGTCAAAGGATATACCTGCTTAAGTCTTGGTCCTCTACCACAGACGAGAGCCGTTCCCGCACGTAATCGGCCGAAATCTCGAAATATTTGGTGTCGAGATCAGGCGCCTCGAAGCTTATCTCCTCAAGCAGAAGCTCCATGATCGTATGGAGCCGGCGCGCGCCGATGTTTTCAGTCTTACTGTTCACCTCTGCCGCGATACGGCTCAACTCGTGTATTGCATCCTCTTTAAAGTCAAGCTCGACACCTTCGGTCTTCAAAAGCTCGACGTACTGTAATATGAGGGCATTCTGGGGCTGTGTCAGAATTCGCACGAAGTCCTCGGCTCCGAGCGCCTCCAGTTCAACCCGAAGTGGGAAACGTCCCTGGAGTTCCGGAATCAGGTCACTTGGTTTTGATGTGTGAAAAGCACCGGCGGCGATAAACAGAATATGACTGGTATCGATCATTCCGTGCTTCGTGTTGACCTGACTGCCCTCCACAATCGGCAGAATATCCCGCTGGACACCCTCCCGGCTTACATCGACACCGCTCTTGCTCTCCTTCGAGGCAATTTTGTCGATCTCATCAATAAAAATGATACCGAGGTTCTCGACCCGATGCCGGGCTATTTCGCTAACCCGATCCTGATCGACGAGTTTTTCCATCTCGTCCTGCATAATGGTTTCCCGGGCGTTGCGCACGGTCGTCCGCTTTTTCTTTTTTTTGCCACCGAAGAGATTTCCAAGATTCCCGAGGTTCAGGTCCATTTCCTCAAAACTCGAGCCCTGAAAGATCTCGATGGCCGGAAAGTTGCTCTTGTTGACCTGAATTTCAACTTCCTTGTCATCGAGCTCTCCCTTGCGAAGACGTTCGCGGAACTTTTCGCGAGTAGCGCTCTGCTGAGGGGATTCGCTCTCCGAAGAGTCCTGCGGCTCCGGCCTGAATCCTGCCTGCTCGGAGCCGGGCGCGGTCTGCGGCTTTTTCACTCCGGGAAGAAGCAGATCGAGCAGCTGATCCTCGGTACGCTGAGCAGCCTCGTCCCGCACATCCTCCTGAAGCTCACTTTTGACCATATTCACCGCATAGCTTACGAGATCCCGAACCATGCTCTCCACGTCACGTCCGACATATCCTACTTCGGTGTACTTGGTTGCCTCGACCTTAATAAACGGGGCACCTGTAAGTTTCGACAGCCGTCGTGCAATCTCGGTTTTACCAACACCTGTGGGCCCCATCATGATTATGTTCTTCGGCGCGATCTCATCCTGAAGCTGCTCAGGAAGCTTACGCCGACGCATTCGATTGCGAAGCGCGATTGCGGTAGACTTTTTCGCCTTCTCCTGACCTATTATGTACTTGTCCAGTTCCGCCACGATCTCCCGCGGGGTTAAATCCTTCATTTCGTGCATGGTGCTTTACAGCTCCTCAACCACAAGGTTCTTGTTCGTATAGATACAGATATCGCCTGCTATTTCGAGACTCTTCTCAGCGATTTCGCGCGCGCTGAGAGAACTTCCATCGAGATAAGCCCGCGCGGCTGCCGTAGCATAACTTCCTCCCGATCCGATCGCGAGCACGCCCTGGTCTGGCTCAATAACGTCGCCGGTTCCGGAGATCACGAACATCTTCTCCCGATCGGCCACGAGCAGAAGCGCCTCCAGGCGACGAAGCGCCCTGTCGGTTCTCCATTCCTTTGCCAGTTCGACGGCCGATCGCATAAGATCGCCGGAATACTCCTTAATTTTTGCCTCGAAACGCTCGAAAAGGGTAAATGCATCGGCGGTGGCGCCGGCAAATCCGACGAGAATCCTGCCTTCATATATGGTTCGCACTTTCCTCGCGTTTCCCTTCATAACCGTTTCGCCGAGCGTCACCTGTCCGTCGGCGGCCATAGCCACCTTTCCGTCACGGGCAACTGCGCAAACCGTTGTACTTCGCACATTCATAACTATTCCTCTTGCTCCTGTTCTTCGCTTTCGGTGCCCCGGGAATCACTTTTGACCGCCGACCGACTGCCGGAGCGCCCGGCATGCGGGTGAGCACGCTCATACACACGCTTAAGCGCCGCCATACCGACATGCGTATACAGCTGTGTTGTAGACGGACTCGAATGCCCGAGCAGTTCCTGAACAACCCGGATATCCGCTCCACCATCCAGCACGTGCGTCGCGAAACTATGCCGGAATGTGTGCGGCGTAACCCTTTTCTGCAACCCGACTTCGCGAGCACGTTCTTCCACTATGCCGAAGACGCCGCGTGTACTCAATGCCCCACCTTTTGCATTCACGAACAGCGAGGTTGTCGTTTGCTTGCCGGTCCGGCGCAGAAGGGCTTCCCGCGACGGCAGATAGGCAGCGATCGCCCGCATTGCATGCGGTCCCAAAAATACCACTCTTTCCCGCCTGCCCTTGCCCCGAACGAGCAGGCGCCCCCGGGCGGAGTCGAAATCCGCCATTCGGGTTCCGCACAGTTCGCCGACCCGACACCCGGTAGAATACAGTGTTTCCAGAATTGCTTTATCACGAACCGCCCTGAATCCACCACCGGAAATATCCAGCATCTTGCGAATATCTTCAGGGAACAGCACTCCCGGGAGCGACGAATCCTGCTTCGGCGACCGCACCGCTTCGGCCGGATGGTCCTCTCTCACCCCGGTACGCACCTGCCGGCGAAGCAACTGTCGCAACGCGCTTAATCCACGAGCTACCGACCGTGCCGCATCTCCCCGCCGCGTCCTTCCGGCGATCCACGCTCTGATAAGCTCCTGGTCAACCGGCTCATCGAGCAGACCGTTTTCCGAGCGCCAGGAAAGAAACAATGCCAGGTCCGAGGCGTAGGCCCGAACCGTTTCTTCGCTCAACGCACGGACATTACGCAGGTATGAAAGAAATTCATCCACGGATTGCTCGTCCACGTCGACAATGCCTTCCCGGGGCGCGGTCGAGTCAGCGGCCATACGCGGGCTCCTTTTCATACAGACCAAGCTCACGATCCAGCCGTCGCGCCAACAGCGATGCCGCATCCGAGGGATGACCGGACTCCCGCAATGCCCCGACGGATGACCTCGGAGGTCCTGCCTGGTCCTCGCGCTCCCCGTCCATGCTCCCGGTGTGATGTTCCTGATACAGCCTGGATAGATCGGGCAAATCGCGTGGTGAGGAGATAACGGGAGCCCCGTCCTCGGCAAGCGCCCGTGTCCCCTCGCTGCGCGAACTGTCGCCCACACCGGCGGCGTGTACGACAAGATCACGACCGCAATCCAGCGCATATTCAGCGGTTATGAGCGCGCCGGAGCGGGCCGGAGCCTGGACGATAGCTACCCAGCGTGAAAGCGCCGCGATAATTCGGTTGCGTTCGGGGAAATGATGCCGCAGGGCCGGGAACCCGGGCGGGTACTCACTCACGAGCCCGCCACCGGTATCAAGCATTCGTGCGGCAAGGGACTTATGCACGGCGGGATATACCGAATCGATACCACTGCCGAGAACAGCAAAGGTAGCAGCGCCTCGCTCCACTGTTCCCCGATGAGCTGCCGAGTCTACACCTGTTGCCAGCCCGCTTATCAGAGCCAGGTCGATCTCACCGGCCTCGAATCCGAGTCGCCACGAGGCATTAAGCGCTTCATTGTCAGGTTTTCTCGTACCCACGGCGGCCAGCGCGGGCAGGCAGGGATCAGGAAGATTTCCCCTGACAAACACCATAAACGGTGGATCCCAGCTCTCGCGAAGCAATGGCGGATACTCTTTATTCCACACCCCGACAATATCAATACCAAGGGAGCGGCAGATTCCGAGATCGCGTTCAGCAGCCTTTACCGAGCCCTCCGCTGACCACGAACGGAACGACAATGGTCTGCCGGCATATACCGACAGATCATCCAGCGTGAGACGGGAATACTCCTCGCTCGTGCGTACCGCGGCGAACACCCGCTCCTTTTCCCGGGACTTAAGACCGAATGCACGATGAACAGTCAGTGCGAGAATCAATCGATCGTCGTTCACCGTCTCTCCTCCAGTTGCCGGCGCATTCGGATAGCCTCCTCCCGGAACTCATCATCAGATGTGTTTTCAATTATGCGGTCGTACTCTCGAAGCGCTTCGTTCGTCCGGCCTTGCGAGGCGTAAATGTACGCGCTTACCGCGCGAGCACGAAGATCCTGTGTGCGCCATTCGAATACTTTATCTATGTACTCACGCGCGTCGGAAAACTGTTCCAGCTCATAGGCGTACAGAATCGCCAGACCGTATGCTGCCGACGGATAACGGGACCGAAGCTCGAGCGCCCTGAGATACGCCCGTTCGGCGCGGTCAAGGCGCTCCATTCGCTCGTCTTCATCAAGGGCCCCGCCGGCGTGGTTTCCCGCGGCTACACCTGCATAGTAATAAATGGTCGCATTACCCGAGTCGATATCAGCGGCTGCTTCGAACTGTTCAAGAGCAGCGCCATACATTCCGGCCTCCAGGTATCTCATGCCGAGTGCTCGATGCGCTCCTCTGAGATTACGCATAGCCCGGAAGTGCTGCTCGACGGTCTCTCTGAACTCTTCAACCTGCGCCTCGAGCTCCTCAATGGTAGAGTCGGAGGCATCCTCATACTCGACCGGTTCGTCTTCGGTCCGAAGCAGACGGAGAACCATGGAGTCCACACGCTCTTCGCACCCAGCAAGCACAAGCGTAAGCATTACGCCGAGCAAAGCAGCAACTGGTGTACGTTTTCTTATACCGGTCCCCATAGTTCCACCTCCTCCTTAAGGGCTCAGCCTCTCGGATGGTATTCTGCATGCTGCTCGGCAAGCGCATCCCGGTCTACATGGGTATAGATCTGGGTTGTCGATATATCCGAGTGACCAAGCAACTCCTGAACACTGCGCAGATCCGCACCTCCCTCAAGCAGGTGGGTCGCGAAGCTGTGCCTGAGTGTATGTACTTTCGCTTCAACCCCCGCCTTCGTTGCAAGTTCGCGAAATCGCTTCCACATACCTTTACGGCTCAAACCTGCTCCCCGATTGTTGAGAAAAAGCATTTTTGTCGTTATACGTGGACTGGAAAGCATTGGGCGACCGTGTTCGAGATATGCTTCAAGAGCTTCAAGCGCATGACCTCCAATCGGTACGAAGCGCTCCCGATCGCCTTTGCCCCGCACACGAATAAGACCCTCAGTCAGATAAATACTGTCCACCCCAAGCTCCACGGCTTCCGAAATCCGTAATCCGCATGAGTAAATGATCTCAAAGAGACAGCGGTCGCGCAATCCGTGTGGGGTTGAAATATCAATTTCTGCCAGCAATGCGTCAATCTGCTCAACCCGAAGTACCCCGGGGATCTTGTGTCCAGGCCGCGGCGCTTCCAACTCGAGGGCCGGATTATCTCCCCGGATACCGTCGAGCACGAGAAAGTGGTAAAGAGAGCGCAGACCTGAAACGATCTTCGCGGCAGTCCGTGGATCGACCCCGTCCGACCGACGCGAAACGAGGTACCCTATAAGATCCTCGGTGGACAGCGACGGAATTTCCGTGTCCCGGCTTGTCGCGTACTGAGCAAGCATCCGGCACTCCCGCATATACGTCTCCACCGTACCGCGGCTCAGACGCAGTTCTACAGCCAGGTAATCTTCGAATCTATCGAGGATATCCCGCGAATGCATTATGCACCCTGTCCTTTACCGCCTGCGGCGCGGCGGTATCGCAACACAGCGGGAACGCCTAATTCTCCTTCGTCCTCCTGTTCTGTCTCGCTGTCAAAAAGGTCCCCGGATTCCCGCGATGCCTTGCGTCCGCTTGTCATGCTTACCCAGTCCTCGAGACTGATGTACTCACTCTTCTCCTTCGGCTGAGTCTCCGGCTCCGGGGGAGTATCCTCATTGGCGACAAAGCCCGTAGCTATAACTGTCACCTTCACTTCATCGTCGAGCGATTCATCGATCGTCGTGCCAGCTATGACGAGCGCATCCTCGGCAGCGTTGGAGGTAATGATATTGAGCACATCTTCGTATTCGGTAAGCGAGAAATCGGATCCACCCGTTACGTTTACAAGCAGCCCCTTGGACCCTTCAATATGTGCATCCTCGAGAAGCGGGTTATTGATCGCATTTGTGGCTGCATCGACCGCGCGGTTTTCGCCTTCGCCGTTGCCGATTCCCATAAGGGCATCACCACGACCCTTCATAATGGTGCGAACGTCGGCAAAATCGATATTAATATCACCAGGCATTGTTATGAGGTCACTTATGCCCTGCACTCCCTGCCGAAGCACATCGTCGGCTATTTGAAGTGCCTGAGTGAAGGGAGTACGACGATCAACAATCTTCAGCAGATGCTGGTTCGGGATTGTAATAAGCGTGTCGCAATGATCCCGAAGTTTAGCGATACCCTCGTCTGCAAGCCGCGCCTTGTACTTCCCCTCGAGGTTGAATGGCCGGGTAACCACAGCAACGGTGAGAATATTCAGCTCGCGGGCAACTTCAGCAATGACCGGAGCAGCCCCTGTTCCCGTTCCACCCCCCATACCGGCGGTTATGAACACCATGTCCGCGCCCTGAACAAGGGTCTTGATTTCTTCCTTATCTTCGTGCGCAGCCTTTTCGCCGATTTCAGGATCGCCACCGGCGCCAAGCCCTCCGGTCAGCTTGCTTCCGAGGGGCATACGTGTTTCCGCGTGGGCCCTTTGAAGCGCCTGCAGATCGGTATTCACCGCGATGAATTCCACGTTCCGCAAGCCGGAGGCAATCATGCGATTCACCGCGTTGTTGCCTCCGCCTCCAACACCGATCACCTTAATGATCGTCGGACTTCCTACACCCGGATCGAATCCCGAATTCCCGTCGTCAACTATTTCAAACTTCATAAAGCCCCTCCCAAGGCGTCTATCTGTCCCGATCCCCGCATCGTGAGGACCGTGTCAATTCTCTGCCGGAGCGCCGAACATCACCCCGACATCGCCTGTTGTGTTACACTCCTTTCCGACCCGTCACTCAAAGAAGTTCCGGAACCATCGCCCGAAAGCCGTCAGCAACCCCTCACGATCCTGCTTGCCTGGATCAATTGAGGATAAATCCACATCCTGCATCGCAAACTGGACAAGTCCGATGGCGGTGGCCATATCCGGCTGCTGGAAGTGCTCGTCGAGTCCTTTTACGTTCGTCGGGCGGCCCACGCGGGCTGCGCTACCGAATACTTCCTGCGCCAGATCTACAGCTCCCGGCAGCAGAGCGCCACCGCCGGTGAGCACCACTCCGCCGCCAATTGCTCCGAGATATCCTTTTTTTTCAAGCTTATCCCGGACCATACGGTAAATCTCTTCCATTCTCGGTTGAATGATTTCGGCGAGACTATGCCGCTGGATCGACAACGGAGGTCGACCTCCTACACCAGGAATAATCACCGGTTCGTCTTCTTCGATCAGATCGATGTAGCAGCACCCGGCTTCCCGCTTTATCCTCTCCGCACTCTCAGTCGGCGTCTTGAGCATAATTGAAATGTCACTTGTGACCTGCGCACCGCCGAGGCCCACGACGCTGGTGTAATACGGGGCCCCTTCGGAATAGACGAGAATGTCGGTGGTACCGCCGCCGAGATCGAGCATGAGAACACCCATTTCCTTTTCATCCTCGGTGAGCACAGCACCGGCTGAGGCGAGCCCGTCGAGTACGATCTGGTTGACCTTGAACCCCGCCCGGTTCACACACTTCACGAGGTTCTGCGCACTGGTGACACTTCCGGTGATAATGTGCACCTCCGCCTCGAGACGAACCCCGATCATGTCGATCGGGTTACGAATGCCACCCTGATCGTCGACCACGTACTCCTGGGGAATAACATGCAGAATCTCGCGGTCCATGGGGATCACCACCGCACGAGCTGCGTCAATCACGCGATCAACATCGACCTCCGTAATTTCCCGTCCTCGTCCGGTCACCGCTACCACGCCTCGCGAGTTCATGCCTTCGATATGCCCGCCGGCGATACCGGTTACTACCCCCGAAACCTCCCGGCCGGCCATCTGTTCCGCAGCTTCAATTGCGGCAGCAACGCTCTGAAGCGTGCTTTCTATGTTTATGACGACTCCCCGTCTGAGGCCCGAAGACGGACTTTTGCCGACACCCAGAATTTCGAGTTCACCATCACTGTTGATTTCGGCTATGACCGCACAGACCTTGCTTGTACCTATATCCAGTCCGACGATCGTTCCGTCTTCCGCCACGTTTACCTATTCCTCCGCGTTTGTGGTGTATACCACGTCACCGCTTCGCATATCTATCTGACCGATCGAACCAAGTTCTCCCCGGCGCTCGAGCGCCTCGATCGCGTGCACCGCCGAATCATATCGATCCACCTCTACCCGTGCCGGCATACGAACCGAAACCGGAGCAAACGTTGGATACATTACTGTCTCATATTCCCCCGCACGTCGCACAATGCGGATTTCACTCACCGCGGCAAATAGCGTCGGCTCATCCATTCGCAGTCGGGCCAGATCCTCAAACAGCTGCCTCAGTTCCTCCGGAAGAGTATCTCCCGCGTCGAATCTCTCGAGCCGCAATCCGGAGATCACCGGAAGATCGTACTCGCTCGAACGAAGGCCTTTGCGAAAAACCACACCTTCGCGATCTATCACAGCTGGAACACTGCGGCCGTCCTCGTTCACATGGGTAACGGCCAGCGGATTCCTCGCGGTCAGCTCAATTGTGAGCGTATCCGGAAAATCAGTCTCTACAACTGCGTCCGATACTTCGGGAATGGCTTCGAGTCGGGCAGCAATCGCATCGGAGTCGACATGGAAGTACAGGATAGTGCCACTGAGACCGGCAACGTCGAGAAGCCGGCTTTCGCTGATTACCGCGTCGCCGCGCAGCCTCACCTGGCGTATTGCGAGATTCGGCGCGAGCACACTCTGAAACGTAATCTCGGCGGCGACGACAGCTACAGCGGCAACGATGAGACCGAATATCAGCTTTCGCATAATTCGGATTCGACGGCTCCCGCCATTATCGACACGTTCGCTCTTCCGAGCGGTTCCGGCAGTGGCATTCTTAGCCTTACGAGCGTTGGAACCAGACCTGCCGGATTTCTTTGAACTGGTCGAGACACGCTCGTCCGAACGAAGCGACTGACCCGAGAGACCACCTCCCCGGAATGAGCGAATACCTCCTGCGAGATCGCGGCCTGCATCAGCCGACCGCATGCGGGACCACAGAATCCTATCAGCCATGGAAGCTCTCTCCCTGCGTCCCGTCGCGCGAAACATTCAGAAGCAGACCACAGGCAACAAGGTTCATAAGCATTGCCGAACCGCCGGAACTGAAGAACGGCAGCGGCAGACCGGTCGCCGGAACTGCACCCCCGACAACGGCAATGTTCAGCAGCGCCTGCCCGAGAATCAGTGTTGTGAGCCCGAAGGCAAGGTATGAGCGAAAACTGTCGCTCGCATGGATTGCGATTGAGTAGCCGCGCCAGGCGAACAGGGCGAAAAGACCGATTACGCAGAGCACCCCGAAGAATCCCATTTCCTCCGCAATAACGGCAAAGATGAAGTCGGACTGCACTTCCGGAAGACTGCCGAGTTTCTGCGTTCCCATGCCGAGTCCCCGGCCCCAGAGGCCGCCGGAGACCAGCGCGCGTTCAGCGGCAAGCACCTGGAAACCGCTGCCGGCGGGATCGAGCGACGGCTCAATGAATGCGAGCAGCCGGTTCACACGGTGTTCCCGCGTAAGCAGAAGGATTACTCCCAGCGGACCGGCTGTGAAGAGCAGGCCGAAAAAGTACCGCAGGGGGGCTCCGGCGACGAAAAACATTGTCAGACCAAGCAGAATGGTGAACACAGCGGTAGAAAAGTCATTCTGCAGGTAGATAAGCGAGCTGAACAGAGCAAGCACGAGAAAGGGCGGCAGTAACGCGTTTACCGGGTCATCGAGCATTTCCCGTTTTCGAGAGAGCAGGTACGCGAGATAGAACACCAGCACAACTTTCACGAGCTCGCTCGGTTGAAAACTTCGACCGAATACAATGATCCAGCGACGCGCGCCGTAGAACTCGGTTCCGAATCCGGGAACGAACGTCAGCACCATGAGAAGCACGGATATTCCAAGCATTGGCGCAACGAAACGCTGCATCCAGGAAAGCGGCACACGCACCAGAACCGCAGCAGCTACCACGCCGAGGGTAACCCAGGTCATCTGCCCGCGAAGAAATCGCAGCGGATCTGCGAAAAGCTGCTCGGCCCGGAAGAAGGAACTTGAAAACAGTACAGAGAGGCCCGACCCGATCAAAAGCACGAGAATTCCCATGAGTACCGGGTCGACCTTACGGACCGTGTCGACACGCTCGGGAGCAAAGCTATGAGACATGGTCGCCTCCTTCCACTCCGAGTGCCGGAAGAAGTCGCTCGAGTTGGAGACTTCGACTTCCCTTTAGCAGGACCGTGTCACCATCGCGCACAAGACGCCGCACAGCTTCATCGGCGGCATGCACATCGGGCACGTGCACTGTTTCGGCCTCACATCCTTCGCTTAAGGCCGCCGCATGCGCATATGCGGCCTCCGGACCGACAAAGATAACTGCGGCCGGCTGTGGCAACATATTGGCAATGTCCCGTCCGAGTCGCTCGTGCTGGGAACGCGAATCAGCGAGTTCCTTCATATCGCCGAGAATCAGTACGATGCGAGCGTCAGCATTTTCTGCAATAACGGCGAGTGCCCCCTGCATCGACTGGGGGTTCGCATTGTAGCAGTCACTCAGTACCGTGACGCGTCCCTCATGCACTTCTCCGCGACCGAAAAGCGGCCGAACCGCCTCGAGCCCGCGAGCGATCGCCTCCGTCCCCACGCCAAGATTCTCGGCGACTGCGATGGCACACAGCGCGTTGTCTGCAACGAATGAGCCGGGCAGTGGAATTTGAATGGAATATCCGCGATAGTGGAGAACACCACCGGCGAGCCCTCGCGACTCGTAGCCCTCGAACCCTTCGATAGTATCCCTGCCGACATACACCGGTTTCGCCGCCAGCTCCGCAAGAAACGCCGAATCAGCGAGAATCGGAGCATACGCATCGTTTGCCGGCACATATGCGAATCCGCCGGCGGGCGTCTGGGAGTAGATCATGCGTTTTTCCCGTGCGATAAACTCACGACCACCGACATATTCGGTGTGGGCATCGGCTGTATTCGTGACAATCGCGTGCGACGGCCGGACAATTCGAGCAAGCTGCTGCATTTCACCAGGATGATCCATTGCCATTTCGAAGACCGCGTACTGATGCGTCTCTTCCACCGCAAGCGCAGCGAGCGCTACTCCGATCTCCGAGTTCAGGTTACCCTCCGAGCGGAACGTATATCCTGCCTGCGAGAGAATGGAAAAAAGCATTTCTTTGGTTGATGTTTTCCCGTTGCTTCCGGTAATTCCAATTCGTACCGCAGAAGTGTTGCAGTCAAGATGCTCTGCAGCCAGTCCCTGAAGTGCCGAAAGGACGTCGCTTACTTCCAGAATCCGCACGCCGTTTTCCAGGGCATTGAGTGTATCTCGCCACCACTGCACACGTTCGGCATTCACAAGAAGTACGCCTGCACCACGGTCGACCGCGTCTTCGAGAAACTCGTGCCCGTCGCTAAATCGTCCGGGCAGCGCCGCGAACAGCGCTCCAGGCGCTATGAGCCGCGAATCCACCGCGGCCCCGCAGACCTCCAAAGGAGGAGCGTCACCTTCACGAGCATGGGAATCGCGGCTGAGAACAGCGCCGAATCGCGAAAGTGCGTGTACTCCGATGCGAGCACTCACGATCAATCTCTCACCTCGGATGTGGAAGTATTCGGAGAGATAAGCTCAACACGTGATCCGCCGAACGTCTGTACCAGGTCGAGTTCATTGCGGGCCAGTTCATCGATTCGTGCCGGGGAGCGCAGTGCGGCGACACCTGCAAGATGCCGTTTATTGCGTTCGAGAAGCTCGTGCTGCTCGTCGAACGCACCCGAGATCGCCCGATCGAGACGATTATAGCGATACGCCTGCCACGTATTTGCAAAAAGAAGCACTGGAACCAGCGCAAGAACAAGCCACAGAACAATGTCGCTACGTTTCATTTCCCGTTCTCTTCCAAGACTTTCTCGATTACACGCAGCTTCGCACTCCGGGACGGAGGATTTCGCTGCGCCTCTTCCCTCGACGGAAGAACCGGCTTTCGCGTAAGAATCCGAAAAAACACTCCATCCGGATACTCGCCCTCATTGTAGATTTTCGGCGCGTTCGGAAAGAGTTTCGAGTCCTCTCCGGCTGAGCCTTCGGGAATGTGCTTTCCCGCCGCCGACCTAAATATCCATTTGGCAATCTTATCTTCAAGGCTGTGAAAGGAGATAACCGCAAGACGCCCATACTCCCAGGACAGTGCCCTCAGAGCGTTCGTAAGCGCTTCGCGGATTCGGTCGAGTTCCCCGTTGACGCAAATACGGAGCGCCTGAAACGAACGCGTCGCCGGATGAAGCCGGCCGTTGCGATACTGTGGCGGAACCGCGGCACGAATCACTTCCGCAAGGTCGGCAGCAGTATGAAGCCGGTCATCATCACGGACACGACAGATCGCACGGGCGATACGCCGACTGTAGCGCTCTCCCCCGAGTTGAAAAAGCACATCCGCGAGTTCCTGCTCATCGATACGAAGCAACAGCTCGCGGGCGCTCTCCCCCCTCCCGGACAACCGCATGTCCAGCGGTTCATCCGTCGAAAAACTGAATCCTCGCCCGGATGCCGAAAAATGGTATGAGCTGACGCCGAGGTCAAACAGAATGCGATCGGGCGCGGGGCCGTCATATTCGGCCCAGAACTCATCAAACCAGCGGTGAACGAACGAAACACGATGCGAAGCATCGCCGAGAAACTCACGCGCCCGATCGAGCATGACGGGGTCGGCATCGACCCCGATGATACGCGTGAGAGGATTATCGGATAACAGCAGCGCTGAATGCCCGCCTTCTCCGAGCGTGGAATCGACAATGAGTCCGGAACGGTCGCCGATGTGTAACCACGATCGAACCTCTTCCGCCATTACCGGTACATGCGTCCGGTCGGAACTCATCGATTCTCATCGAAGAAGGAAACGGACCCTCCCAGTTTCTCAGCTGCCTGCTGGAACTCCGGTTCGGTCTCCTCCAGATACGCGTCATAGGCATCAGCATCCCAAATTTCAAGGTACCGGTTAATACCGAGCAGAACGCAATCACGGCTCAAGTCCGCCGACTGCATCAGACTCCTTGGAATGTTGATTCTCCCAGCCTTGTCTATTTCCACCTCCTGTGCCGGCGCGATGATACGTCTCTGCATCATACGCGCTTCTCTCGTAAACGGACTCGCAGCGCGCATAAGGCTTTCACTCAATGCACGCCACTGCTCCGGTGGGAAAAGCCACAGGCAACGGTCCATACCGCGGGTGAGTACGAGTTCGCTTCCGGCGATTTCGCTGCGTATTCGAGAAGGAATTAACAGTCGCCCTTTTTCGTCGAGGGCATTCCGATATTCCCCCGTCAGCATCACCTACCCACCACTTTTTCCTATGATCTACCACTTTTTCCCACAAACTATGCCACATCTTACGCCATACAGCGCTATTGTCAATTCAGGTAGACAGAATAATTGCGCCAAATTCGGTCTACTTCATGGGTTCATGTACATGTCTGTTTAGTATTCGGGAAGAAAAGGGGTAATGCCGGGGGTCCAACGTGTTGGCGACTGGTGTAATAGGGCCCGCGACCGGTGTGACCTGCCCGCGACCGGTGTGAAAGCAAGCGGGCAGCAGCTTTTCAGGTTTCATCGCCTGCGCGCTGCCGGGTCCCGTTCCGCCGTTAAGATCTGATCCGGGCGCCGGCGCCGCTGCTGAGAAGCGGATTTCGCCTCCCGTTGCGGTCAAAAATCCGGTAGTCGATGTCCGGAAAGAGATTGTTCCGACGCTCTACCCGGGTAAGCCATTCGGTGGAAATTACCCCGCGGCTCAGGCTGTCGTGGATATGCGTGAAGTTGCTTATGTGTTCCTTCAGACGACGCACCGCATAGGTTACGGTAGTACCGGACCGCATGATAAAGGGCCAGTCGGAGGCCTGACTGAGAAGCACCTCCCGCGCGGCCTGATTCAGAGCTCGTCGCTTTAATCCGGTTGCGTCAGGAAACCGCTCGACAAGGTCCACCATGCGGTCGATCGCTTTGTGGGTGTGCCGGTAGATCCAGTCATTGGAGCCGTCAAGCCAGACTTCCGAATAGCCCTTGTTTCCCCAGCTGGAGAACGCCGGCTGCAGCGTCTGCGCTTCCGGGTAGCGGGCGAGATAATCGCTCGGTGTTACCGGTTCAACCCTCTCTTCGCCGTTGTCGGCAGCTTCCTGCATCCGGCGAAAGACAGATTCAAGCCATTGCGGGCCTTCAAACCACCAGTGCCCGAACAATTCCGCGTCGAACGGGGACGATATGACCGGCGGCCGGTCCATGTGAGCCCCGAGTCTGCGACTCTGCCGCGTCTGCTTAAACAGAAAATTCTCGCTGTGCGACAGCACCTTGCGCGCGGCTTCGTCAGGATCGTAGAACTGCTTTTTGTCGGTATTTCCCGTAATGGCGTAGTACTTGTACCCGGTATTCGCCCGGATTTCTCCGTCGTATACAACGTCCCTGAGTTCCTCGATGGGGCGGTCGTGCCCCACATCCCGGTAGAACTCTCTGTACACCGGATCTCCGGGATATCCCGAACGGTCAGACCACACAGCTTCAGTGCTCAACATATCGCGCCCGAAGGCATACACCCCGTTCGAACACCGCACAGGAGCGTATACACCGTTTGCCGGTCGCTGATCCGCGAAGAGAAGACCGTGCGCAGCGGTAAAGAAGTAGCGGATATCCGCCTTATCCAGAAGCTCTTCAATGCCGGGATAATACCCGCACTCGGGCAGCCAGAAACCCGATGGTCGCTCGCCGAAAAACCGCTTATGCGTCTCAATCGCTACCTTCAGCTGAGCTGCTGCATTAACCGGGGCATGCTGGTACAAGGGCATATACACGTGCGTTGCGAAGGTGGTTATGAGTTCAATATGACCTTCGTTGGCATGGTGCGCGAGTGCCGCCGGAATGTCCCGCTCATACCGCTCTATGTAGTCCTGGCGGGCCTGACGATACATGTTGAGGTACATGCGGGCCAATTCGTGTTCCTGTCCCTCAGTCCGGCTGCACTCCTGCTCACCAAGAGCAATAAGCCGGTCGAGATGGGCAATGTAGCGGTCACCAAGCTTCTCGTCGGCAAGCATGCTCAAAAGTGTCGGCGACACGCTGAGACAAAGATGCGCACGCACATTGTCGCGCTCAAGTGAATCGAGCATTCGAAGCAGAGGAAGATATGTTTCGCTGATAGCCTCAAAAAGCCAGACTTCCTCGAGAAACCGAGGGTATTCCGGATGACGGACAAACGGCAGGTGCGCGTGCAGGACCATCATCAAATAACCGTTCTTCATATCCCTACCTTACGTACCCCGACATATGACAGCAACACCACCCGCCGGTCGTTGTTACTCGTATCTGCGTTATTTGCCCGCAAACTGTTATTCTTCGGCAAACTCATCAATCAGCGAGATAATTCTCTGAGGAATTCGCCGTCCGAAACTCGAGACTCCGAGCCGTTCGACCCCTGATAGCGCTACGATAGTATCCTCTCGTGCATCCGGGCCTTCAGGCTCAAGGCCGTCCTCAGCCATTCCTCCGCTCGGAACCGTCACCGGATTACTTCGTGCGAGAACACTCCAGTTTTCCTCATAGTGTGCGATCAGCTCGGTGTAATAATTGGTGTCGAGCTGGGGGAGATTAATGTACCACCGTTTATCCTCGGGCTGGACCGGTATATCAATGGAGTCGACCACCGTATGGTCCTCCATATCAAGGTTATCCATTTCAACAAGTCGAAGACTCAAACCGGAAAATCCGGGATCACTGGTAGCTGCGTCCATCTGGTCATCGCGTACATCCCAGTACGCATACGCCCAGGCGGGGTCGCGGAGAAGCAGAACCATGCGGGTCTCGTTATAGCGCTCAGGAAGATCGGCATCGCCGTAATCCGGGCCGTTTCTCTCAACAACGGCAAGATCGCCTGCCGTAATGTCGTATTTTCGCTCTTCGACACGCATTGTGTCGTTGTTGGAAGCTTCATGGTCGAAGCGACTTTCGCGAATAGCTTCCTGCAGCGTCTCGATAAGATCCTCGCGGGAATGGCATTCGTCGACCTCTACGTCGTATTCATCGCAAAGTTCGTAAAGTCGTTTCTCGGATAGTTGCTCAAGTCGATTGTGTGCCATACCCCTGCTGCATCCCCACATTTGCACCGGGTGAAACGGTGTACCTGGCATCGTAGGAAATCGCATTCAGGGGTGTCAACTAGAACGGCGACCGAGCTTCAGGACCACATCGCCATATCCGAGGGGCTTGGCAAACCGGTCAACCGGGCGTTTTATCCAGCGCGGAGCGAGTCCCTCGGCAATGCCGCCCCAGGTTTTCGTGCGCAGCGTAATGAAGCCTGTTTCGCCCATAAGCCGTTCAAGCGAAGCGCCCGAGAACAGATTCAGGTGATCGGCGATCGCACTGCGCCAGCGCGAGCCGAACAGCAGCGCCTGAAGCGATCGGGTATTCGGCGTAACGATCACAACGTAGCCGGCCGGCCTGGTGATTCTTGCCACCTCCTCGAGAAATCCCCGGGGATCGGGAACATGTTCTATCACATGTGAAAAATGAACGAAATCAAAGGCTCCATCCTCGAAGCGCTGCTTCTCGAGTGTTCCTATGTGAATTGGAATATGTCGATGTTCCTGACCATACCTGGCCGCCGGCACACATATTTCGACACCCTCAGCCTTCCAGCCCCGCGAAACCAGGTGTTCTACCAGCATTCCGGTCGCGCACCCTATATCAAGCGCCCTTGGAGACGGAGGCATGGATGCCTCGATTGCATCGAACTCAATATCATCCAGCCCCCGTTTCATGAGGTCAAAAAACTGGACATCGTTTTCGAGCTCGTACTCAAAGTATTCGTCCTGATATCGATCCTTCAGATCGTCGAAGACCGGTCGTGGATTCTGGAAAAGGTGCCCACAGTGCCGACATCGATGAAAGCCGAACCCGTCGCAGTCCCAGTAGTGATACGAATCGGTTGAACCGCACACAACACAGAAACTGTTTTCCTGTCGCTCCCCCGCATCCGGAGTCATTGAAAAAGTCTTAATCGCCATTATCTTAATAATCGGACCAAGCTCGGTGCCGTATAAGGCGAAACACTGTCGGTGAGTCTACCAGGAGCCGTGCCGGTGTTTCGTTCTCACTCGCCCTCAGAGATCCCGTCGATCGTGAACACTCGAGTACTTTCCTCGCCACGAGCATTTCCTGCACGCGCGGTGAAGCTTATGCTCCCCTCTTCGGGAATTGAGACTGTGGCAAGTCGCAGCCATCCTTCATCGTCGTAGAGTTCCTCCGCGGTACGGCTGCCTCCGTCCCAGACCATACGATCCTGTCGGCCGGGTTCAATTCGCTCAAGGTGCAGTTGTCCGAAAGTGACTCCGGCACGGGTTAAGGCAAGGGACGTTGCAGCGGACCGTTCCGCCTGGTCGCCGATGAGAATACGCACCTCCGCATCGCCGGATCGGTGACTCACACGATTGTAGGAGGGAACAATGCTCTCCTGTTCCTCATCATCAACCGAGACAAGCCGGATTCCGGCAATCTGAGCTTCGCTTTCGGTATCCTGCAGCGGCAGCAACAACAAAGGATTCACGTAGAGACCGCGACGGCGATCATACATTTCGAATCTTACTCTGCCGGCGGCAGTACCGATCGAACGTCCCGAGAGCACCTGCTCTCCGGCCGCAAGGCCCTCCGGAGCCAACCCCGAGTATATCGTACGCCATCCGTTATCATGGTCAAGAACAACCATTCCCCCGGCACGAGCGGACATACCCGTGTCTCCCGTACCCGTATCCCGGAATACAACCGTGCCGTCAAATGCGGCAACAACATCCTGTCCCTCGGCATCGAACTCGACACCCCGAAGCATCCCGCCTCCTGATCCGGCAAACCCGAATCCGGTAGTGATATCTGCCGGATCCATCGGCCACTGCCACCCACCGAGAAGGAGAGCACTCAGCAGAAACGCTGTCACAGCTTCGCTAACGCGCATATGCATCAGTAAACATGCTCCCTGTACACAACAGTCTGCCGCCTGTCCGCAGTCACAAGGGCTCCATTGACCACACGAATGGAGTCGAGAGGCAGAGTAAAGGAGAGCGAATACATGGTTTCGAGATCGTCAACGTAGAAAACATCGACCTTATAGCGTTCCTGATCTTCGGAATAAACGTAGATCAGGCGTCCCTCGGCGAGAAATCCAAAGTCACGTACCGCACCGTCGAGAGCCCGCTGTGCGACAGGCTCAAGGTCATCGTCGTACACAAGAAGTGCCCCGCCGACGGCAAGAAGCACGTGCTCGCCCGATGACCGCAGGTGGACCGGACGACTGATGGTGCCCGGCAGCTCGACTGAGGATCGGGTCTCACCCTCCTGAGAAATGCGAATTTGAAAGAGCCTGGTGGGATCCCTGCCACCGGCCGCATACAGAGTAGCAGCTCCATTACCTGAGGACTGTTGGGCTGCAGCGAGCGCCAGGATACTTGCGTGGGATTCCTCTTCGAAAAGTTCCAGTCGCTGTTGAAGTTGCCCGGATTCGACAAGCGTAATACCGCCGAGTGCATCTCCAATCGCGCTTGCACTTCCCGCCGGCGCGGCCGCTGTGGCCGGCCCGGGCAGCATGAACCAGTCCGGGACGATACGGGAGTATGCTTCATTGCCGTTATCGCTGCCGGTCGAAGACGCCAGATCCTCCGAAACGAAGGACCGAACGAGCGGTTCCTGCCCGGAATACCTGCGGGAGGACGCAGGAATTTCCTCTGAAACATCCGCCACGCGCCTGCCGCCATCGGCAAATGCCAGAATACGGTCACCACTCGACCATACTCGTTCGGCCTGCTCAACCTTGAAAAGTTCGCCGTCCGCAGAGGCGAGAAGTGAGCTGACGCCTTCATCGTTCCCCGGAACGGCGGTCGCCAGAAGCCCGTCACCGAGCATCGAGTAGCCGTGAAGGGGAATCGATATCACAGCACGGTCGGAGATAATGCCAAGCGTCTCCCCCTGCTCAACGGTCGCCGGAGCGGTCAGCCGGTCGTCCGTCCGCTCAACCCAGCCTTCGGGCAGCCCCGATCTCTCAAGCTCATCCGACACGTTCGATCGATCATCATCACCACCGGCGGCACCCAGTTCCGCGTCGAGACGGACCGTTCCCACAGGCCTGAGTGAATATTCGGAGCCGAGGGGTTGAGCGACAAATATCAGTGCAAACAGCGAAGCCGCTGCGAACGCTATTGTATAAACCAGGAGGCGCTTTTGGTTGCTCATTTTTAGTATCAGTTGCTGACTGTTCGACCAGAAGCTTGTTCAACAAGCTCCTAATTCGCGCTGGATTTCGACTTCTTGCTGGTCTGTTCGGATGCCTCTCTACGATCGTCCGATTCCATTTTCTGCTTCCAGACATCCACCCGTTTCTTTACGGTCTCCGCCTGATCCTTTTCACCGACAAGCTGATGTATCCTTCTCAACGCCAGCAGGTACTCAATTGCCCGTTTGAAATCGTCGAGCCGCAATGTCGATAGCTCGTAGCGCTCACGATACCGGTCTGCGGCGCGTTGAAGCAGATGTTTAACGAGCTGCAGGTGCGCATATCGCTCCTCATAATGGTGGGCACGCGGGTCGAGCCCGGCTACAAGCTTCTTGAGGTCCATGATATTCTTCGCAACCGTGGCGTAGCGACCCTCAAGTTCCACGAAGCTCCATTTCCATTTGGAGTTAGGGCCAAAGCTCTCCTCGACACTGTCGATCGTAAAGCCGAGCTTCCGCATCAGATCGCGTCGCTTATCCATGGCAAAACCGTCGATCTGTTCGACATACTCCTCGTAATCGCTGTACGGGGCGTCAATGAGGTCGGTGACCACATCTTCGAGGAAAATGATGCTCTGATAGCAGCTCTTGCGTGAATCATTAAGAAATGCTTCGTTCTTCACACCGAGAAGCGAAAGGGAAATGCGATTCAAAAGCAGGTAGCGGGAGGCGAGATTGAGCCGTTCCTCGGCAAGATTCAGCCGCTTGTACGCGGCGCCCTCTTCCTGGTCGTCGATAAGTTTGAGGACGTTCTTCTCCCGACTGAGCATTTGCTCGATTTCGGCCTTGTATTTCTTTACCCTGTCGAAATATCGCTGTTTGGCTTCGGCCGAGATCTTACCCATTGCTTTCTTCCCAGCGTTTCAGTAAATCCTCTGCATGCTGTCTTGAAGCGCTGCCTGTCGTATCGCCGGCGAGCATGCGCGCGATTTCCTCCACTCGACCTTCATCCCGTACTGTTGAGATTGTGGTGCTCGTTCGCTCACCACGCACCTGTTTTTCCACGCGCACGTGATTATCCGCCCTTACCGCAATTGTTGCAAGGTGGGTAATACAAAGGATTTGCTTGCTGCGGCTGAGCGCATAGAGGTATTCACCTACCTGGACAGCAACCTCGCCCCCGATCCCTGCGTCTATCTCGTCGAAAACAAGAGTAGGTACATGATCGGATTCAGCGAACGCGCTCTTGAGTGCCAGCATTACCCGCGAGATCTCGCCTCCCGATGCGATCGATTTTAACTGTTTCATCGGCTCGCCCGGATTCGCCTGAAGCCGGAATCTGACCGTATCGATCCCGTATTGGCCGCAGGCCAGTTGCCCCTCGCCGTTTTCCCTGCGTTCCACCGATATCTGAAAGCGCGTCTTGGGCATGCCGAGTTTGCGAACACTCTCGATTATGGTCTTCTCAAGACCGGAGGCGGCAGCCTTTCGACGTTCGGACAACTCCTTCGCCTCGGTAATGATGCTCTTCTGCCGCTCTTCTATTTCCCGCTCGAGCCGTTCCCGGTCTTCCTCATAGTTTTCTATATCCGCAAGTTCCTGCTCGCTCTGCTCCTTGTACTCGAGCACCTCCGCGATGGTGCCCCCGTACTTCTTTTCGAGCTTGCGAATCAATGCAAGCCGTTCCTCGACCTCCTCGAGTCTTTCCGGTGAAAAACTCATGGAATTTCGATATTCGCTGATACTTTCCACAAGGTCTTCCACCTCGTAGAAAGTATCAGCGAGCCGGGCGGAGTAACCGGACAGTTCCTCATCGATCCCTGCAGCCTGCTCGAGTAAGCCGCGCGCCTTTCGCAGACCTGCGAGAGCACCATCGTAATTTTCGCTCAGATGCCCGTAAAGCTCTTCAACAAGGCTGTAGAGTTTTTCGTGCTGTGAAAGTACCGTCCGTTCCTTCTCGAGTTCCTCTTCCTCGCCGGGCTTGAGTTCAGCGGCTTCGATTTCGTCCACGGCAAAGCGAAGCATATCCGCCTGCCGGAGTCTGTCTCGCTCGCTCGTAAGAAGCTTTTCGTGGCGGCGACGCAAATCCTGAAGCTCCGAAAAACGGGCTGAAAATGCTTCGACATCCTGTTCGAGCCCGGCGAACTGATCGAGAAACCGGCGATGATTGTCCTCGTGAAGCAATCCCTGATGTGCGTGCTGCCCGTGAATATCAAACAGGAGCGATCCGAGCTGCTCGAGGTCGGCCCGGGTAATGGGAGTCCCCTGCAGATAGATCGGACCGCGCCCCTGCGCCTTAATTGTGCGGCGGATAACAATTGCACCATCCTCGTCCTCGATACTTCGCTCTTCGAGCCAGTCACGGGCGGGACGATTATCTTTTACATTGAACACTCCGGAAACCACCGCTTCATCCGCGCCCGAGCGAATACTGTCGGTATCCGCCTTTACCCCGCGGAGAAGACCCAGAGCACCTACAAGAATGCTCTTCCCCGCACCGGTCTCGCCGGAGAGCACGTTCATACCCTCCGAAAAGCGTATTGTAAGTCGGTCAACAAGCGCGAAGTTCTGAACAGTAAGTTCTTCAAGCACTGTGAGACTCTCCCCCGGCCCAGTTCAGTTTGCGGCGTAACACCTCATAGAAGCTTCGTGTTCCCGCGCGGACTATCTCCACCCGCGCGTGCGACCGACGAACCGTAATCTCATCGTCAGGATGAATCGGGAACAGCGTCTGGCCATCCATGGTGAGAATAAGGTCATCACGCTCGTGTTCCTGGACAAGCACTCTCAATTGTTCATTACCAGGCAAAATGAGCGGACGATTGCTGAGGGTGAACGGACAAATCGGATTCAGAAGAATAGAATCGAGTTCCGGATGTACAATAGGCCCACCGGCAGCGGCAAAATACCCGGTAGAGCCGGTCGGTGTGGCCAGAATAAGACCGTCCGAGCGGTAGTCGGCCACATGCCGATATTCATGCGCCGAATCATCGGCAGCGCTGACTGAAAGATTAACAATACGTACGGCTTTTGACGTACCTCCCGTGGAAACGACCGCATCGTTGAGCGCGGTGAATTCGCCGACAGTTTTTCCACCTCGCACCACCGACACCGACAGCAGCATCCGGCTGCTTACCTGAAGCCGACCTGCGCAGTAGGCTTCGATCGCCTCCCGCCACTCATCCGGGCTTATCTCGGTAATAAAGCCGAGACGTCCGAGATTTACCGGCAGTATCGGCACCCGCGCATGTGCGAGCAGTCTGGCACAGAAGAGCACCGTGCCATCACCTCCGAGACTTATCGCGAGATCGAACCGCTCAACCGGCATGCTCGACGCCTGTCCGGAAAAGGTGAACACAACCACCTCACTTCCCCGTGAGGAAAGCTCCTCGCAGATTGTATCCAGGAGCTCCTGAGCGTTCGGTTTGGAAAGATTCGCAACCAGGAGTACCCGCCTGAGCGCGTGCGTCTGCCTGCCGGACGTAGGTGGTTCATCATGCATGATTCAAAGTCGCACTATAGCTTCCGCGTTGGGCAATGTAAAGGTAACGGGGAATCGATGTTTGGTGAGGAAGTGGTCCCTGCTACCGCAGGCCGCCGGTCTTTTCGCCGACCTTCAAGAGTCGATCCGATTCTGTGGATCCGACATGCTGTTGTTCGGTCGGCGCCGCACGCGAACCTTACGAAGCAGCTGAAACGCGGAAGCGGTCGTCCTGGGGTAAAGTCGATATCCGGTTTTGCGTCGGGGAACGGCAGGACGTAACGTCATTCGAACGAACACAAACGCAATAAAAAGCGACAGCACCAGTGTCATGGACAGAAAGAGCCCTTCAGGCCCGGCCCATCGCATGAACTGACCGCCAAGAACGGGGCCGGCGGCGTTTCCGATACCGTAATAGATGACGATCGCCCCCGCCGCACGAACCATTTCGCGAGGCTCGAACTGGTCGTTGGCGAATGCCAGCGAAAGCGAGTACAGGGGCATCCCGAATCCACCGTAGAGAAATATCAACATATAGAGCATTCCTCCGCCCGGACGGAACAGCGCGATCAACGCGGCCACGAAGGCGGCGCCACCGATACTCCACAGAATCGCGAAACGCCGGCTTTTCTTATCGGACAGCCATCCCAGGGGCAACTGAAATGCCATACTCCCGAGCGACACCAGGAGCATAAGCGAACCGATCGCGCCACCGTCCATGCCAACCTGTTGTCCGTAGAGGGGAGTCAGACTCCAGGTAGCGCCGGCCATAATTCCCGCAACGATAACTCCGCTGCCGGCAAGCGGCGTCTTCATGAACGTCTGCACGAGCCTCGGTGGTTCGCGATCAACGGTCGGCTCGCCGGTAACCCGCATAATTGTGATCGGAATCAGGCAGAAGGAAATAAGAAGGGTCGTAAACCCGAAAATTTCGAAGCTTGCAGGCGAAAAGATTGCCATGACCGGCTGCCCGGCCCCCATGGAAACGATATAGACAATGCTGTATACGCTCAAAAGGCGCCCGCGGTTATAGCTCGTACTCGATGCATTGAGCCAGCTCTCGGCGACGACGAACATCAGCGCCAGAGAAAACCCGGTCGCCGTTCGAAATATGAGCCACGGCAGCACTTCGATCCACAGGAGATGGGAAATTGCCGAGCCGGCCCCCAGAGACGCGGAGGCCGCGAACGTGCGTACATACCCGACATTCCGGATAATAATCGGCGCGATCATTGATCCCAGGATCAGGCCGACGTAGTTCGCCGACATGATAAAGCCGACTACAGGGTCGGAGAACCCTTCGAGGCCGGCCCGCAGCGCAACAGCCGAGCCCTGAAGCCCCATTCCCGAACCCATAAGAAAGATCGAGATCATAATTGCCACGATCGTAGTTCGAGGGTGCCCTGAAGCGGACGGCGGCGCATCTTTTACAGCAACCGTGGAAGCAGTGCCGGCAACCGTATCCACAATCGCTCCCCCGCCGGCGCCCGCATCGCCCTCGACGTTTTCCTGCATGTCCCGGAAGGTATACAAATACGCTGCCGGTGATAAGTGCCGGAGGCGAACGAATACGATCGGTTTCAGGCGTCGTACGCGCCTTCAGAGCGTACCGCCTGCTTTCTGCAATCAGCGCATCCGGCTGCTCCAGGGGTCCGGATCATCGCCAAGTTTTCCTTTCAGCATTTCGGTGGCGCGGCTCAGCTCGTCTACGACCCCGGCAGGCAGAACACGATCTCCTGCGCCGGCGTTTTGCGGAATCTGATCGGGACGCCGTGCACCGGCGAGCACCGACGTAACCGCCGGTTGCGCGAGCACCCATCCGATTGCGAGATCGAGCATGGAAACGCCGTGCTTGTCAGCAATGTGTCGCACGGCATCAATAGCCTCGAATGTTTCCTTCTCCGCGCCCTTCTCTCCGTGTCGCGTCTCAGGGCGCTGAGCGGAGAAGTGTTTGGTCCGTGCCCGCCCCTCGGGAACTTCATCCGCGGAACGATACTTACCGGTCAGAAGCCCCTGCGCGATGGGACTGTAGGCCAGAATGCCGGTACCGTATTCCACGCATTTGCGTTGCACCTTGTATTCAATAGCCCGCCATATAAGGCTATAGGCCACCTGATTGGTCGAAGGGGTAGTATAGCTTACGAGTTCCTCGAAGTCCCGCTCGCCGTAATTACACACGCCGAATGCGCGTATTTTCCCCTCTTCCCGCAAGCGCTCGAACGCCCCGACAACCTCATCGAGCGGTACATCGCGGTTGGGCCAATGTTGCTGATACAGGTCGATGTAATCGGTGCCCAGCAGCCGCAGGCTCTGTTCGCAGCTCCCGCGAAGCTCGTCGGGAGTATCCCTGCCCGGCTTCGGCTTTGTCGCGATTACCGCCTCGTGGCGACGTCCCTTCAGCGCTCGTCCGATGATTTCTTCGGAATGTCCGTCGCCATAGCCCTCCGCCGTATCGAAGAACGTAATTCCGTGGTCCAGCGCCGCGTGAACCGTGTGAATCGAATCGGTATCATCCTGAGGCCCCCAGTTGAAGTCGCCGGCGAAGGCCCAGCAGCCGAGGGCAACCACCGAAACAGTACTGTCTGTATGTGGCAACTGTGTGTAGCGCATATATCCCCTGCCTTTTCCCGTTCCCGGGTCCCGTTCCCGTGTCCTGTTCCAGTTCCAGTTCCCGGGTCGGCCGTGGCTGTAATTCTGATTTCTTAAGCGCCGACAGGGTGAGCCGTTTCCGCGATTCCGGCAAGGGGTCTGTCGATCGTGCCGGAGTCAATCCCACCCGGCACAAAGTCTGCCATGAAGGGCCTCCCGCTCGACATTGACGTCGCTCACCAATGGCACTACGATCTCGCTGAAGGTCATTATGAAAACACATACGGTGCGCCTGTTATCGGTAGTCTTTTTCGTGTTTCTCCTGCCGGCTTCACTCGGCGCGGAGGTTTCGGTTTCGTTTTCCCCTCTCATCTGGGGCGGCGACATTCAGCTCGGCTACCGGGTCGGCGACCGCGCCCTGCCGACAACCCTCGAAGTCGGAACAGGCGGCGCATACAGCTCGACACCGTATTTCCGCAATCCCGACGGAAGCCTGTACACAGGCGGACAGCAGTTCACCGAAACCGACGTTGCCTTCGACCCCGACGAGGCGCCCTACTTTCAGCGTTGGCTCTGGCGCTGGAACACCGGCGTCCGCCAGGCGCTGCTGTACGACGAAGAGCGTGACGTCGAAACCGCCGGCGTATTTCTGCGCTACATCGGCATTCGCGAATGGCACCTCGAGGACGACGGGGCGAACCAGCTTATTTTCGAAAGCGCCGTACCGGATGCCGACGGCCGGCCGGAGGCACAGGGGCAGCTCCTGAATACCATCCGGGCGGGCGTCGATGTGGGCCACGTGAATGTGGCTCCGGTTACCACCACTCGAAGCGGATGGGACGCACAGCTCGTCGGCGAGTGGGGACCGGCATTTCTCGGCAACACCATTCTCGGCGATGCCGACTTCGCGCGCGTCGGGGCGCAGGTGCGCGGCTTTCTGCCGCTCTATGAGGCCGCGCCACGAGTCGCGGGTGAAGAACGCCTTAATCAGTTCGCGCTCTACGGCGGGGCCTACATGGCCGGCGATTACGCCTTCGGCGAGCGTGTTCCGCTTTCGGCGAGGCGCAGCATTCTCAGGCCCCTCTTCGATCGCAGCGCGCTCGGAGGCACCGTGCGCGGCTACGAATCCGGCCGCTACGATGCACAGGCCAAGATAGCAGGCGGCGCCGAGCTGCGGGCGGTGCTTCCGGCGATCGCGCGGGCGGACGTGCTTCCGGGGCTTGTCGTCTATGCGGATGCCGGCTCGTATCGGGGGCTCGCAGACGGCGACAGTTCGGCGACGGGAGTCGCAGCTGCCGGGGGCGCGGGAGTAAGCATCAGCCTGTTCGATCTTGCAACCCTCGTGTTTTACAGCCAGTATGCGCTCGCCGATGAGCTCGTCGACGGTTCGCGAT
>CAZMEV010000018.1:0-10494 GCA_964565375.1 uncultured Spirochaetaceae bacterium
CTCGGCTGGATGATTGACGCGTATCGCGGTCATACGGTGTGTCATCACGGTGGCGGCGTGGAGGGGCACACGCTGCACGCGGGTTTTGTGCCGGCAGGGTCGGGCGGCGAGGCCGGGCAGCCGGCGGTCGGCGTGGTGGTGCTTACGAATATCGCGTTTTCGGCGTTTGCGCAGGTGCTGTTCTACGAGGCGGTCGACCGCGCGCTCGGCCTTTCGAGTCGCGACTGGAACATCCGGTACCATTCGGTGCTCGACACGCTTCAGGCCGCCGCCGCGCAGAGCCGCGAGACAACGGAAACCGAGCGAATCCCCGACGCTCCGCCGACGCATGATCTGTCGACCTTCGAGGGAATTTTTGAGGCTGATGGCTATCCGGCGTTCGAGGTGCGCTCGGGCGGGGGAGCGGGGCGCACCGAGGCTGCCGGTGGAACCGGGGGTGCTGGTGAAACGCAAGGTGCCCAGGAGGGAGTCGAACCGGCCGAGCTCGAGGCGCGCCTGGCCGGAAGTCTCGAGTGGCTTCCGCTGCGGCACCTTCACTACAACGTGTTCGAGTGGGATGTTCGCCCGTTCGAAATGCGCATGAAGACGCACTTCCTTCTTAACGACGAAGGGCAACCGGAGTCCATTTCCATTCCGATCGAGCCGGAGGTGGACCCGATTGTATTTCGCCGGGCGGCGGTGGTCCTTTCGGCTGAACAGCGGGCGGCGATTGTAGGAGAGTATGTGCCTGAGATCGAGGGACTGGTGTTCACGATTTCTACGGCGGGCGATTCGGTCGTCTTTGCGCAGTCGGGAAGCCCTCCGCAGAAGATGAAGCCGTATCGCGCTGACTCGGTGGTGATCGGCTTCAAGCTCGAGGGCAGCCGAATAGATGTAATGCTCGCATCGGACGGGCGGGGCGAACGGCTGGTACTGAAATCAAGCGGGCTCACGCTCGAGGCGCCGAGGCGCCAGTAGGGCCCCGGCCGGTAGCCAGTGCCTTACATCTCCTCGCGCTTTCCGAGGAGCCGTTCCTTCATGCCGGTACCGAGGACAAGGCTTAAGGCGGCTCCAATCGCGAATGCGCCGATATCGGCGAGAATCATGATACCGGAGCTTAAGCCGGGGTACAGCGAAATGGAACTTCCGATAACCAGGCCTATGACAATGGCGTAGGTGCTTCCGTGAAAGTTTCGAAGCAGCGCCGCGATTCCTTTGGAAACGATGACAACGCCGACGAGCGTGCCGACAACGAAAATGGTGATGATCGGCACGTTGATCGTACTGAAGGCGTTCTGCAGCGTGCTGTACATTCCAATCAGAAGCAGCAGAAAGCTTCCGCTCACACCGGGAACGATCATCGCGATGCTTCCGAGAAACGCCGCGCCGAAGACCATGCCCGCGGAGGCAACATCAACCTCTACAATAGGAGGGGTGGCGGCAGGGGGAGAGGCAAGGCCCATCCATATGACAACCGCGACGCCGAGGACAAACAGGAATCCGTGACGGGCCCGTACGTTCGCTGTTCCCATGCGGCTGACGAGATAGGGCGCGCTGCCGAGGATAAGGCCGATGAACGCGAAGTTGGTAGGGCCGGGGATTTCCTCGAGGAGGAAGCCGATAAGCCGCGCGAGGGCGATATTACCGAGCAGGATTCCAACAACTACCGGAGCAAGAAAGAACAGGTTTCGACGCCAGCCGCCTTCCCCTCTGAAGAAATTGCCGAAGCCGTCGACAAGCTCGTCGTAAATGCCCGTTACGACCGCGAGTGTACCCCCGCTCACCCCGGGAATAATGTTCGCCATGCCAATGGCCATTCCCTTGAGTGTATTCAGAAGGGAAAACGGCCGTTTTTCGAACAGCCGCTCCGGCGCCCGTTCTTCCTCACGAATCTGGCTCATGGCTCCCCCTACTCAAACAGTTTTGCTATTTCTCTTTCGTACTTCTCGTTAATAACGTGTCGTTTTACTTCCTGCTTTGCAGAAAGCTCGTGTCCGATTTCGAACTGGTCGGCGGCAAGAAGCACACGGTAAATCTGCTCGAACCCACGGAACCCGTTCTTAATGCTCACAAGCTCAGACACTTCCGACTCAATAATACGCTTTGATTCGGGTTTGTCTATGAGTTGCGCGAGGGTGGAGCTCGTCGCGCCGTTTCCGTCAGCCTGTGCCACGATGGTGTGGCTTCCGGCTTTCGTTCCAGCTTTGTCGCTACCACTCGCCTCGGCGTGCTGCCGGAGGGCTTCCTGCAGCGCTTCTTCGTTGGGAACGATAAGCGCGGCGAGAAACTTCTGATCCTGGCCGAGGACGACCGCCTGGTCGATGAGCTCGCTTTCGCGAAGTTTCTGTTCGATCGGAAGCGGCTCAATGTTTTCGCCTCCCCGAAGAACGATAGTGTCTTTCGCGCGACCGGTTATCTTGAGTTCCCCGTCCACGGTCATCATGCCGAGGTCACCGGTATTAAACCAGCCGTCGTCGGAAAGAACGGCGCGGGTCTGTTCGGGAGCGTTGTAGTATCCGCTCATAACCTGTGGGCCCTTTACGTACACAACGCCCTGTGTGCCCGCAGGGAGAGCATTTCCGTTCTCGTCGCGAATTTCACATTCAGTATCGGGAATCAGGGTCCCGACGGTTCCGGGTACCGGATGGTGCTGTTTGCGGACGGCAATAACGGGTGCGGTTTCGGTGAGGCCATACCCTTCGAGCAGCAGAATACCGGCTGCACCGAAGAACTGGTCGACCGCCGAGGGAAGGGCGCCGCCTCCGCTGATACCGGCGACAAACCGGCCGCCGAGACGGGCCTTGATCTTGCTGAAGACGAGCGCCGAGCCGAGTGCGGCAAACGGCCACAGCACAAGCCATGGGAGAAGACCTGCCACGAAATCGAGCGCCCGGGAGCGCGGCTTAAAGCGCGGCACGCGACCGCGAACGAGATCGGTGACATGCTTGTGTGCCCCACCGACGGCCACGAAAAAGCGGAACATGGCCCACTTTATGCCGCCTTCGGCACGTGTTTTCTTGATAATACCGGAGCGGACCGACTCCCAGATTCTCGGGACCGAACCCATCCACTGGGGCTGCACCTGTGCGAAGTCGCCGAGCATGATCTTGGCAACGGGTTTGGAATAGGCAAGCGCCGAGGCGGTTCCGAGTGCTATGTACTGCATAATGCGTTCGAAGCTGTGCCATACCGGCAGGACCGCAAGCCACACGTCACCGGGGTTTACGTCGAGAAAGCCGTCAATGCTGTTCACCTGGTGAAGGAAGTTATGGTGTGACAGCACCACTCCCTTTGGCGTCCCGGTTGTTCCGGAGGTGAAAATAATGGTCGCCGTGTCGTCGGGCTGGCCCTCGGAAATCTCCGATTCAACCACAGCGCGGTGGGAGCCGTCGCTTTTTCCCGATTCAACGATCTCCTGGTATCGCAGGAGTTTTACCCGTTTAAAGGGTTTTTTCGAGTCGCCGTCGAGCGAGTCGGGGTCGAAGTTCTGATCGAGCACGATTATGGTTTTAACCGCTTTGAGCTCCTTGATTATGCCTGAAAGCTTGGAAAGCTGTGCATGATTTTCGACGACCACCGTTTTGCACCCGGCGAAGTCGAGAATGTAGTGAAGCTCCTGCGGCACGCTGTCGTTGCCCCGCGGCACATCGGCAGCACCGAGCGAAAGAAGCGCGAGGTCGGTAACAAACCATTCAGCCCGGTTCTCGGAAATAAGCCCGACATGGTCGCCGCGGCTTACGCCGATGTTCTTGAGTCCTGCCGCGAATGCAAGTACTTCATTGTAGAGTGCGGAGTAGGTTCTCGGATGAAAGGTGCCCTCGGAATCTTTTATGTATTGGGCGGGGGTATCCCCATATTTTGTTGTTATATGCTGGAGCAGTTTCGGAATTGTTGTTCTCATTGAATGATGCCTCACCTATGGTAGCCGGATCTCTTGAGTTCGGCCACTGGCCGAGAAGCTCACGGTAAGGATATCGCATGTTCGTACATCATACAATCTTGGCGGTTTTCTCGACTTCACGCCGACGGCGTTTTCGAAATTCTGTTGCCGGCAATCGGCGCGGGCGCCGTCTCAGCCGGAATGCTGAGACGGCTGTACCGCAGGGCGAGCGAGATGTGACCTCCCAGCGGACATATCGCCTCCGCCGTTGCCCGGCGACCTGTGCCGCGCCGGTGCGGCTATTCTTCGGGCCCCCACACGACGTCGCCGTTTTCGTCAATCCAGGTCCACTCGTAGTCGCGATAGAAGTCCAGTCGGTAGTCCCAGTGTCGCTCCCCGAAGGATGGGGGGCCGCCGGATGACAGGTACTCGCCGGGCGCGTTTTCGCTTCCGACGAGGACGCGGCGCAGTCCCCGGTATGGTGTCTCGGCGTGCTGGTAGCCGCCGTCGACAATATTCCCGTCCCGGTCAATGTAGTGCCATATTCGCTCACGAAGTCCGTCGTCATATTCGGCTACCGGCGCGAGACCGTCGCCGAACGGGCGGGCGACCTCCCAGGTGTCGTCGCCCACCGGTGTGCCCGACTCATCGATATGAAACCAGTCTTCGGTTCCCGTGGTGGTCGTAACGGGTGCCCTTCCCTCGGCCCAGGTGTCAGCATGGGAAAACTCCGGCTCGACGACGAAGTCGCCGTCGCGATCGATATATCCCCACTGAAATCCGTCCTCAACGGCGCCGCGGCCCTCGTTGAAATACGATGCACCGTCGAACAGCCGGTTCACCGCAAGCGATCCTTCGGGAGTAATATAGGCGAAAATCGCTTCACCGCTCTGACCGAATTCCGGCTCATCGCCGACGTTCACGTCTACCGGCGCCCATTCGTCGGAGAAGGTATAGGCCTGTTTGAACTGTGGTGGCATGACCCATTCACCTTCCCGGTTTATGTATCCGAAGATGCCGTCACGGACGTTGTCGCTCGTCCGTTCTACCTCCCGGGCAACCGCGAGGCCGTCGGAGAAGTCGTCGACGAAGTCAAGATCCGATGTCAGTTCGACCTCACCGTCCGGATTGAGAAAATAGAACGTGCCGTCGCGTTCGGCCCTGCCCCATCCATCCGAGAAGGGAAAGGCGACGTCGTATTCGGGTTCAATGGCTATCTCTCCGTGTTCGTCCATGTAGCCCCACTGGCCGTCGACTGCGACCGGGTACAGGTCAGGGTTCTGCGGCGGATCGAAGGCCGCCACTGCTTCGAGCGCCGAAGCATTTACCTCGACCTGCAACGCTTCAACGGGCACTTCCGCGTCTGCTTCCGCCGTTTCCGCGTCCTCGGCGGTGCTTTCATCCTCTGATCCGCTTGTCTCCGGGACAAGGTCCCCCACTCCGGCATCCTCAGCGATGGATTCAACCGTCTGACATCCGGTGAAACCCAGTAGAAGAGCCAGCGTCACGCCAATTACCGCATATTGCCGGAATTGTCCGTTCATAATGTATCCTCCCAAACAATAATACTCGCATGCGCACGCAAATACATCAAAGACCCGCTATTAGATCGTACGTTGCAGGGTGGTCAACCTCGAGTGGCCGGGTATACGGATTCAGTGCTATTCTCAGAGGCGCTTATGGACGTTCACATTATTTTCGATCATCCCCGCAAAGGGAGTTTCAACCACGCCGTGCTCGAATCGTTCGCAGCGGGCGTCCGGGCGGCCGGTCATGTTCCCGACATTCTCGACCTCTGCGAGGACGAGTTTCAGCCGGCGATTTCCCGTGCGGAACTCGCCTCGTACACCGGCGGATACAGTACCGATCCCAAAGTTACCGAGTACCAGGAACGTCTGCACGCGACCGAGTACCTCGTCATGATCTTTCCGCTGTGGTGGAGTCTCATGCCGGCGCGAGTAAAAGGGTGGATGGATAAGACCTTGCGGCCGGGCTTCGCAATGACCAGCGGAAACGACCCAAAGCCGTTGCTCGGGCACATTCACGGTGCCACTGTTCTCACCACCAGCGGTGCGCCCGACAGAATTATCCGCGAAGCGTCGAATAACGGCATCTACGGAGCGCTCTGCAAGGGAGCGCTCGGCTTCTGCGGCATATCCCCGGCCGAATGGCTGAACTTCGGCGGCACCGGCATTGTTTCGCGGGAAGAGCACTCGGCATGGCTCGACCATGTCTACGAGCACGCGCTCCATCTCGACTATGAGCACGGCCCGCAACCGGTTGAGTAATTACAGCGCGTGCCCGTCCACCTCGACAATTCAACATCGACCTGACCGTGTTTTCGTACTATGCCGGAGGGGCACAGTACTATCCCGGAGGAGCACAGTGCGGGTAGTATCTGTTGTATGAACAGATCGATTACGGCCGTCATGGCCGCTTCAGTAATTCTGCTCGCCGGCTGTCTCGAGTATGAGGATGAGCTTACCATTTTCTCCGACGGCGGTGGAGAGCACCGCGTGCGAATCGGACAATCGCTCGAGCTCGAGGAAATGGGCGGGATGGCCTCCGGTATGGATGGAGAAAGTGTGCTCGATGAAGACCTCGCCAGTGACTTCGACGGGGCGGGCGTGGAAATCGTATCGGAACGCGTGTTCACCGATACCCGCGTGAATGCGCAGAACCAGGACGTCGACTATCAGTTCCAGGAGATTGTTGTCCGCTACGACCGGGTCGCGGATTCTCCATGGTTCGACGAGCAGAGCGGTCCGGTTCACTTTGAACGGGGTAATGACGGTGCGTATCGCTTCGAGCGGGTGTTCAGGGGCGATGAGCTTGCAGACGAGCAGCAGGATCCGGTGGAAGCAGCTCAGATGAGGGGAATTATATCGATGTTGTTCCCCGATGCGGTCTTTCGGTTCATCGTGGAGCTGCCCGCGGAGGTGGCCTTCGCCGAATGGGTCGGCTCCGAAGGAAGCCGGGAGCCGCAGGTCGAGGGCGCACGCGTTACCTGGGAAATACCATTGTTCGACCTCATGGGGGCCTCCGACGACTTTGTGATGGTGGCGGAGACAGTCGCGGAGTGATTGCTCCGGAAGCGGCTTGACCCCGCCCGGGCCTGGTGAGTACATATTAAGAAATGATGTCCGTGGGGGAGCCCGTCTGTACGGGCTGAGAGGAGAGTATGCGGTGCTCTCGACCCCGCGAACCTGATCTGGGTAATTCCAGCGAAGGGAACGGAGAAGTACGTGCATACACGCCATTTTCCCATACACCGGACCCGCCACTTCAGAGAACATAGACCCGGAGCGTCTGAACTCCGGTTCGGGCCTCGCGTATGGTGCATCCGTCTCCCTTTCCGCTGCGGGAGGCTGATGCATGAGAGAATCCACACGAGCTGAAAGACAGCGCGCACGGCTTGCGCGCCGGCTTCGCTGCTACTATGTAACCGACGACAGCCAGGATGATCGCACTCTTGTGGCGACGGTCCACGCTGCCCTGCGCGGCGGGGTGACCGCGGTACAGCTTCGCGATACGCACCGAAGTGCAGCGACGCTTGTTGGCCTTGGTCACGAGCTGCGCGCGCTCACCCGCACCTTCGGTGCGCTCTTTATCGTAAACAATAGAGCCGACATCGCGAAGATTGTAGAGGCTGATGGTGTCCACGTGGGGGTCGACGACATCCCGGTCACCGACGCACGCCGCATTCTCGGCCGCCGTGCCATTGTGGGGGCGACCGCACAAACCCCCGATCGAGCTCGGCAGGCCTGCGCACAGGGCGCCGATTACCTCGGCACCGGCCACATCTACGGCTCACGAAGCAAGGAAAAAGCCGGCGCGCCGATCGGGCCTGAGGGACTCGCCGACGTCTGCCACAGCGTCCCGGTGCCGGTCGTCGGCATCGGCGCGATCGATGCAGCCGGGGCGCCGCCGGTTGTGGAGGCCGGGGCCGCGGGGGTAGCCGTGGTTTCCGCGGTAAGCCGCGCGGAGGACCCGGCAGCGGCAGCGGCTGAGGTACGCCAGGCGGTCGACCGCTCCCTCGGGCGCGAAACGCCCGAGCCAGGCGAGGGCCGGGCCGGCGCGAGCCGGGCAGACGAGGGCCGGGCCGCCCTGGGAGAGACGCGCGGCGCCGTACCGGACAAGTTCCCCGCCCCGGGCGAGCAACCGGCCCCCCGCGCCGGCGACCAGGGGAGCGCGACCACCCATCCCCCCGGCGCCGGCGAAGCGCTGCGCCTGCTGCGCGAGAAGGCTCCGCTCGTTCACCACCTGACCAACTACGTCACCATGGCCTGGAGCGCCGCGACGGCGACGGCGATCGGCGCACGGCCGGTTATGGCTGAAGCCCCGGAGGAAGCAGGCGAGATCGCGGCGGTGCGCAATGCGCTCGTGCTGAACACCGGTACTCCGTCCCGCGCCCGCATGCGTGCGGCCCGGGCGGCGCTCGGAGGTGGAGGGATGCGAGCGGGCCGGGAATCACCGGAGGGCGAGGGCCCTGGCTCGGCCCGGGCGGCGCTCGAAGGTGGAAGCATGCGTGTGGCCCGCGAAGCACAGGCGGGCGCGCGCACGCCGGTTGTCCTTGATCCGGTGGGTTGCGGGGCGAGTGCGTTTCGTACGCGACACAACCGCGAGTTCGCCGCACACGCGGACACACGGGTGATCCGGGGAAACCGCTCGGAGCTCGCCGCGCTTCTCGGATCTATGGATGGCGGCAGCACGACCCGCGGCGTGGACGCGGCAGGCGAGGAGCACTTCGAGGAAAGTGCGGAGCTCGCCGTTCGGGTTGCCCGGGCATACGGTGTGGTGGCGGTGGTCACGGGTACACACGATGCGGTAAGTGACGGAGTGCGCACCGTGCGCATTTCCGGCGGCAGTGAGCGGGCCGCCGCGATTACCGGAACCGGCTGCATGCTGTCGACGGCCATCGGCGCGTTTCTCGGCGCCGGGACTCAGCCGTGGGAGTCGGCGGTGTTTGCATCCGCCGGGGTCCGCAGGGCGGCGGCGAACGCCGAACGGGCATTCGGTACAGCGGGACCTGAGTCCTTCCGTATTGCGCTTATGGATGCCCTGGCCCGGCTCGAGGCGCAAGCGCTCGAAGAGGCGGTACAGGCGCAGGTTTCCCCCGTACACGAGGCGTACGCTCCATGAAGCGCCCGGTCTAATCTCCGGCGTGGCCGGAGGCGGCGTCAGACAGGACGCCGGAAATACAACATCGACCTGAAAAACAATTCAGGGCAGGGAGAGGAGTAAATGACTGATGCAGCACAATCTGACGCGAGACGATCCGGTCAGCGACGATCGCGGACGGTAGCGCGGGCAGTGGTGCTCGTGGCGATCGGCGTTGCGCTGGCGCCGGTGACATCGTTTCCCGTGGGGGGAGCAAACATCAACCCGACACAGCATCTGGTGAACGTTGTGGCGGCGGTGCTTTTAGGCCCGTGGCAGGCAACCGGTATTGCGCTTGTCATCGGAGTAATCCGCAATGCGCTCGGTGTCGGAACGCTTCTGGCGTTTCCGGGCGGCATGATCGGAGCGCTTCTGGCCGGATACGCATGGCGGCTGACACATCGCGATGCGGTGGCGGCCGCAGGTGAGCTTGTGGGAACCGCCGTTCTCGGTGCGATCCTCGGAGGGCTCCTTGTTGCGCCGGTGTTCATGGACCAGCCTGCTGCCGCCCTTGCGTTCGTGCCGAGCTTTTTCGGAAGCAGCCTGGTCGGCGTGATTATCGGTGTAGCGGCACTGCGGGTGCTGCGACGAACTGATCTGGCCTGAGGGCACGCGCTGTATGAGTGTTCAAGCGGGCGGCGAGAGCCCGGTGCTCGAGCTTGATGATGTGACGCTGTGGTATGCGGCCGGGGGCGCGGCCGGGCACGCGACGCACACTGCCCAGGGGGCGGCCGGCCATCCCGCTGGTGCCCGGGGCGCGGCTGCGTTGCAAGCCAAGCCCGCTGCCCAGGACCCCGCCCGCCACGCCGCCTTCACATCGCTTTCACTTCGTGTGTGGCCCGGCGAGCTCGTGGCAGTGACCGGCGCGAGTGGAACCGGCAAGTCCTCGCTGTGCCGCCTTGTCACCGGGCTCATTCCGGGGCTGTATCCGGCTGATGTCTCGGGCTCCGTGCGCGTAGTCGGCAGGTCCCCGCTCGAGTGTGAACCCTCGGACCTTTTCGGACCGGTAGCCTGCGCATTCGAGGATCCGGACGCGCAGTTCTTTCGCGGGAGCGTGACTGAGGAGATTGCCTATGGGCTCGAGAGTCTCGGAATCGCCCGCGAGCAGATCGCACAACGGGTTGCCGATGCCGCCTCGCGCTTCTCGGTAGATGGTCTGCTCGACCGCGATCCGCACGAACTGTCCGCAGGCCAGAAGCGGCGCGTGCTTCTCGTCGCGGTTACCGCTGTCACTCCGTCACTTCTTGTGCTCGACGAGCCGTTTTCCGGACTGGACTCCGACGGAATTGCCGGGGTGCGGGCTGCAATCGCCGAGGCCCGCCGCGCCGGGGCCGCGGTTCTTCTGTGCGTCCACGAAGCCGGCGAGCTTGCGGGGGAGGCGAATCGGATTGTTGAGGTCGATGCTGCGTCACAGGCACTCGCCGCGCAGCGAGAAAGCGACCTGCAGCGCGGAAGTGCCGGGGAGCATGGAAGCG
>CAZMEV010000018.1:10594-18197 GCA_964565375.1 uncultured Spirochaetaceae bacterium
TGCAGCGCGGAAGTGCCGTGCAGCACAGATGCGGAAGGCAAAACGAAAGCGCGGGGGCGGCAGCCTTACGTGGCGTTCACGGTGAGCGACCGTCCCTCGAAGCGGACGGTGTCTGTGTGAACCGCGGTGGACGGCGCGTGCTCGATGGTGTCTCGCTTTCGGTTTCCGGTGGCGAGTGCCTCGCGCTCACCGGTGCAAACGGGTCGGGCAAAACAACCCTGCTTCGTACGCTTGCAGGCCTCCAGCCGGTGAAAGCGGGCGGAGTGCGTCTCATGGGCTCGACGGTGGGCTCGTTCGGGGTATCGGAGCTGGCGCAGGTGCGCGGCTTTGCCGTCCAGCGGGCGGACGACCAGTTGCAGGCGGCAACGGTCCTGGAGGAGATCCGCACCGGTCCTGAGCTTCTCGGGTGCCTCGATGAAGTATGGATCGGGTGGCTTGTGGACGCGCTCGATCTCGAACATCTGCTCGGCAGTGCTCCACAGCGACTCAGTCGTGGACAGCGAAGACGCGTCGGTCTCGCCGTCGCGCTTGCCGCCCGCCCGCCGATTGTTCTGCTCGATGAGCCGACCGCCGGCCAGGACCGCGGGCATGCCGACCGCATTATTTCGCTTATTGAGCGGCTGCGTGATGCCGGCCATGTAATTGTCGTGGCCACCCACGACGAAGCGCTTGTGGAGCGCTGCTGCAGCGGGCGGCTGGCCCTGGATGATTCGGTCGACTCCGAAAGTGCGCATGAGTTGTCCGGCGAAGGACTTCGGCAGAAGCCTGTCGGGGAGGTGCGTACTCGAATCCTGCGTGAGAGCGAACCGGCGGGCATTGACCCCCGCGCGGGTATGGTGGTCGCTGCGGCGGGGGCCGGGCTTGCTATCGGTCTGCCGGAGGGCGCCTTTCTGACTGCGTATCTTGTCGCGATCGTGATGGTGCACATCGTGACCGGCTCATGGCGCGCGTACGGGAAGTGGCTGGTCCGTCTTTTACCGATTATTGCGGTGTGGACTGTTATCCGGTGGGTCGGGGCCGACTTCGAGGCCGGGGTCCAGGCGGGCGTACGGCTCGCTGCGGTTGCAAGCGTATTCTATACTTTTTTCAGAGTGTACGGTTCGGCTGCGCCGGCCGATTCCCTCGAGCAGAGCGGGCTGTCGCACAGTGCGGCGTTCACGGTTCGGGCCGGGATGGCCATGGCGCCGGTGCTTGCGAGGCGGGCCCGGGCGGTCGTGGAGGCGCAGCGGCTTCGGGGTGTGCCTCTGGAGGCGGGATTCGGACTCGTTCGGCACGGGCCGCGCCTTGCCGTCCCCCTGCTGGTGGAATCGTTCCGGCTGGCCGACCGGCTGTCCGAGGCAATGGAGACGCGCGGGTTCGAGCGAAGCGGGCGAACATGGCTGCTTCGCTACCGCTTTGGCGCGGCTGACGGGGCGGCGGCGGTCATCGCGGTGATGAGTGTCGTCGCAATTCTATTCTGGGTTTAGGAGGAAAGGTTATGAAACGGGTATTGACAATAGCAGGATCGGACTCCGGTGGCGGAGCGGGAATTCAAGCGGATCTGAAGGCAATTGCCGCGCGCGGTGCATACGGTATGAGCGCGATTACCGCATTGACCGCACAGAACACCCTCGGTGTGGACGGCGTGCATCCGGTACCGGCTTCGTTTATCCGCATGCAGATCGATTCGGTTATGCGCGACATTGGCGCGGATGTCTGGAAAACGGGTATGCTTGCCGGCGAAGAGGTGGTCCGCACCGTCGCGCAGGCGGTGGATGACTATGAGGTGAAAAACCTTGTTGTCGATCCGGTCATGATCGCCAAGGGTGGTGCTCCCCTGATCGCCGAGGACGACCGGCGCACGGTTCGGGACTATCTTCTGCCGCGGGCCCTTCTGGTAACCCCGAACCATCACGAAGCGCAGGTTCTCACGGGGCTCGAAATTAATAATGTCGATGACGCCGCCCGGGCTGCCCGCGAGCTGGCTTCATTCGGTTGCCGGTACGTGCTGGTAAAAGGCGGACATCTGCCGGAAAGCGAACGTGCGGTCGACGTGCTCTTTGACGGGTCGCAGATTCGCACCTACGATGCGCCGCGGATCGACACGGCGAATACCCACGGAACCGGCTGCACCTATGCCTCGGCCATTGCCGCTGAAATTGCGCTCGGCAATGAGGTGCCCGATGCGGTGGAGTGGTCGAAGTACTACCTTTCCGCATGCATCCGGGCTGCGTCCGACGAGTCTGTGGGCTCCGGTCACGGGCCGCTGCAGCATTTCCCCATACAGATTTAGGCGATATCGGGGAGGCTTACAGGAAATGTCGGAGCGTTTGCTCGAGCGCTTCAGACTCAATCGGCTTGGTGAGTACCCCGTTCATTCCGGCGGCAAAACACCGACTGCGTTCTTCTTCGCGGGTGTCGGCGGTCAGTGCAATAATCACAGGCTGGTGAACGGTATTGCGGTCGATCGAACGGGTTCGCTCTGTCGCGTCAACTCCGTCGACTACCGGCATCTGCAGGTCCATAAGCACGAGATCCACGTGACGTGTAGAAACCGTCTCAACCGCCGCTGCCCCGTCGGTTGCCTCGACAATTACCGCTGACGGTATTGCCTGCCGCAGCATAGCCTTAATCAGCGTGATGTTCATGACCACATCCTCGGCGACGAGGATAACCGGGCCGGGCGTGGTTGTATTATTCTCCGTGTCTGCAGGCTCTTTTGTCGACTGTTGTTTGGACAACTCCGAAAAGGCACCGGGGTCTTCCGCCTGCCTCTCTGTCTCGTGGATGCCGGAGTCGGCAATCGCACCCGGATCAAATGTTTCGAGTTCCCGACGCAGCCTCGCGGGTGTAAACGGTTTGTTTATCACCGATTGAATGCCCAGTTCCCGGCACCGGGCGCAGGTGGCGTCATCATCGCCGCCGCCCATATCTTTCAGTGATTGCAGCAGGAGCACCGGTTGTCGTTCCGGATTCCAGTCCCAGACTCGCCGGATGGTTCCGACAAGTTCATGAACACCTGCTTCCTCCGGAATCGCATCGTCGACAACGAGAAGGTCGAAGTCCCCGTGTTTCCGCAGGGTGTCGAGTGCCTCCGTTGTGTTCGATACAGTAAGGGCGGTTATGCCCCACCGGAGGACGGTTTCCGCAAACACCTCCCGCAGCTTCGCATGAGGAGAAACCATGAGCACTTCCTTGAAGCCGCTGATGCTTCTCTCGTCGCCGGCAGGACCGCTGCAGGGCGCCTCCAGGTTAAAGGTGAATGTGGAGCCTTTTCCCGGCGTACTGTCGACGGTGATATTACTGCCCATTTTCCCGGCGAGCATCTGCGAGATAACCAGGCCGAGCCCGGTTCCGCCTTCGTTGCGCGCTCGCGTTGTATCCGCCTGAGAGAAGGCGCGGAAGAGGCGCTTCATCTGATCGTCACTGATGCCGCACCCGGTGTCACGGACTGCGAAGACAAAGCGCCCGGTACAGGATGAACCATCGGGGAAACCATCAACCTCAGAGCTTACGAACAGCTCGACATACCCGCTGTCGGTAAACTTTACGGCGTTACTGAGGAGGTTCACGAGGATCTGACGCAGGCGAACGGGGTCGACAACGACGGTAGCAGGAAGGTCATCCGGGACGTTCAGCAGGAGTTCAATTCCCTTGCGGGTGGCGTGGTAGCCGAGAATATCGCAAGCCTGTTCGAGAATCTCGCAGAGGACTGTATCCTGCGGAGCGAGTTCGAGCCTGCCCGCCTCGATTTTGGAGAAGTCGAGTATATCGTTAATAATGTCGAGCAGTGACCGCGCGGAGGTATGAGCATTATCGGCGTAGGTCCGCTGTATTCCGCTGAGCGGGGTCTCCCGCAGAAGTTCGGTGAACCCGATCACTCCATTAAGCGGCGTTCGAATCTCGTGGCTCATGCTCGCTACAAACCTGGACTTCGCCTCGTTGGCTGCTTCCGCCTGTTCTTTGGCAACCCGCAACTGCTGTTCGGTGTCCGTCTTCCGGATGGCGTCGAGCATGGCGTTGGCGATAACCTGAAGGAGGGTGATTTCCTCGTCTTCCCAGTCGGGTACCGCATGAAGCGCATCAAGTGCGAAATACCCTTCGAGTGTCTCGCCCGACGAGAGTGGAACGGCGAGAAGAGACATCGTTTCCTGTTCGAGCAGCAGGCTTCGCTCGTAGCGTGCGTCCTGTGGCATGGTTTCGACATTGGTGACGATTATCGTATTTCCTGAGTACAGTTCCCGTCGCCACCATGGCAGTTTCGCAAGGTCGATGTGGTCGGGCAGATGTCGGTGGCCTCCGATGGTCTCTGCCGTCCAGTAGTGCGTGTTCACAAGCGTCTCATTGTGCGGCCTGCGGGATCCGGTCTTGAGAAAGAGGTAGGCCCGGTCTGCTCCGAAAAATGGACCGAGTCTTGAAAGGGCATTATGGATACATGTGTCCACTGTGTCGGAAGCTACTGCCACCAGCTCGGTCGAAATATCGGCGGCAATTGCCTGAAGCTCTATCTGCCGTACAAATGATTGTTGCGTCCGGCTCTCCTCCCCGGCCCGCTGCGGCAGGGGTGATATGCTGCGGAATGGCTGTCTCACGTAATCGATAGGGGCAGTCCGCGTGATCCCGGTTGGTTCCGGTCCCGAGGCGCGGTCGCCGGTTTCCGTTTGGATGAAGGTAACTGTACACACCAAGGGAGCGCCCTGAAAGACAACAACCTGGAGAGGTGCTCCAAGCTTCGTCGAATAGACGTGCACCTGCTTTGAGTCTCCCCGGTTTGCGATTTCTGCGACGGCTTGAATCACCGTTTCAGTCTCATCCTCCCTCTTCGGGCCCAGCTCCGAGAGCAGATTGGTGAACGAGGTCTCCTCGAGGTCTTCCGGTGAGCAGTTGAACATGTTGTAGAAGGAGGCATTCGCCGAAATAATGCGGTATCCCGGCTTGCTCCCGGCTGTGTCATCCATGACACGGACGGAACACCAGGGAAACGGGGCATTTTCGAACGGATTGGATTGGCTTGGTGACTGTTTTGTCAAAATGCAACCTTTCCGCAGCGGATTAAAGAAGAGTACTCACTCGAAGTGAAAAAGTCGACTTCTTCAGTGGGCGTTGCCCGAAAGGTTATCCCGGGCCTTCTTCAACTCTATGAACACGCGCGCATCGCCACCGCGGTCGGGATGGTAGCGAAGGCTTTCACGCCGGTAGGCTCTTGCAACCTCCCGGCTCTCGGGCGCCCGGGGCGGGATATCGGTCGGGAGGCATCCGAGGACAAATGCAGAAAGCAGCATATCGGCCTCTCGCGCGGTGAATCCGCGGTAGTGCAGGGCGAACGTTGCGAGGTGGTGTTTGAATACTTCAATCCACTCGAGCACGCCTCGGGTCGCTGTCCTGTGTGCGGCTTTTTTGGAGGAGGGGTAAAGCTGTGCCTGCCAGAGCGGGTGCGCTCCGGCGGCGTTGTAGTAGTCTTCGAGGTGGCCGAGGTAGCGCAGGAACTCGAGTGCGTACTCAGGCGATGTCTGAACGATCGCGCGAATGGCCACGCGGCGTTCGGCTCTGATTCGCTCCCGTTCTGCGAAGTAGTCGCGCTTGAGCCGAAGAAAAAGCGGGAAAAAGGGGTGCTCGGGCAGCCGGTAGGTGCGATAGAAGTGAGACAGATTTTCGGGGTCGATCCGTGCGGTATTCAGAAGTGACCAGCAGCGCGGGCTCACGATGAGTGACTGCAGCCGTGCAGAGTTCCTGAAAAGGGTGATGAGTAAGCTGTAATCCTGGTGCCGGGCGAAGGTCTTCGGCTGCCGCTCGAGCAGAGACCGAAGGCTCTTTCCTTTCCGGCGTGAAGAAGACCGCCGTCGAAGCGAAGAATATCGTCGAGAGGTGCGTCGGCCTCGTATGCGCTGTCGTGAACCGGTGCCTGCCATATGTTCTGCCCATCTGTCGAAATCGGCGGCGCCTTGCGGGGGCGGTTTCCGACCGTTACAGAATTGCCGCCGACCAGAGTACCACAAGGCCGAAAAGAATCCAGCCGAGATACCTGCGGATTTCCCCGGTATGCGGCCGCTGGAGCGCCGCGAGCAGGCGGCAGACGCTTGTGTACGCAGGCTGTGTCAGAACGGTGACGCTCGGCAGTCGCTCGAGATACGGCTGCAGGTATCGATACCCGAACGCAAAAAGCACAATACCCGCGCCCGGCGCGATAAGCCCGGTAGTGAACGAGGAAACAGTAACCCGCGCGCCAGGGGGAAGCGCGGGAAAGAGTATCTGTGGTGCGAGACCGGCGAACAGGCAGGCTGCGGCGAGTACAATCATGACGATCTCCCGGCCGCCCGGGGCCGGCCGTCTCTCACTTGCCGACGCCTGCTTGAGAAAGGAGTGCCACATGAACTTCGAGAACGATGCGGCCGTGCCGATCCCCGCGACCGTAAGGAGCCATACTGCCACCTCCGAGTGAAGCGAAAGCTCAAGCGCGTGTTTGCTTATATAGCCGTTAAACGGCGGGACGCCCGAGATCGCGAGCGAGCCGATAAGCCCGGCGACAAGGAGCCACGGTCGAGTACGACCGATTCCGTTCATCCGGTAGATATCGTCGTGCCCCGCAAGTCTGATAAGTCCGGCCGCCACCATAAACAGCATTCCCTTGTACACAACGTGTCCTGCGAGGTGATACAGGCCTCCCGCCTGCGCTGCGAGCGATAGACTCCCGACGCCGGCTGTCATGTAGCCGATCTGACTGATCACATGAAAGGCAAGAAAGAGGCGGAGCCTGTGTTGGCGCAGCGCATAGATAACCCCGACAACAGCCATGATGCCGCCCAGCACCTCTATCGCCATACCGGCCGGCACCAGCCTGTAGATCCCGAACACCCCGATTTTCGTGGCAACCGCCGAGAGGACCACCGTTGTGGCCGGTCTCACCTGCGGATAGGTACGGGTCATCCAGATGTGAAATGGAATAATTGCCGCCTTGATTCCTACTGCGCACAGGGCAAGGGCGGCCGCCACGGGCCCGCCCGAGATTCCTCCACCCCCGGCCCCGAGCGAGGCCGTGCCGGCGGCCGCATAGTGCAGAGCAAACGCAGCCAGAAGTGCTGCCGCCGCGAAAAGCTGCAACGGCAGGTAGTGTTTCAGAAGCCTTCTCGGCCCGGGCTCCTGCGTAAGAAGGATTCCTGCCCCAATGGTCACGAACTCCCACACCACAAAGAAGGTAAATATGTTGGTCGTAAACGGAAGCGTGACTCCCGCCGCACCGTGCAGGATTGCCCCAAGCCACCACCCCGGTGAACGTCTCGAGCCGATGGCTACAAACAGGAACGCGAGCGCGAGGAACACTCCGATAGTTCCGGATACGAGCAGCGTTTCGGCGGTCACCAGCGGCCCGGATGTGGTGTCGCGAAGCAGGACTGCAAAGCTGTCAAACGGTCGCAACGTGGTGTCTCCCATCGGCTACAGCTCCATAAGTTGTGCGGCGGCAGCCGCAGCGAACCCACCGAGCGCGTCGGTGAACCAGAACGCGACCAGCGTATAGGCAACGCAAACGCCGAGGGCAAGTGCGCTTCGCCGGCGGTCAAGCTGTCGCCGGTCCGGATGCTCCGACGCCGGTGGCTCCTGCGGATCAACCCCCGGTTCTGACCGCAGC
>CAZMEV010000018.1:18297-35951 GCA_964565375.1 uncultured Spirochaetaceae bacterium
GCTCCTGCGGATCAACCCCCGGTTCTGACCGCAGCGCCTTCCGCGCCCGCATGACAAGCGCAACCCGCAGATAGTACATGAGCGCTATAGCCCCGCCGAGAGCTACAAGCCCCGCGAGGACGCCGGCGAATACCGGATGAATGGAATCGGCGCGGGCGGTTTCGAGGACTATGAGCCATTTGCTCGAGAATCCGGCGGTCGGGGGGATGCCGATCATGCCCATGGACAGAATGACAAGTGCCGCTGTGGGAAGCCACGCCAACCGTCGCGGAGTGTCCGCCCCTTGCAGTGCGTAAGCCGGCGGCAGGCTCGCGTAGTAAAAGAGGCCGGCTTTCATAAACCCATGGTGGAGCGCGTGCAGCAGAGCGGCTGCAATTGCTGCCTGCGTGCCGGCCACGAGTCCGCCGAGTATGTAGCCGAAATGCGCCACGCTCGAATAGGCGAGCAGTCGCGGCAGCCGCGTCTGACGAAGCGCCATGAAGTGACCGACTACGATACTCGCGCCGGCGAATACGCCGAGCACCAGTGGTGTGGCCACACCCACCGCTCGCAGCATCATGTACACCCGCACAAACAGAAGGAAGAATGCGGTAACCGTCGCCCCCGATAGTGTCGCGGCAACGGCGCTCGGAGCCCCCGCCATTGCATCCGGTTTCCACGCATGGAACGGTACGATTCCAAGTTTCACAAGGAGCCCCGCCGTAATGAGCGCACCGGAGCCCGCCACAAAGCGCTGCGGGCTATCGCCGAGCCGTTGGGCGAGAATCGGCAAAGACAGGCTGCCGGCGCTCACGTAGAGGCCCGCAATTCCCCACAGAATGAGAAGACTCGCCAGCGAGCCGACAATCAGATACTTGAATGCGCTTTCGAATCCCCTTCTATCCTGCCTGAAACCGACGAGCGCGTAGGAAGCGATGCTCGTGATTTCAATGAACACATACACATTAAAAAGATCACGGCTCAGGATCAGTCCGTTACTTCCGGCCAGCAGAAGAAAGAAGAGTGTGTAATAGGTCGATGTTGAGTGCCTCGCCCGCGCAGCCATCACACCGAGCAGGCCGAGTCCGGCAATCGCCGGAAGAAACAGCCGAGCGGTACGGTCGAGCTCGAGTTCAATGCCGAGATCCGCGGGCCATCCCCCGACGGCGACGGCAATGCTCCCGGCCTCGCTCAGCGGTATGCTCGCCGCAAGCAACGCGAGAAGCATGAGCGCTGTATGCATGACAAGCGCCGTCGGGCGGGCCGACAGCGCGAGCGCGTGTTCGAAGAAGTACAGAAGCGGAACACACAGAAGCGGGAGGGCTACGAGAAGCACGGGTGTCTGACTGACGAACAGACTCATCGGCGCCACTCCTTCAGTGCAGTCACCGAGACACTGCCGGTGGCCCGGTATATCCGGACGATAAACGCGAGCATGAGCGCGGTGAGGCTCGCACCGATAACAATGGCGGTGAGGGCGAGGGCATGCGGAAGCGCGATAACGTAGTCCACTGATTGCTCCCGTACGATCGGTGACACCGCCCCGGTACGGTAGCCTGTCAGCACAATGGCGAGAAGCACTGCAGCCTCGAGTATATTGAAGCAGAGCACAAGCCGTATCAGATGGCGCGATGTCAGAATGCCGTATATGCCGACTGCAGTGAGCATAAACGCTGTCGTTCCGAGTATCAGTTCCATAGACCCCGCTTATTCCACGAACAGACTGATGACGATCATGCCCAGTCCGACACCCACTTTGAGCCCGCTGACGAGATTCAGGACGGGAATCGTTCCGGCGCTGAGAAGCGTACCGGGTTCACCGAGTGGAATCCCGGTTGCAGCGTTTGCGAGAAAGCTGCCCGACAGACCTATGCCGAGAAGCCCGATACCGATGAACGCGAACATTGCGCTGTTTTCGATAATCTTGTTGGTAGCCGGGCGTGTCACATAGCTTTGAACGCCGCCGACTGAATAGACAACTGCATAGAACATGGCGCTCGTGGAAAGCATGACACCGCCGGTGAATCCTCCACCCGGTGAGATGTGCCCGAAAAGCATAATTGCCAGTCCGAACACGGCGATAAAAGGGAGCAGGAGCATTACCCCGTACAATAAGACGCTCGACAGGCGTACACTGAGCATCGGCGCCGGAGATTGGGGGCGTACGAATGCCACGATCGTTGCGGTCATAAGTATGACCGTTGCCTCGCCGAGCGTGTCGAGTGCCCGGTAATCGAGCAGAATTGCTGTCACCGTATTCACCGAGCCGGTATCCGCCACGGTACGCACTGCGTGATCTACCGGCGACGCTGCAGATTCAGTTCCTATGAGGTCGAACGCTGTGATTCCTGCGAGCAGAAGAAGCACCCCTGTCAACACTGCTGCGGTCACCGGTTTCATGGTTCCTGCTCCTCGCCGGGTTCGCTCTCGTTTGTTTTGTCGAGTGCGATTATGAGAAAGGCGGTGATCAGTCCCGCCCCGATTACCGCTTCGGTCATCGCGACATCCGGAGCACGGAGCACAACAAACAGTGCGCTGAGAACTACGCTGAACACGCTCATACCGATAATCGCCGAAAGAACCGACTTCGCAAGCACGACATACACGGCGATTACGAGGATGAACACCGACAGAGCACCCGTTGCGATAAGCATTAATGAGCCTCCGATGAGCCCGGGGGCCGCCCGCTTCGCTGCTCGCCCACGTGGAGTCCTTTCGCTACCGCCCGGCCGTAGGCGTCGTCCTCGAGGCGCTGCAGGTCCACTCCGTTCTGATGCGCCGCACGTGTGAGCGCATGGGTGCCCATGGTGCTTGTCATGAGCAGCAGGATGCCGGCAACCAGCAGTCGTGCAATGACTGGAAGGCTGGCCGAGTGAATCATGGCAGCCATTATGACTGAGATTGCGCCACCGGTAAGGCACTTGCCGGCCGCGTGGAGGCGGCCATACACGGTAACGAAGCGGAACATTGCCACGGCAGTCGCCGTAAAGAACATCGCAGCGAAGGCGAGGAACACGCCGATGCCGAGCTGCTGCAGCATTGCTCCGGTGATCATCTCTGTGCTCTCCTTCCGAGATATTTCGCATATACGACAAGGTCTACGAACTGAAGTACAGCATAGACCAGCGCCACGTCGATCATTGCCGGTTCATCGAGGTACATCGAAAGCAGAAGGATAAGGGAAAACATCATCGTGCCGATCACCGACGTGGCCACCACTCGGTCGGCAGCGGAAGGCCCGAGAATAAGCCTGACGAAGGTAATCCCGGCGGTGACTGTTGTTACGACCATGAGAACGAGGATCATATGTCCGCTTCAGTCCTCCGACGAAGCCCCTTCGCAAGCGGCGTTTCGAGTGCCGCGATCGAGGCCCGTACTTGCTCGTCACTGCGCTCGACAGGCGCAATGACGTGTATATACATGGAAACGTTGTCGCGGTCGACGACTATTGTGCCGGGAGTTACAGTGATCGCGAGCGCGAGAATCGTCAGGCCGAGTCTGTCGGTAATCCCCGGCTCGTAGGCGAGGATGGTGGAGCGAAGTGCAATCGCGGGCCGGAATGCATACACCGCGATAGTAAAGCTTGCGACTACCATGGAGAGAGCTGTCCTGACGGCAAAACGCGCGAGATGCGGCACACGAGCGAACAGCGCCGTAGCTCCAATAATACGGTATGTATGGCGGAACAGCAGCACCGGAATGAGGGTAACCAGTATGCCTGCGAGTACAGTCACCGGGGTTATACTCCCCGCGAATACCAGCCAGACTGCGAAGAGAATTAACTGAAAGGTCAGATACTGCCGCCGGCCCCGTGCGAGCACGCTGAATGCAGGCTTCAGGGCTGTTACACAAAGCATGAGTGGCCCCCTTTCACTACGCTACCACACCCGGTGCGTGCAGGCTATATCCGGACCGGGACCCGGTGGAACCATGGCCGGCTTTCTTCGAGCTGAGAAGCAAGTCGGAACATCATCGATTCGCTTCCGTGGGGCCCGGTAAACTGCACGCCCATTGGATATCCCCGGCGCGAAAAGTAGGTTGGTACCGACATTGACGGACCACCGGTCATATTGGCGATTTGCGTAAACGGAGTGAGCTTCATGTTGGACCGTGCGATCGCAGAAAGCATGTCGCGTCTGAGCATGAGTGCCCCGGCACGAGCATGTGACAGAAGTTGCCCCGCAAACGCCTGAAGCTTCGGGGTCACGGTTTCGCCTGTCAGCGGAGGCGGTTCCGCGGTCGTCGGTGTCAGCCAGAGATCGTAGTTTCCGGATGTGAGAAACGAATCGAATGCCCGGTTACAGGCGAGCTTCCGCTCATAGGCAGCGAAGTAATCGACAGCGTTGAGACTTCTCCCGAGTGACGCCATGAGCCGGGTATCCGCTTCGAAGCGGCGTGTACTGCATCCGGTCGTCCGCCGGACCATATCCACGGTTGCCGCAGCGGTTACGAACCACATCAGAAGCCAATCCCTTGCAAGTGCTTCCCCGTCAATATCCGGAGTGGCCTCCTCCACTTCGTGCCCGAGCGAGCGCAGTGCCTTTACGGTGCTTGCCACCGAGTTTACCGCTTTGTGATGCACTGGCGTATTAATCGGAGAGCGGGTAGAGTACGCAATGCGAAGCCGACCGGGGTCGCGACCGATTTCCTCCCGGTAGGGCCGGGGAGGCGGGGCAATATTCATCGGGGATCCCGGCTCGGGCCCTGCTATGCAGTCGAGCATCGCGGCGCTGTCGCGCACCGAGCGGGTCAGCACGTGGTTCATGGACATGCCGTGTGTCTGCTCGGTTACGCCCGGTCCCCAGGGCGTACGCCCTCTCCCAGGCTTGAATCCAAACAGTCCGCAATTGGATGCCGGAATCCGGATTGAACCGCCGCCGTCGTTCGCGCCTGCCAACGGAACAACGCCCGCCGCGACCATTGCTGCCGATCCCCCGGAAGAGCCACCGGGGCTGCGCTGAAACTTCCACGGGTTTTTCGTCGGGCCAAAGCTCTCAGGCTCGGTAATTCCCTTGAGCCCGAACTCGGGCGTGTTCGTCCGGCCGAAGATGATAGCCCCGGCACTCCGCAAGCGCGCCACAAGTTCGCTGTCCGAACCGGCGCGGTGATCGGCTGCTTTCATTGCCGCATTGCCCATGTAATGCGGAGCCCCGCCGATCTCCTGGAACAGGTCCTTCACAAGCATGGGAACTCCGCCAAAGGGTGCGCTCGCCGAATCTGTAGCCCCCTTCCGTGATCTGCCGGTGCGCTCGAACTGAGTTCTCGACGCCTCTTCCCGCGCCTGCTCGTACAGAGGGATTACGATGCCGTTCAATTCCGGGTTTACGGTCTCCGCGCGCTCGATTGCACAATCGAGCAGCTCTGAGGTGCTTATCTCCCCCTTTGCGACAAGCTCTGCAAGGCCGATCCCGTCGTACTGTCTGTATTGTTCAAATGTCATCCTGATCCCTCCCGGATAGCCGGTTCCCGGCACAGTCGGTCGCCCCGATAGCGTGTCACCGACGGTACTCCCGGCATGTTGTACGAATCAACGCTCTGTAAAGCGCAAGCCCCGCGGAAAGATCGGCCAGCCCGATGTGCTCGTCGACGGTATGTGCAGTTTCGAGGTGTCCCGGCCCGCAGATTACCGTCGGAAACCCGACGGCCCGGTAAATTGGAGCGTCGGAATGAGAGCGGAATGCGCCGGGCGACCACTCCCCGCCGCAGTGGTGCAGCGCAGTACGCAACGGAGACACGCGCGGATCATCACTTTGAAGTGCGTATCCCTCGCTGTAGAACGCGCGCCGAAAACTGAAATCGAGACCATGGGAAGACTCGCCTCCGCGCGGCTGCTCCGGATTACGTGCGACGCCCTCCTGCTCGGAAGCCAGCGTCAGCAGTGATTCTATCTCGCGCACACCGGTCGCGGGGTGGCTGTGAATATCGACCTGAGAGTGACAGATATGAGGAACGAGAAACTCCTCGCTGCCACCGTGGATCATGCGTGGGTTGCCGACCATGTCGCTGCGTCGTGAAATCGCAGTGTTAAGCTGTGAAAGCCAGTCGAGCATCGCAATGACGGCATTGGCTCCGAGTTCAGGAAGGGCGGCATGAACGCGCGTGCCGCGGGTTGTAAGGTGGGCTTCGTAATAGCTGAAGTGCTCGGTGCACGGCTGCAACGCCGACGGCTCGCCGACAACCACAAGCGGGCCTTCATGCTCCCTGCCCTGTGCCCTGCCGCCTGTGGTGTCCTGCCGCCTGCTGTGTGATGCGCCTCCGCCGCCTTCATCCTTCCTGCTGTGTGATGCGCCTCCGCCCGCCTCACGTTCTCCGCTCAGCCGGGCCACTGATACGGCCGCCCCGTCCCCGTACTCTTCCTCACCGACAACCAGGTGAACCGCGGCAGCCGGGTTTCCGGTGGCTTCGAGTTTCAGGGCGTAAAGCATGAGCGCGCATGCCGCCTTCATATCTACCGCGCCGAGGCCGTACAGCCTGCCGTCTTCGATGACGGCCCGGGGCTCATGGTTCTCGGTAGCGGCGATAGTATCGAGATGGCCGACAAGCACTATCTCGGCGGGACGTGTCGAAGCCTGTATGACAAGGTTGTAGCGGGTGGCATCGACATAATCCCGTCTTGTGGTTAAGCCGAGGCTCTGCGCCGTGTGTTCAAACAGGGTTGTTGCGGCGTCTTCATGGTAGGTTGGGCTGTATGCGCCGATTGCATCGCAAATAAAGGAGAGAAGATCTTCGGGAAGGTGCTCTTCACGATCACTCACCGGCCCCGCCCTTCGTATCTCCTGAACTCTCGCGGCGATGTCGACGATAGGCAGCGGTACCGGTAAGGTTCCGGCTCATGTATACGTGCTTGACTTCCTTTCCGTAGCCGGCACGCTTGAAAAAGTTCATAGCCTTTCGGTTGGACGGGTCGGTATCGACAAGCATCATGCGTGCGCCGTTTTCTATGAGGCGGTTCGTAAGCCGGTCGAGCAAACGCCGGGCGATATTACTGCGGCGATACGCCTCATCGACGGCGATCCAGAGCACATAGCCGTAGCGCCACGCGCTTTTGCGCTTCTCGATCAGCGTGCCGAGAACGAAGCCGCATATCTGCTCATCGATTTCGGCGACCAGACAGTACTCCCCGTCGGATGAGAAGAGATCGACCAGTTCGTACTCGTCCCATGTCCGGTAAAGTGTCGGCCACTGATCCGCGGTGAACACCTTCTCGCCGAGCGCGAATACCGCCGGCAGATCATCGAGCTCCATTTCTCGTATTTCGAGCTCATCGTCGACCTGCCTCGGGAAAACGATTCTATTGTCACTCATACCGTGTCAGCTACGGTGATATCAGACCAGGCGCCGTGCAGCAACCTGCACCGGATCCCAGACCGGTGAGAACGGCGGCGCATACGCAAGATCCAGGTTCATCATGTCCGAAGGGCGCATGTGGCAGGTTATCGCCGTAGCAACGGTGTCGATGCGCTTGCCGGCGCCATGTTCTCCAACGATCTGTCCGCCGATGATCTGGCCGGAGTCGGTGTCCACGAGAAGCTTAACGGTAATGTCACCCCCACCGGGATAATATCCGGCCCGTGTGTGGCTTCGGATCGTAGCGCTCTCGTAGTTGCGATCAAGACGTCGTGCTTCCTTCTCGGAGAGCCCGGTTCGTGCAATTTCGAGATCGTTCATCTTGGTGATCGCGGTTCCGAGCACGCCGGGAAACTCAACGTCTCCTCCACACAAGTTCGTACCGGCAACCACGCCATGTTTGTTTGCAACGGTTCCAAGTGCGATAAACACCTGCTCGCCGGAAACGAGATGGTACGATTCGGCACAATCACCCGCCGCCCACACATCCGGGGCGGATGTCTGAAGCTTCTTATTCACCGCAATCGCGCCGCGGGCTCCGGTTTCAATGCCGGCCTCGGCAGCCAGGGATGAGTTCGGCTTCACGCCGGTGCCGAGAAACACGATATCGGCCGGGAGGCGCTGCGTGTCCGTGAGAATGCCGACAGCGTGACCCGATGCGTCCGTTTCAATGCGTTTGAGCTCTTCGCCGAGGTATACGTGAACGCCCTGACTTACCATGTAGTCGGATATAAGCGAGGCCATATCCTCATCCAACGTGGTCATGACCTGGGATGCCATGTCGACAAGAGAAACACGCATGCCGCGCGCGAGCAGCGCTTCCGCCATCTCTATACCTATGTATCCACCGCCGACGATAACGCCGGTCTTTGGTTTACGGACGGTGATCTCTTCGAGCGCGTCTATCCCGCTTTGAAGGGTGGAGAGGCCGCGAACGCCCTTAGCATCGATACCTTCAATCGGTGGTTGGGCCGGCTCCGCTCCGGTGGCTATAAGCAGATCGTCGTAGGATTCGGTAGTGGTACTGCCGTCTTTCAGGTTGCGTACGTGTACCTTCTTGTCCGAGGTGTCGATAGCGGTAACCTCGTGAAGCGTGCAAGCATCGATCTTCATTTTTTCCCGGATAACCTCCGGGGAGCGAGCCACGAGGCGGTCGGCGGAATCCACATCGCCGGAAATGTAATACGGCATGCCGCAGGCAGCGTAGGAGGTGTGTCTGCCGCGTTCGAAGATAACGATTTCCCGGTCGGGGTAGGATCTGCGAACCTTAGCGGCTGCGCTCATACCGGCTGCATCGCCGCCGATTACAACAAGTTTGCGTTCATTCATTGCCACTCAAGAGTAGGCGCTGTACGTGCCTGCGCGCAATAATCGGAGGGCCCTCCGGTCGGCACTTGGTGGCCAAACTATGGTTACTGTCCACCAAATTGGGGGAAATAGCTCGATATTTTTCGGGTAGCGCATATATTTCCCCGTAGCAAATTGCAAAGCATGTCCTGGTAGCACTATCGCGGCACGGTCGGCCCTGCCGAGGCGTCTTCCACACTGTGTCGGGGATGTGGATGTACCCGGAATCGCTTACCATCGAGAAGCTTCAGCCGATATGCCCGGGTCACAGGTGGCACACGCTGAACGTTCCTAATTTAGATGTAACTACACTGGACTTCAGGGCGAGAAAATCGCATAAACAGGCGTATAACGCGTGTTTATGGCGAGAAATACAGGGCAGTTTCCCCCAATCTGGTGAACAGTAATGACGGCCGGAACTAATACACGAAAAAAGCTCCTCATCCTCACCACCATCCTTCTGGCCGCAGCGTCCGCCTACGGCGAAGACCGAGCCGGGGCCCCGGTTGAACTTCACTACTTCTGGGGCGACGGGTGCCCGGTCTGCACCCGGCAGGATGTTTTCCTTGAAGAACTCCAAGCAGAGTACGACCATCTAACCGTCATCCGGCATGAGGTCTGGTATGACCAGGAGGGCCTCGAGCGCCTGCGGGAAACCGCCTCGCGGCTCGGGTTCGAAGTCCGAGGTGTTCCGGTAACCGTTATCGGAGACAGACACTGGACCGGTTTCAACGATCAGATTGCCGGCGAAATCGAGCGCACAGTCGCCGCACGCGCACGCACGCCCGGAATGCCGGAGGACGAGGGGGATGTCGATGATGCGCGCCTGCGCCTGCCTGTGTTCGGCGAAATCGTGCTTGCCGACGCGCCGCTGGTGCTTTCGACGCTCCTGATCGCGTTTATCGATGGATTCAACCCCTGCTCGCTCTGGGTGCTCACGATGCTGCTGGCGCTGGTCGTATATACCCGCAGCCGGGTGCGAACCTTCCTCGTCGGCGGTACGTTTCTGCTTGTCACTGCCGTTGTGTACGGCGGGTTCATTGCGGGGTTGTTCGGCGTATTCGGGGCGATCGCGCATCAGGCCCCCGTGCGTGGTGTGGCTTCGGCGCTTGCGCTCGTGTTCGGTGCGTTGAGTGTGCGCGACTACTTTGTCTTCGGAGGTCGGTACAGCCTTACCATTCCCGACTCGAAGAAAGCCGGCATCGCCTCCCGCATCGGCGCACTCGTGCGAGGCGATCGCTCGGTGGTCGGAATGGTTGCCATGACGGCGGTCCTCGCGTTTTCCGTGGCTGTTGTTGAACTTCCGTGCACGGCTGGGTTCCCGGTTATCTGGAGCGGGCTTGTCGCCGAACGGGCGGTCGGTGGAGTGGCCTTTGCCGGTCTGCTTGCTGTGTATATTGCGGTGTATCTGATAATAGAGCTCGCGGTCTTTGCGGTTGCCTTCTTCGGGCTCTCTACGCGGAGGATAGCGGCAGGTTATGCACGTGTCGTAAAGCTCTTTGGTGGATTGGTCATGATTGCGCTTGCCGGCGGCCTTGTCTTTACCCCGCAGGCGCTGTACAGCTTTGAACGCTCGCTTGGGCTGTTCGGAGCCGCAATTGCCGCCGGGGCTGCCATTCATATTGTGTATCGTCGCCGGAGCAATTGATCACGTTCCACCAATCTGGTGGACAGTAAGAAACGGTGAAACGATTCGCCGGCCGGCGCGCGTGTTGGGCCCCTTGCGCGTTTTGCGCGTCCCGCGTGTGCTGCGGTCCTCGCGCGTCCTGGGCTCCCCGGGCTCCCTGAGCTTCCTGTTGCGCGTCCTGCGTTTCTTGCGTGGCTACAGCACTATGCCTTCAAGTTTCGCGCGTGAGCGTTTCTCCTGTTCGAAGCATTCGCGCACGCTCTCGGCGGTCTCCTCGTAGTTGAGCTTCAGCGCAAGCCCGAGCGACGTGGAGAACCCGGCAGCGTTATAGCCGGTGACCCGTTTGAGAAATCCGATAATTGCCGCGGCCCTGACTTCAGGAGTCGGGATGCTTTCAATATCGAGACTCTCGCGTACGATTCCTTCCGCGGCGCTGCAGTGTTTCCCTTCTGTGGAAAACTCGTATGTGCGGGCAAGTTCTTCGATGTGCTCCCGGTACTGCCGGATTGCATCGCGTCGCATCGCAAGCAGATCGGAGATATCCTTGCTCGGAGATATCCCTGCCATCCTTCCGATCGCCTCGTCGAACTGCTTTGCGGCGCTGTGCATGTCCTGCAACTGTTCGGTCAGCAGATCTTCGTTTGTTTCAATGCTCATAGTACCTATAGGGTCTTGCTATCCCGGTCGATGGTCAAGAAAGAAGTGATATGGAAACGATAACATGGGATGATTTCATAAAGGTTGATATACGCGTCGGTCGGGTTACAGAGGCTGTCGAGTTTCCCGAAGCGCGCAAGCCGGCCTACAAGCTTTCTGTTGATTTCGGCCCGGACCTGGGCGTTAAGACATCGAGCGCCCAGATTACCGACCACTACTCGCCGCACTCGCTTATCGGCCGGCTGGTCGTGGCCATCGTAAATTTTCCGCCGAAGCAGATCGGGCCGGTGCGCTCCGAGTGCCTGGTTACCGGGTTTTACGACGCGAACGGGGCGGTGGTCCTGTGTGTGCCCGACGGCGATGTGGCGCCGGGCACGCGGCTGCTGTGAGTCGCCCCGGGGCAGGCGCCTGCTTTGAGTGAGCTTCCGTGAGCGGCGGCCTGCCACCGGCTGCTGTAAACGCGCCTGCCGTAGCTATTACGCGGTACTGCCGGCGGCCATCTGCTCGAACCGGGCGCGTACGCGGTCGCGAAGCGAACGTTCGTCGAGCGAGCGTACGACATCCGCGGGTATCGGCTCGCCGATTCGAAGATAGACGGTGCCGGGTTGTACAAGAAGTGAGCCGGTCTGCTGGCGCTCGAAGGCGCCATCGAGATACACGGGTACGATTGTTGCCCCGGCTTCCCGGGCAAGGCGGAAGGGCCCGAGCATGAACCGCTGCAGCCGCCCGTCCCGCGTGCGGTGACCCTCGGGTAGTACAACAAGGGGTGTGCCTTCTGCGAGCACGCGCATGGCCTTCTGGAGACTACCGAGCGCGGCACGCGGAGAGCCGTGCGGAATTGGAATGTTTCCGTGAAGACGCATGGCGGTGCCGTACACCGGCCAGGCGAAGTGGCGGTCGAGTTCAACCGCGCGAAAGGCAAGAGGCAGGCCGCCGCGCAGAAGGAACCCGTCGAAGATGTTTACGTGATTGGCCATGATTATGACCGGCGCGCCGATGGGCCCCTCGCCGCCTCCGGGCAGGCGACCGAGGCCGGTCACTCTCGTGGCTATGCCGAAGGTAGCGGGAATCGCCCGCGCGACGGCCCGCGCCGCTCCGTCGGTCCACGTCGCGAATCCCGAGAGCCTGCGCACCGCGACGACCGCGAGTGCACAGGGTACCGATACGATTGCAGCGGCGAATCCGAATGCGGTTGCAACCGACGACAGGATCGCTTCGGCCACCTTCCTGGTTGGCCCTGCCTCCCGCGTTCTTTTCGATGCCTGGTTCGACGCCGACCCCTGATGCCCGCTGCTCATCCTGCGAACACCTCCAGGGCGCCGGGCAGAACATCAACATACAAAGGCGTTGTTCCGAAGACCTCACCGTCGGGTGTCAGACGCCAGGGGGTTTCCGTTTCAAGGTGAATGGTTCGACCGGAGAATACTTCGAGGTGCCGCGATTCGACATGCCTGCCGGAGAATACCTTCGGAAGCAGGGTAAGAAGCCGCGCCCGTCGCACGCCTTTGAGAAGGACAACCTCGAGTGTCCCGTCATCTATCTGCGACCCCGGCGACATGAGCATATTTCCCGCAGTATAGCGGGAATTGCCGATTTCTATGAAATGCCCCTGCCGCTCAATGCGCTTCCCATCAACGGTAAGAATCAGATTATCTGATTTAAGGTCGATGGTTTCCCGAAGCACGGCGAGGGTATACGCGCTGTTGCCGAAGTGCTTCATCCGGTGGGCCCTCGCGGCCACGTTCGTAACGAACCCGGCGCCGAGCATATTCACGAAGTAATGCGTTCGGCCCCCGCTGACCAGCCGCGCAACATCTATCCGCTTCGTGCTGCCGCGCAGGATCGCCTCGACGGTCTCTTCGGGGGTGTTGATCGCAATGTCGCGGCAGAACGAGTTGCCGGTGCCGAGCGGAAACACGGCAAGCGGAAACGGTGGGGGCAGCCCTTCAGTGACGGAACAGAGGCCGGTTACCACCTCGAACAGAGTACCGTCTCCACCGATTACTCCGACGATCGTACCCGGGGCGGTTTCCCGGACGAGCCCTGCGGCGATCTCATAGGTGTGCCCCTGATACAGAGATATCTGTACATCTACCGTGAATCCGGCTTTCGTGAGCCTTGCCTGTGCTGATTCTGCGGCGGCAAGGCCGCGACGCCTGCCTCCATTCGGATTCACGATAATAACTACATCCATTGCATACCGAGTACATCCTGCCCGCAAGTCGAGGTCAAGTACTTTTTGCCCATCTTTAATTGCATATTTATAGCGACACGGTGTATAAGAAATGCCTCAGTACCGGCTTGTTACCGCCGGAAACGGTGATAATGGCCCGGCAATTATCCGCGGAAATGTATCTGCAGGGAGCATTCCACGAGGGAGGACCACATGAAGAAACTAATTGGTGCGATTACCGCAGGGGTTCTGGTGTTCGCAGTACTGCCGGGAGCATTCGCCGGCGGCCAGGGCGAGGAAGAGAGCAATGTTATCGGCATTACGAAGATTGTCTCACACCCGGCGCTCGATGGGGTCGAGCAGGGTATTCAGGATGAGCTTGCGGACCTCGGCTACGAGTTCGAGTACGATCTCCAGAACGCCAACGGCGATATAACTGCTGCTAATCAGATTGCGAACAAGTTTCGTGACGATGGAGTCCGGCTCGCGGTAGGAATTGCCACCCCGACCTCTCAGGCACTGGTAAACAGCATAACCGATATTCCGGTTGTCTACTCTGCCGTCACCGATCCGGTGGAAGCAGGCCTTGTGGAAAACTACGAGGAAGGCAGCCTGAATGTGACCGGCGTCAGCGACCTGACACCGGTTCGCGAGCAAATGGAACTTATTACACAGCTTCTCGATGTGGAAACGATCGGTCATGTGTACGCCAGCGGTGAGGCAAATGCGGTAACCCTTGCGGAAATGGCGGCCGAGGCGGCAGATGACATGGGGCTGGGTTTTGTCGAGGCTACGGTCACCAACTCGGCGGAGGTTCGTACCGCCACGCAGTCCATAATTGACCGGGTGGATGCCGTGTATGTTTCCACCGACAATACCGTTGTCTCGGCGCTCAGTGCGCTGACCGACGTTGCCATGGAGGCCGGTGTTCCTGTTATTACCGCTGATCCTTCATCTGCGGATGAACATGATGTGCTCGCAGCACTCGGGTTCGATTACTATCAGATGGGCCGGGTAACCGGAGCGCTTGTTGCCGACATTATCGAAGGCGCTGATCCGGCGGGTATCGGGACCGTCTATATGACCGATCCGGAGGACCAGGAACTCCTGCTTAACCGCGATATCGCCGATGCACTGGACATCGCCATACCTGACGCCGTTGCTGAATTGGCGAGCAGTTTTGTCGAGAACGGCGAGCTTATCTCGCAATAAGCAGCTTCCCTGTGCAGTCTGCGCGTAGGGATGCGGGCAGGCTGCACGCCAACCGAAACACAAAGCAGGACGCATGATTGAAGGCATATTTGTAGAGGGGCTGGTCTACGGACTTATGGCCCTCGGGGTGTTTATAACGTTCCGCATTCTCGATTTTCCCGATTTGACCGTCGACGGCTCCTTTCCGCTGGGAGCCGCGATTACCGCGATCATGCTCACCAACGGGTACAGTATTCCGTTTACGCTCCTGATCGCGTTTCTCGGTGGATGGCTCTCAGGCGTCTGTACGGCTCTTATTCACAATAAGCTTAAAGTGCCGAATCTCCTCGCCGGTATTCTCACTATGACCATGCTGTGGTCGGTGAACATTCGGGTGCTCGGAAACCGCGCGAACCTGCCGCTTCTGCGCAGACATACCGTACTTACCGATGTGCTTGAACTCACGCACGGCATCCTGCCGCGCGCTTGGGCGCTCCTCATATTCTTTTTTCTCGTTTCCATGGTGATAAAGCTTCTGCTCGATGTTTTCTTTCGCACCGATCTCGGCATGACCCTCGGTGCGATGGGCGACAATCAGCAGATGGTGGTGAACCAGGGGGTGAACCCGGAGATTCTCAAGATTATCGGCGTGGGGCTATCGAACGCGCTCGTCGCGCTATCAGGAGCGCTTGTGGCCCAGTACCAGGGGTTCGCGGATGTGAACCTCGGCCAGGGTATTATTATTGCAGGGCTTGCGTCGGTGATGATCGGCGAGTTCGTGCTGCGCTCCAACCGCATTTTCGTGCTGACGCTGCGGGTGCTTATCGGGTCGGTGTGCTATCGCGGGCTCATGTATCTCGGCCGCTACTACGGGTACTACATCAACCTTACACCAAGCGATCTTCAGCTCATTACCGGTATACTCATTATCGGTCTGCTGGCCACCACGCATCTGCGGGGGCAGGGACGCTGGAAAGGATTGCAGAAGACCGAGGCCGGAGGTGCACAATGATCAGTGTGGAAGAGCTTACCAAAGTGTTCCATGTTGGGACGGTGAACGAGAACATTGCATTGCACAATGTGAACTTGAATGTCCGCGAAGGCGATTTCATAACAATTGTCGGTTCGAACGGAGCGGGAAAAACGACTCTCTTCAACGCCATTTCCGGCAATCAGCCGCCGACCGCCGGCCGCATTACGGTGAACGGCACCGAAGTAACCTACGACCCCGAGTACAGGCGGGCCAGATACATCGGTCGCATCTTTCAGGATCCTCTGCTTGGAACCGCCTCGAACATGGCGCTCGAGGACAACATGATGATCTGTTATCGCAAGGGGTTTAAAGGTCTGCGCGTGAGTCTCAACAGCAGGATGCGGCGCTTTTTCCGCGAACAGCTTGTGCAGCTCGACATGGGCCTCGAAGATCGCATGAAGGACAATGTCGGGCTTCTTTCAGGCGGACAGCGGCAGGCGCTGACGCTTCTCATGATGGTGCTTTCCGAACCGAGTCTGATTCTGCTCGACGAGCATACCGCTGCGCTCGACCCGAAAAACGCTTCCCTGGTGTTGCAACTGACCGAGCAGTTCATAGACCGCTACAAGCTCACCGCAATGATGATCACGCACAACATGAAGGATGCTATTGAGTACGGCAATCGCCTGCTTATGATGGATAAGGGTGAAATTATTCTTGACGTGGAGGGCGAACAGAAGCGGGCCCTGACCGTCGAGGCCCTTGTCCAGAAGTTCCACCAGATCCGGCAGCGCACGCTCGAAAGCGACGAAGTCATGCTCAGCGACGCCTGAGCGTGCGCAGCCGGGGCTATGCGAGCGCCGGCTGCAGGCCGGCGCCGGGCGCGCGCTGCGCTACCAGGCAACCAGCCCTGCGCTCCAGGCGCTACAGACCGGTGTTCAGCGTAAAGCCGAGCCACGCCTGCACGGGGTCATCGGAAAATTGCGGCCGCGGGTACAGGTCAACGCCCGGGGCAACTTCCACATACAGTTCGAGCAGGTTGTCGATCAGCAGCACTGAAAGCGCCACCGGTGTCCGAAAGCCGCCCTCGAAGAAATCGTCGGCGTCGTCCCCGGCGTAGAACTTCGTGTAGCCGCCGAATCCGAGCGAAAAGTGCAGTGGCGCCTGTATTTCAAGTTGATTAAGGATTCGGAAATCCGCGCCGAGGTAAATGAACTCGTTGCCTTCGGTGAAGTCGTAGCCGAGCTTGAAGTCGAACGGATCCGGCCGTACGACAAGTACGGTATTCGGTGTGCCGAAGCCGAGCCCGATCCGCGTATCCCGTTGCCGTGTCTGTGCGTCGAGGTCGGCTACGGCGACCGTCCCTACCACGATTGCCAGCGCAAATACTATGCTCTTTTTAATCATTCAGCCTCCCGTCAGAAGCTATCATGCAAATGATAATCTCGTACATACACCGTGCTGTCTGCGGCTACATATTGAGGAGCCGGCGAGCTGCATCGAGGTCGCCGGTTCGCTCGAGGACCAGCGGGGTAATTGATATGAGACCGTCAACATATACGGTATGAGTGTCGCTTATTGCATCGGTCGATTCAGAGTGATCGTTCACGAACGTCTCGGTTGCCTTCAGCGGCGTATGCGAATCGGGGTCAGATACGCTGAACCCGAAATACCGGCTGCGCGACATTGATGTGAGTCGCTCGCCGGTTTCCTCGGTGCAGTGGTCCGGAATATCAATCTTGAGTACATCAAAGGGCTTCTCATTGAGTGCCAGCACGCGGGGAATCCAGCGCGCGGCAACCTTTGTGACCTCTTCCCACTCGATATCGCCGTGGACGAAGTGGTGGGCGACATCGGTCGCGCGGGAGATTGCGATCGCGGGGATGCCGTTGGCGGCGGCCTGAAAGGCGGCGCCGACCGTGCCTGAGCTGTCTATATCGGTGCCGAGGTTCTCTCCGTAATTGATACCGGAGACAACAAGCGCGGGTCGCCTGTCGACGCAGAGAACCCGAAGGGCGTGTTCGACGGTGAGCGCCGGCGTGGCGTCAATGTGCCAGGCGGAGACCGGATACTTCGTTCCCTCCAGTTCAAGGTCTATCGGATGAAAATGGTCGTCGGGATTGCCGAAGAGCGCGCGGCCCTTGGCGCTCTGCTGTGTGGTCGGCGCGGCCACAAGGACCGGAGCTACCTCGGCTGCAGCGCGAACCGCGGCGTGGACGCCCGGGGATTCCACCCCGTCGTCGTTGGTAATGAGAATATACGGCATATCGGCCGGGAATCCGGCGGTTGGGTGCGGGTGATGTTCGTGCATAGTGTCTGTGAAGTATTTCAGAAAGGCATCGAGGGGACAATATGCTGCC
>CAZMEV010000019.1:0-4682 GCA_964565375.1 uncultured Spirochaetaceae bacterium
GCCGGCCCGGCCGCGCTGAAGGCTGCATGTTACACCGAGGGTTTCGGGTCGGGGCGAAGGCGTCGCGCGGTTCGACGTCGGATGGGCGGTGTGCGTGAATACTCTTCGTTATTCGTGTTGTCCCCGGCCGATTCGGTTATGTCCCTTCGCGAGAGTTCCTGTCGGAACCTGTCACCGAACTCGGTCCAGATGACAACGAACAGTGCCGCGAGAAGGGGACCAACAAGGAAGCCCACGAGTCCGAAGATCGCCAGCCCTCCGAGTGTAGAGAGAAGCACCAGAGCGGGGTGCAACCCGCTTCGCTCACCGAGAACTGCCGGCCGAATAACGTTCTGCGTTACCGTAACCGTCGTTGTCGAAAGCAGAATAAGCAGAAGCCCGCGACCGAGAGACCCAGTGACAATCAGGAGAATTCCCGCAGGCACCATTACGAAATTCGCCCCGATCATCGGTATGATCGAGAAAATGACCATTACCATGCCCCAGAGGAAGGGACTCGGCAGCCCGAACAGCGAGAAGTAGAGGGCCCCGAAGCTGCCCTCAATGACTCCGAGGCCGACGGTGGTAATGAGCGTGGCCACGATAATGTCGGTCGCACTGCGGCTGATTCGGTCGACTTCGTGTGTCGATAGGGGAAGCAGTTCGCGAATCTGGTGCACAAGGCGTTCGCCGTCAACGAGCATAAAAAAGTACAGAATGAAGAAAATCAGAATATTCAGCAGGGCGGACGTAATATTCGCGAAGCTGCGTTGGGTGAGGGAGACCAGAAAATCGCTTGAAGCCGACAGTACGTTACGTACTATCTCGTTCAATTGCAGGGTCTCGAGATCCAGTTCCCCCATTGCCTCGGCGAGAAACGGCATTTGCTGTGTGAATGCCAGTATTTCCACTTCGGGGAGTTGCCTGGTCAACTCGGGCCAGTTCTCGGAGATATACGCGTAGCCTCCAAGGATTTCGGTATAAACCATGAGTGCGGCGATCGTAAGGGGAATTGCAACTACCAGGATGGCGGCGAGCAGGGTCATTGCTGCTGCCAGGTGACGGCGACCACCGGTAATGCCGCACAGGAAGCGGTAGGGCCGGTAGGATACAATTGTAACGACGCATGTGAGAAAAATGGTTATAATAAAGGGCTGAATGATCGCGAAAAACGCAACCGTCAGCCCCGCGAGCACCAGAATGAAAAACCCGTCGAGGATGGTGAATGTGCGCCTCATTCCGTTACACTCCACGTTGCGGGGTGTGAGAATCGCTGATAGCCTTGGACCATAGCATTATGATAACCGGTGACGTCAGACTCGGAAAGCGGGAAGATGTAAAGGCCTGGTATGATCGTCGTTGTGAACGCTTTCGCGACGCTCTGTTTCATATGCAGAGAGAGCTCCACGATCTCTGTATTCAGCACGGTGTACACCCGACTATCAAATACCGCGTAAAAACGTTTGAGAGTCTTTACAGCAAATTGCAGCGACGTATTCAATCCGGCGGTAACGGCCACAGCGCTCAACCAGGAACGCTGCTTCCAACGGATCTGCTCGGGATGCGCATTGTCTGCCCGTTTATTGAGGACATTCGGCATTGTGAAAAGATCGTAGAACGGAGTTTCGAGGTAGTCGAGCGGGAGCAGAAGGGCGCGCAGTACAGCTTTCATGAATTCGGCTACGAATCTATCCACTATCTTGTACACCCGTCACGCGAAATTATTGAGTCATACGATCTTGAGCCCTCGTTCATCTGTGAAATCCAGCTCCGAACGATCCTCCAGGATGCCTGGGCCGAAGTAGAACACGAGCTCGTCTATAAGGCGGATTTCAGCCCGTTCGACGATCCTCTGCGACGAAAGCTTGCTGCGCTCAATGCGAATCTTTCGCTCGCCGACATCGTGTTTCAGGAGATTCGTGATTACCAGCGCCAACTGAATCAACAACTGCAGCGTCGCAGGGATTCGTTTGCCGAGACCGTCGAAGAGCTTGTGCACCCTGACAATCAGGGGCGCATTTACCATAATGCCCAGCCCGAAGCCGGAAATGACCCTTCGGTACACGGCGAAGAGTACCGGCCCGAGGAGTCTGAGCCTTCAGAGATCTCCATGCGCACAACGCCGCTCCCCGAAGAGATTGCGGTTTCCATGATTCCCGGCGGTGAAACGGTGGATAATATGCTTCTGCGGGCTCTGAACGCCCACAATCGCAAGAGTTTTGACGAAGCCCTTTCACTGTATACCCGGATTCTCGAAAGTGAAGATCGGGATTCGGTTCGAGCTACAATATTCATGCATCGGGGCATGGCACATGTGGCCCGCGGTGATTATGCGAGCGCTCACGGTGACTTTGAGAGCGCGGTTGCCCTTGATCGCGAGAATCCGAAAGGGTATTACTATCTTGCACTGGTGGAACAGCTCGAAGGGCGCAGTGAATCCGCGCTTGAGCAGCTCAATCAATGCCTTGGCCTCGATCCGACCCGCTTCGACGCGTTACTTGCCCGCAGCAGGCTCCACTTCGAGTCGGGTAGCTATGAGATGGCAATGCGGGACTGCGATGCTGCGCTGGCGGTCGACTCCGAATCGCGAAGGGCTCGTGCCTGGCGTGAGCGGCTCGTTTCGGCTATGAACCTGTAGATCATATTGGTAAGGAAGATACATGAATCATGCACTTGCGAGTGACAACGGAAGCGGTGTGCATCCTAAGGTCATGGATGCAATCGCGGAGGCAAATCGCGGTCACGCGGTAAGCTATGGAGACGATCCATGGACCGAACAGGCGTTCCGGCTGCTGAAGACCGTGTTCGGACAGGATTGTGAGATTTTTCTCACCTTCACCGGTACCGGCGCGAACGTACTCGGGCTCTCGGCCCTTACACCGCCGTTCGGATCCGTGCTCTGCAGCAGCTGCTCGCACATCGCTACGGATGAATGCGGGGCTCCGGAGCGTATCCTCGGCTGTAAACTTGATATGCTGCCGCACACCGCCGGGAAGGTCGCAGCAGCGGACGTACATTCCCGGCTCGCTCATCTGGGGTTCCAGCATCACAATCAGCCGCGCGTTCTCTCCCTGACGCAGCCGACGGAACTCGGCACCCTGTACAGCCTTGATGAGATTTCGGAGCTTTCAAAGATATGCCACGAAGCCGGTCTGTTCGTTCATATGGATGGCGCGCGGCTGTCTAACGCATGTGCGGCGCTGGACCAGGATCCTGCCGCCGTGACCAGGGGCGTGGGGGTGGATGTTCTCAGTTTCGGTCTGACGAAGAATGGGGCGATGGATGCGGAGGCGGTTATTGTGTTCAATCCGCATCTTGCCGAGGGCATGAAGTATCAGAGAAAACAACAGATGCAGCTTGCAAGCAAGATGCGTTTTCTCTCAGCACAGTTCGTCGCAATGCTCACCGACGACCTGTGGCTCGCAAATGCACGACAGGCGAACACGATGGCCGCGCGGTTATGCGATGGGGTGTCTGCCAACAGCGGTATCCGTGTCGAATATCCGGTGGAGGCCAATGCGGTGTTCGCGACGGTTCATGAATCAATGCTCGACCCTCTTCTCGGTGAACAGTACTTTTACACCTGGGATCCCGCCGGTCCGGTTGTTCGCTGGATGGCGAGCTTTGACACGACCGAATCAGTGATTGATTCGTTCGTAGCGGTGGCAAAAGAGGAGGTGCTGAATGTCTCTTGAAGGTAAAACTATTGTGAGCCTGGTTCATGAAGATTTCGAAGACCTTGAATTGTGGTATCCCGTCCTGCGGCTTCGGGAAGCGGGAGCGGAGGTTGTCCTCGCCGGAGAGCACGCCGGTCATACGTACCATGGAAAGTACGGAGTTCCAGCTGCAAGTGATATTGATTTTTCGGAGCTCGCATCACGCGACTGGAACGGGATGCTTGTACCTGGGGGATGGGCCCCCGACAAGTTGCGTCGGTTTTCGGACGTTCTTGATACAGTGCGGAGACTGAACGATGCGCGCAAAGTGATCGGTCAGATCTGTCACGCTGGATGGGTCCTGGCAAGCGCGGGTATTCTATCCGGCCGGTCGGTTACCAGTACTCCCGGTATCCGTGATGACATGGTAAATGCAGGGGCGAACTGGAAAGATGAGTCGGTTGTGAGGGACGGAAACCTGGTCAGTAGTCGACGGCCACCGGATCTGCCTGACTATCTGCGTGTTCTTATCGAGGCGCTGGGAGGCGAATCTTCGGGATGACAAAGGCTGAGTGCGGCGTCCGTCCGGAAAATATACGGCGGTTTGTCGAGACGTACGACGGTGGATCTGAGATAGCTGTACAGATTCTTATGATCCTCAGGGAAGAGGTGCCGTCCCGCATTGAACGTCTGCGCGAAGCGTATGAGGAAGGCAGCCTGGCAGCCGCTGCAGAGGTTATTCATTCACTCGTAAGCTCAATCGGTGTGCTCGGTAACACATGTCAGACTGAAGCGTTGCGCGACCTTGAGAAGGAGTTAAGAAACTTTGACCGGGCCGCCCCGGCCGGGCAAGCTTCAACCGCGCCGGAAACAGGCTCAGCGGTGGAGGAATCCGATTCCTCTCAGGATGACCCAGGCGCAAGGTTGAGTTCGAAGGTAGCGCATGCCGAAAGCGAAATGAAAGAGCTACTGTCGGCGATAGAGGAGCTGCTTTCGACAATGCACTCGCCGGGATGCTGAATCACAGACCGCCTGGTTGCCGTCGGG
>CAZMEV010000019.1:4782-9016 GCA_964565375.1 uncultured Spirochaetaceae bacterium
ATCACAGACCGCCTGGTTGCCGTCGGGCCTGTCTGCGGGAGCGCTGACTATGAGACTTACGAGCGCAGATGCGGGGGACGGCGTTCGGGAATCTGGCCGGGCTCCTCAGTGCCGTCGGCTTTCTTTCCGCTGAGGAAGAGCGCACAGAAACACTGGCCATAATCACGCTGATCCGGGTCGTTGTACACACACGGACAGCAGATGTCGCGGTCGGCTTTCCGGTCGCCGCTTGCATCGCGACACGGGCAAGCATAGTATCCATATCGGTTCACGTTGCGGGTGAGCCCTTCGATCAGGTGAGCGGTAAACTCTTCGTCCGGATTTACAATAAAGCCGCCTTGCTCGGCAACCCGGTGTACGAACGCTTTCGTGTCTTCGAGCGTACGCTGCTTTTTCCGGCTACGGGCTTCTTCATCCTCACTCACTGCTTTGCTCCTCGTCGCGAAAGTACTTTCGCCAGGCGCCTTCGGCAAAGCCGGACACGCAATGCTCGTCGTCCACGACAAGAACCGGAAAGATCGGTATGTCGTTGAAGCGGGATCTCAGGAAGTCCTTGATTTCCTGTTTCCGGTCCACACCGAGGGTATCCAGGTGAATATAGCGAAAGGCAACCCCTTCGCGGGACAGGAAATTCAGCGCCTTCTTACAGAATGCGCAAGTGGAAAGCGTATAGACGGTAATGTCGTGTCCTGAGTTTTCGCCGTCCATTTCCACAAACGGTACATCCTGTAGCTCTTCATGCTCGGTATGTTTTGCCATAGATATCCCTCACTGTAGTGACAATTTGCCCGGGCCACAACACAGCCGGGATACTATTACAGAGATCTCAAGTCGTCGATTCGTTCTTCGATTTCCTGAAGCCGCTGTTGCATTGATTCTATCGCGCGGGCGATGCGGTCGCGTTCGGCAAGCAGTGCCTGAGCCGGATCCTCCTGCTGTTTCTTCCTGTTGGACGCATATGTCGCTCGCACCTGGTCGGGGGAGGTGCCTTCGAGCAGCGCGGTTTCCGCCTGCGAACGGCGCTCGGTATCCCTGATGGAAGCGACAGTTTTCATATTGTCGAACCCGATTCGCGGATCGACATCGTTGGCGAAGACCTTCATAGCTCCGGATGCCTGCCGGCGGTCCATGCGTAACACCCGCTCTATATAGTCTTCGAATCGTGCGTGGTGCTCGCGGCAGAGCGATTCAGCCTGCACAAGCAATCGCCCGAGCTCCTTCATGAGTTTGCCGTTTTCCGCGAGAAACTGATCGCGGATCTTCTCTGTCAGCCCCTGGAAATCCGGATGCCGATCGAAAATGCTTTCGTATATGCCCGTGCGTTCAGCCTTCTGAAGCAGTTCGTGGAAAATGCTGCGAAACTCGATAGTGTGGGGGCGGCTGGTGATGGGTATCGTGGCACGGCTGAAATGCACATGGTGTGCGAACTCATGAATTGCGGTATACATAAGTTCGTTGTCGTTTGCAAAGTTCCTGTTGTGAAGAATTATTTCCTTCGTGTCCGGGTAATACAGACCATGGGCCTTCTTGCTTTGCTTGCCGGAGAAGATAACGGTGAACTCGGGTACATCCGGTTCGATCTGCAGCAGCCGTTGTTTCACCTGATCCTGGTTCATAGAATTGGCCCTCTTTTCAGTCCTGAGCACTGGCACTGTCGCGTTGACAAAATCTTCCCGTAATCTAAACTACACCTAGCGGACATCGGTCACATATGTACCAAGGAAGGGACCGGCAACGCGAATGGATGACATGTCGAATCGGGAATCGCCTGGACAGATAGAGATAATGAAGATGCTCGACGAGGTTGTCAACGGCAACTATGTCGAGATAGATGAGCGTGGGGCGTCCGATGATCGAGAACGACGAATCGTGGAGGCGCTGAACAGGCTTTCAAAGCGGCAGAGGTCAATGGTGACTACCTTCGAGCAGAATATTCGAAAAAGTGAACGGCGATTTCGGGATATTATCGAAAACACGCCGGTCGGAATCTGCATTACCAATCGCGATCGCATTTTCGAGTACGTTAATCCCACCTATTGCCGGCTCTACGGCTATGAAGCGTCAGAATTACTCGGACAGCCGTTTACTATGGTGGTTCCGGATGAATACGTCGAACGCCTTGAGGAACTGCACGACGAGTTCATGGGGCGGCGCTATGAATTGCGGGGGGAGTGGAAGGTTCAGAAAAAGGACGGCGGCTTCCTCGATATTCTCGCCGACGCCGCGTATATTGTGGATGTCGATTCGCAGCCGAAGAAGGTAACGTTTGTCGTGGATATAACCGATCGAAAACTCGCTGAAGATCGTCTTGAAGAAACCATTTCGGAACTGCACCAGCAAATCGAAGAGCGCAAACGCGTGGAATCGGTCAAACAGCAGGTCGAACGCATTATCCGGCACGATCTCCGCAATCCTCTCAATGGCATACTCGGCGCCGCTCAACTCCTTGACCGGTATGACCTTCCGGATGAGCAGCGACAACTCGTACAGATGATTCTGCAGTCAGGACATAAACTGAACGAAATGCTCAGCACATCCATAGATATCGTTCGAATGGAAGAGGGGCAATATGTCCTCGATCCCATCGAAATTGACCTTCGCAGCGTTATTGATGAGACCGTAGCGGAACTTAACCAGCTCGCTTCAGAACAGGGCGTTGCCTTCAGTGTTGAGAGCACTGTGGATCAGGCGCCTGTCGACGGTGAAAAGCTTTACCTCGGCAATCTCTTTGCCAATCTGTTGCGTAACGCGGTAGAAGCGGGCCCGGAAGGAAGTACGATTTCCATTCGCATTGAACCCGCGGACGAGGGAGCTTTCGAAAAGCCGGACTCATATCGAGTGGTCATTCATAACGAACAGGTTGTGCCGGCAGAGATTCGTGAGCGTCTGTTTGACCGGTATGTGACTTACGGTAAACCGGACGGGTCCGGCATCGGCACGTATGTCGCCCGTCTGATTGCCAGAGTTCACGGTGGTGATATTTCATTCGACACCTCAGAGCAAGCCGGTACGAACTTCTATGTCGTTCTTCCCCGGGCGAAAGGAATTATTCAGCCCCGTCAGGTCCAGTAGTTCCGGAGGATCTACGGGTCGCGGACGGATCGCCGAGCACCTCATGCTGTTCGGGGACCCCGCGAATTACGAACTCGTTATTCTCGACCGCTTCATTGAGAGTCTCCTCAGCAAAGGCTATGAGATCATCCGGAGACTTCATCTGATCAAGGGCGCCGGTAAGAGCGACGTCCACATGCACGTCGTAGTCGTTCTGCAGCTGCTGATATGTCGGATCCCGCTCGAGTTCCGACAGAAGCCGGCGCACGGGAATATGGGCCTCTTCGGGCCTCGTGCGTGAGAGGACAAGCCAGACCGTTCGCGAGTCACGCTGTCCCATGGTATCCGCCTTGCGCACGGCGTTATCGAGAACCTGGTACACATGCTCGAGAATGTGCTGACGTTGCTTGAAACGGACATTGCCTCCGGTATGAACGCGGATCAGCCCGAGGTACAGCGGTTCATTGTACCGTCGGCAGTATTCCCACAGCATTTCGAGCTTCTTCTCGAGCTCTTTCGCGTACGTCAGTTCGTAGAAGTCAAGATCCGTATTTCGAAAGAGCATGGCGAGGTACAGTTTCCGGAATCCGAGCGCAAACAGGAAGCTTCCGACCACAAGGGTTATAACCGGAAGCACAAAGGATACTTCGATCATCGGCTCCAGCCAGAAAACCTCCGGGTTGCTCTGATACAGAAATATAGAGGTAGCGATTACCACGATAAACGTAAGCGTAGACAGCAGGGGGGCGCGGAATGTGGTAAAGGTGTCGGTGGGAGAAATGAACGCGTACTCGCTGCGGAGAATAATACCGCCGAACGCCCAGAGCGAAAGGAATACCAGCAGCGAGAGCAGGTAGCGGCTGCCCGCACCCTCCGGAAAATACCCGACCGCCGAAATGACCGCATAGATCGCGGTAAGCGCGACGCCGGCGAGCAAAGCCCGGCCGAACAGTTCCGCGCTTGATGTATGCGTAAGCATGAGCCTTTCTATCTCTTCGCGCTTCAGTATCGCCACAACGCTATCCCCCTCGCGATTATCGATGCCTGTTTAGTTCAGTATAGCCGCCCGTGTACTTTCATGCGAGTTGGACTGAATGTCAACGCAACGATTCAGCGGACAGTATCAGCGCCGGCTGGTGTTCATCGGACGGTGTTGATTGGACGGTGTTGATTGGACGGTGTT
>CAZMEV010000019.1:9116-22093 GCA_964565375.1 uncultured Spirochaetaceae bacterium
GGACGGTGTTGATTGGACGGTGTTGATTGGACGGTGTTCATCGGACGGTGTTCATTGGACATTCAGATCCGGCAGCGGTATTTCCGCCGACCTCTTTCGTTGCACTTCGGAGACGCTCGCGATTTGTCGCGCCATCGTGTATGCTCGCATTATGTATGCCAAGGAGGTCGCATGCCGACGGACACTGCCCTCATAACCGGCGCAAGTGATGGAATCGGCCGGGAACTTGCCCGCATAATGGCCCGGGACCGATGGAACCTTGTCCTCGTTGCCAGGCGCAGGGAGCGGCTTGAGGAGTTGCAGGCTGAATTGTCGGCACTCGTCTCGGTACACATCGTCGTGTTTGACCTGTCCGAAGAGGATGCCGCGCGGAGACTTGTCGAATACCTCTCGGAACATGACATTACGATTGAAGCGCTCATAAACAATGCCGGCCTCGGAAATCACAGCTGGTTTGTGGACTCGGACTGGGAGACAAACCGGGCAATGATACGAGTGAACACCGAAGTCCTCACGGAACTGACCCGCCTGCTTCTACCATCGATGATCAGTCGGGGGGGAGGCTTCATCTTGAATGTTTCCAGTGTTGCAGGGTTTCAACCCGGCCCGCGTATGGCCGTTTACTATGCGACAAAAGCATATGTGCTTTCGTTTTCTGAAGCCCTCGCGGAAGAACTGCGCGGGACCGGCGTATCGGCAACTGCTCTGTGTCCCGGCCCCACCAGAAGCGGCTTTCAGCGGTCCGCGGGTGTCGCTGCCGGCACCGCGCTGAACAATCGGTTTATGCCGAGTGCGCGGAGGGTAGCCAGGTATGGATATCGCGCGATGATGCGAGGAAAACGAGTCGCAGTACACGGGCTTGCGTTTCATGTTCTGATTTTTCTCAGTCGCTTTATGCCCCGTTTTCTCGTTGTGCGTGCGGTAGCGCGCTTTCAGTCCAAACGAAGCAGCTGAACATGTTCGGCATTCTGTACAGTCTGTCGCGAAGATTGGCCCGGGTGCTCTTCACTGCGTTTCTTGTGGCCACTATAAGCTTTATTGTCGTTCGGGTGATACCCGGAGATCCGGCGGCGATTGTCGCCGGAATCGACGCGTCTCCCGAGCGAGTGGCGGCGATTCAGGACCAGATGGGTACGGACCGGCCGGTGTTCGAGCAGTACAGTGAGTGGATAGCAGGAATGGTACGCGGGGATTTCGGTCGGTCGCTTGTCCAGAACCGCCCGGTTTCACAGATGCTGGGAGAACGTCTTCCGCTTACACTTTCGCTTGCAGCCGCTGCTTTTGCCCTGACACTTGCCGTGTCCATACCACTGGGGCTGCGTGCAGCTATGAAGCGAAATGGGCTTTCCGACCGGATGCTCGATGTCTTCTCGCACGTGGGGCTTGCTGTGCCTGATTTCTGGGCCGGGATTATTCTTCTGCTCGTGTTCGCCGTATACGTACAGGTGTTTCCATTGTTCGGTGCTGATACCCTTGCTCACTTCGTGCTTCCCTCAGTAGCGCTGGCCTTGTCCCGGGCAGCGCTGCTTTCCCGGGTAGTACGTGCCGGCATCCGTGCGGAGCTCAGACGTCCGTATGTTGAAGGTATTCGCGCACGCGGTGTGTCGGGACGGCGTCTGCTCTGGCGACATGTACTCCCGAACGGTTTGCTCCCGGTAATAAGTGTCGCAGCCGTTCAGCTCGGATACCTGCTCGGAGGTGTGATTATCATTGAGCAGGTCTTTTCCATGCCGGGTCTCGGGAGGCTCATACTCACGGCGGTGTTTCAACGTGACTTTCCTGTCGTTCAGGCAGGCGTTGTGGTTGTGGCAATCGGGTTTTCGCTGATCAATTTTGTCGCGGATATGCTCTACGTTCTTGCTGAACCGCGAATACGGAGACGTGCATGATACCGGAAGACTCCGAAAGAGATGATACCGGCGGCACTGCTCCTGTGGCCGCATACGGACAGGACCGGGATGCCCGGTCAGGACCGGTGCTGCGGATATCAAATCTCAGTCTCGAGATACCGGCTCCCGATGAACCCCTGAAACCGGTTCGCGATGTTTCACTTTCCGTGCACCCCGGGGAAGTTCATGGACTGGTTGGGGAATCAGGAAGCGGAAAGAGTCTTACATGCCGCGCTGTGCTGAGACTTGGTCCCTGGGGGATCAGCGTCAGTGGAGGCTCCATAGTTGTAGATGGGGTCGATGTCTCCACACTTCATGGGCGGGCGCTGCATCGCTACCGGGGCGGAACCGTCGGAATGATCTTTCAGGAGCCCGGCGCGTATCTCAGTCCTTCGATCCGGGTTGGAACCCAGATCGCAGAAACACTGAAACTGCATACCGACTGTTCCTGGCGGAGTGCGCGCGAGCGTGCGCGCGAAATTGCCGGACGAGTCGGCCTTAATCCGCCGGAATCCGTATTGCGCCGGTATCCGCACGAGCTCTCCGGGGGAATGGCGCAACGCGTAGCCATAGCCGCAGCGGTCATCTGCCGTCCAAGGCTCCTGGTTGCGGATGAACCTACCACCGCCCTCGATCCTACCGTGCAGCAGTCGGTACTTGAGTTGATCGATGAACTGCGCCGCGACATGAAACTGGCAGTGCTGTTTGTAAGCCACGATCTGGCACTCGTTGAGCGCTATGTCGAAACTGTCAGCGTTATGTACGCAGGAACGGTTGTCGAGCAGGCATCCCGGGAAGCGCTCTTTACCCGGCCTCGTCATCCGTATACCCAGGCGCTTCTTCGCTCAAGCCCGTCGGTCGTTCCGGATCAGGATGCCTCCGGTAAGCCCCGACCGGCAATTCCCGGTGCGCCTCCGGCTCTTCGGGCTGTACCTTCCGGCTGTCCGTTTCACCCACGCTGCCCGGCAGCGATTGACCGATGCCGGAAGGAACGCCCGTTTCTTCTATCGTATGGCAGAGATGCCCGGGCTGCTTGTCATGTCGCCGCGTCGTATGCCGGGCTCGAGGAGAGAGACATCCGATGAAATCAGGCGGGATATCGGTAAACGGCGTTTCTATCGTGTATCGACAGGGTATGCGCTCTCGCCCGTTTACCGCCGTTTCCGATGTCTCATTCGAGGTCGATTCGGGAGCTTCGTTCGGCCTTGTCGGGGAAAGTGGAGCGGGGAAAAGCACGCTGATCCGGGCGATAGCCGGATATACGAGCCCCTCGGCAGGCAGTATTGTCTGTGATGGAGTTGATCTGGAGGTTTTCTCGGGGTCATGGCTACCGGCAGTCAGGCAGAAACGGCGCGAACGCAGTCGACGGCAGGTTGTCCCGCAGGATCCGACGGGAACGCTGAATCCGCGACTGACCGTTGGAACGAGTATTGCCGAAGCATGCCTCGCCCGCGATACGCTTCACGAAGGTCATACCGGAGTACGATATCATACAGGCAACAGGCTTCACTGGGGGCTCGGGATGAAACGACGATATCGGGAGGAAGTAGCCGGGCTGCTCGAGCGGGTAGGGCTTTTTGCCGAGGATGGAGATCGACGTCCTTCCGAGTTCTCCGGTGGCCAGCGTCAGCGGATATGTATAGCCCGGGCGCTTGCTTCGTCGCCCAAGCTGCTCCTGCTCGATGAGCCGACGGCAAGTCTCGACGCCAGTGTAGCCGCCAAAATTGTAAGGCTTGTCCTGGAAGTGCAGCAGGAGCTTGGATTGACGCTGGTTGTTGTGAGTCATGACCTTTCCGTTGTTACTGACCTTTGTGATAAAGTGGGAGTGCTGAAGGACGGGAAGCTTCTGGAAATCAGTGACCGGCATACGCTGTTCAGTTCGCCACAGACCGCGTATACGAGGGCGCTTGTGGAGTCAGTTCCGCGAATCGGGCATGTGCCGGACGGTAGTGTGTGGAATGCATGGTCGGCGAATGGATAGGCGGGCACCGGATGCCTGCCTGCAATCAAGAGAGCGAACATGAAAAGAACAATTACGATTGGCGCAGTGTTAATGGTGCTGGCGACCATACCAGTACTCGGATTCGGCACCGCTGAGGAAGAACCTGGAAGACTCAGTATGGCTCTCAGTGGGAATCCTGATACGCTGGACCCGCAGGCTTCACCGGCGACGCTTACGTTTCAGGTCACCAGAAGCATTTTTGACACACTTGTCGAGCCTGACGAAGACGGAGAGATTGTTCCGTCGCTAGCCCGGGACTGGGATGTGAACGAAGACGCAACTGAATGGACGTTTTACCTCGAAGAGGATGTTGTCTTTCATAATGGAGACTCGTTCACAGCTGACGACGTGGTAGCCACCTTCGACCGTATGTTCAGTGACGCAGTCTCCGCCCCGAATCGCGAAGACTTCGGTCCACTCGACCGGGTCGAGCGAGTGGATGACCATACGGTACGTTTTCATATGGAAGAGCCGTTTGCTCCTCTTCTTGCCGGGCTCGGCTCCGGCTGGGCAGCAATTCTTCCCGAATCTCTTATCGAGGAAGATCATGATTTCGGGGTTGCACCGGTTGGAACCGGTCCGTTCCGGTTTGTCGAGTGGGTCAGAGACAGCCGGATCACACTTGCCCGGCACGAGCGCTACTGGAAGGACGATCTTCCGAGACTCTCCGGTGTGCGATTCAACATTGTGGTAGAGCCGTCGGTGCAGCTTCAGGGACTTCTCACCGGTGAATTTCACGTGATTGATATAGTAAACCCCGAAGACCATGAACGGATCGAAAACCATGGGCAGGCCCGACTTGATGAGAGCCTTTCGAGTCTCGTTATGGTTATGTCAATGAACACCCGGCGCGAACCGTTTGACGATGTAGACGTTCGACGCGCAGTGACTCATGCCATAGATAAACAACAGGTTCTTGATATCGCCTACGGGGGTGGTGAGATCGGAGGTACCTTCATGGATACCGGTGATCCCGCGCACAGAGATTTTTCTCACCTCTATCCGTATGATCCCGATCGAGCGCGGGAACTACTCGAGGAGTCCGGGGCTGTGCGTGATGAGGAGATTGTAATCACGGTCCCTCAGAACTACGATCCGCATGTAACCGCCGCACAGCTGTATCAGCAGATGCTCGAGGATGCAGGATTCAACATCAGCCTTAATCTCGTGGAATGGTCGACGTGGTTAAGCGATGTCTATGGTGGCGGTAATTTTGATCTGACGGTAATCGGACATACGGGTAAACTCGATCCCGACGGGCGCTTCGGAGAAATGACCGGAGAAGATTCCTATACCGGCTGGAGCGACGAACGGTTCAGATCTCTGGTACGTGAGGCCCGCCGGACCCCGGACCTCGACGAACGATACGAGCTCTACGAAGAGGCTCAGGAAATTCTCGCCGAACAGGTTCCAAAGGTCTTCACTGGAACAAACTACCGGTTTATTGGTCTACGCGAGTCTGTCAGCGGGTTTCACATGGACAGCAAACTCGATACTTACGATTTTCGTCGAACGACGATAGAGGAATAAGACTGCCGAACGCGGAGCCAGCGGCACTGCAACCGACGCACGATACTTCGTCGGCATGCGAGGCGGAATATGCTTATGAGCCGGATCGGTATCGCCATGCTTGCACTCGTTATCGCTGCTGCACTGCTCGGGCCTGCCCTGTCCCCGTACTCACCGGTACGGCAGAACCTTGAACGCAGGTTTGAGTCGCCGGGTGCGCCGGGACATGTTCTCGGCACCGACGAGTTCGGCCGTGACGTTGCAACCCGGCTTGTTTGGGGCGCGCGTTCGGCCTTTACAACGGCGGGAACGGGCGTACTGCTCGCCGCAGCTGTAGGACTGCCGCTCGGGCTTGCTGCCGGGCTTGAACGGCGCGTACTCGGCCCGTTAATCATGCTGCTTGTAGACGCCATGTTGAGTTTCCCGGGGATCCTCCTCGCGGTCGCGCTCATTGCTGTGCTTGGAAGCGGTGCAATCCAGGTATCCATAGCGCTTGGCATAATGTTCGCTCCTCTGTTCGCCCGGACTGTCCGGGCCGAAACGCTTTCTGTCAGCCAGGAAGGCTATGTGGACGTTTCCCGCGGTCTGGGCACACCCGCCCACCGCACTGTGGCCATGCACATTCTGCCGAATGTTATGCCGAACGTACTTGTCATTGCGACAAGCAGCTTTGCACTATGCATAACAATAGAGGCTGCCTTGAGTTTCCTCGGACTTGGCAGTCAGCCCCCGACGCCCACCTGGGGCCTCATGCTGCGCGAGGCCCGGAATTACCTGCATGTTGCCCCGCATCTTGCAATCCTTCCAGGTGTCGTTCTGGGTTTGTCGGTCTATGGTCTGAATACCCTGGGTGATACCCTGTCACGGCTATTCGACCTCAGCCGGGACGATACTCTGGATACGGGTTGGACATAATTTCGCTTCGAATCTCCCGAAGCGCACGCGGAAAATCGAGAACAGAGAAGGTAGTGCGGCGGCAGGGCTCGCCTTCCAGCCGCTCATCGCTGAGATCACCGTTTCCAATCAGCCGCTCCAGCGGTACCTCGGGGTCATCTGAATCCTGACCGGCTGCCATCGTTGCCCCGTTTCCCTGCGAAGCTGTCTCGCCTGTGCCGGAGATGCTGATGTTTTCAGCTTCCGTGCTGGTGTCGGTTTCGCTGCTGTTTTCAGCTTCCGTGCGGCTTCCCCTGCCGAGCGGGGGCTCATCGAAACACCGTCGTGATCCCTCCCATGCCTCCCGAACCCGCCTGACAAGCTGCTCTGCGATACCCAGCCCGCGTGCATACATATCGTCCACGCTCTCGGTCGAATAGAATTCTCCCGAACAGGGATGTCGCCAGGGGCTGCGGTTCCGATTTCCGAAGTCGATATCCCTTGGCAGACAGATCGGATGATATATGCCGAGCCAGAACGGAAGTTCTTCATCAGAGAACTCGAGTTCCATCCGGGCACGTCTTCGGTCGACTGTGTTAATGGCATGATAATAGTCGACCGCATCCAGATAGGCGTTGCGAATTCTGCGGCTCAGGTCGGAATCGTTTTCCCCGCGCCGTGTTGAAGATACGAGCGCCTCGCGCACCGAGCCGAAAACACCACGGGCTTCGCCAGGGTCCACCTCTACTTTCGAGGCGAAATCGAATTCCTCGGGCTGCATATTCCGCTTTTCGCGCAGAAGGAGCACATCTATTGTCCGTTCGAGAAACACGTGGTTAACCCGATAGTGGTAGGTTTCCGGATGTTTCGGAATAACCCATCCCGCGCGATAATTAATGTAGGGGTGGAGGATCCGATCGAGTACAACGTGGCTGAGCCATCCGATGGTGTAGGCGCCCTCCGGGGAAATCAGCGGTTTATGCCGGTTCGTCTCGACAAGTGAAGCGCAGAATCGGCCGGCTGATTTACGATGCAGAACCATCCCATAGGTGATTCCCGACGGTCTTCGCCTGCGGTTGTGAAGAAACAGATCCGGCCCCTGAGCCCCGAGGCAGAGAAAAGAATCGAAGTCGGCACTCACCGCTGCCGCATCGGCGGCCGGTAGCGTTCGCTGTACGAGGTCGGATGCAAATAAGTAGTGGCTTATATGTGACGGCATGCTTTTCACTCGAACCTTCGCAACACCGAACCGCTGCGTCAAGCGCACATCGCACGACTCAGGAAACCGCGTGGCCTGGCCGGCGCATGTCGCACGACCGGCAAACCGCGTGACCTGACCGGCGCACCACGCACGACTCAGGAAACCGCGTGACCTGAACGGGGCAGCACGTTGCAATGCAGCCACCGGGCCGCATAGACTGTCCACCACGTGAGCACCGCAGACGCGCCCTGGTTCCGGCTTGATAACGCCGCGCTTATCTTCCCCGCAATTGCAGGACGACGCCATACAACGATCTTTCGCATTAGTATATCACTGCGGGAGCATGTGGACCTTGCCCGCCTGGAGAGCGCGCTGCAGCGGATGGCCCGGCGAACTCCATACTTTCAGGTTGAACTGCGTCGAGGCGTGTTCTGGTACCTGTTCGAGACCAATCGCGGATCACCCCGGGTCATGCCCGACAGCCGGCATCCGAACATGGACTTCCGTATTCGCGGCCCGGGGCGGTTTGCATATCGTGTAAGGGCCTACCGCAACCGCATTGCGCTCGAGGTATCACACATTCTCACCGACGGCACCGGTGCTCTGCGGTTTCTGCGCAGTCTTGTCGCCGAGTACCTGCTGGCAGCCGAAGCCGGCGGAAGCGACCCGGGAGCAGGCAGTGCCCTGCAGGCAGGCAGAGATCTACGGCAGGGCAGCGGCCGGCACCAAAGCAGCGGCGCGCGCGAGGGCAGCGACGGGCAGCGAAGTAGCCGCCGGCACCAAAGCAGCGACCCGCGCGAAGGGAGCGATCTGCTTCGACCGGGCGTGACGCCGGATCCGTCGGAAGGCAGGGACAGTTTTCACGATTTATACCGGCCCGATGTTCCCCCCGTTCACCGCAAGGAGCCCGCGTGGCGGCTTCCCGGACGCGTTGTCACCGGTCGGTACTTTGTGACAACAGGCCGGGTGCCGTACTCCGGGCTTCGTGACCTCGCAGGATCCATCGGGGTGAAAATTACGCCGCTTCTGGTGGCCTTTCACATGCTTGCGCTGACTGAGGTTATGGAGCAAAGCGGCACAAGGAAACGCCCGATACGTATTCTTGTGCCGGTTAACCTTCGCAGATTCTTTCCCTCGGATACCATGCGCAATTTCTTTCTGTATGTTGATCCGGAAATCGACCCGAGACTCGGAACGTACACGCTCGAGGAACTCGCCCTCAGGGTGTCCCGGCAAATGGATCTGGGACTCGATCGCCGTGAGCTCTCCCGTCATCTCAAGCGAAATATCGGAAGCGAACGCCACCCGATTCTCCGCCTGCTGCCACGCTCGCTGAAAGACCGCGTGCTCTCCTATTTTTATCAGCGAATCAGCGAGCCACAGTTTTCCGGAAGCCTGAGCAACCTCGGTCGGGTTACCCTTCCCGGACTTCTCGATCGCGAGATTACCGGGGTGGAGTTCATTCCCCCTCCGAGCCCGGTGACACGTACGAACTGCGGCGTTATCAGTTGCGGTGACGAGGTGTCGATCACCTGGGGGTCGCTCAGCCGTGACCGGAGTCTGGAGAGAGCGTTTTTCAGGTCGATGGTTTCCCGCGGCCTTTCGGTGGCGCTTGAAACAAACTATACCCCACGACAGGATACCCTATGCCCTACTGCTACAGATGCGGAGTAAAGCTGGAAGACCAGGCGGTCGCCTGCCCACTCTGCGGTACACGGGTGCCCGAGGATGCCCGTACAACGCCACAGGGGCCATGGCCCGAGGATGATGCCGGGGGCAGGGCGAACTACCCGGCGACGCCGGGGGTGAAGCGGCTGCTCGCCCGACAGATTCTTTTCGTTGTATTCATGACGCCGACCTTGACGCTTGCTGTTCTCGGGCTGCTTCTTCCGGACACCGGAATGTGGATCGTCTACAGCATTGTCGGCCTTGTTTCGGTATGGGCCATTTCCACAGTGCCGCTTATCGCCTGGAGTCGTCCGGTTGTGATCGCCTTGAGTGAGATAGGGCTCGTAATCGCGGGGCTTGTCCTGCTCGATGCGCTCGGAGGAACGCTCAGCTGGTCACTTGTTATCGGTGTGCCCATTATTGTGCTCGCCGCGGGTACCGCGCTCGGGGTTATCGTATCAGTCATGCGCATGTCCGAACGCGGGGCTAATGTCGCTGCAGCCATTATTGCCGGCACAGGAGTGTTCGTTGTCGGTCTCGATATGATTATCAGTGCCTATCTCACCGGCAGACCGATTCCCGGGTGGTCGCTTGTCGTGGTGGCCGCGCTTTCACCGGTGGGCGGCTTTCTGGTCTATTATCACCGTTCGCTTCGAAAGCGAATGCCGCTCGGACGCCGGTTTCACGTCTGACCGGAAGGAACACCTGGTGCGCCCGATTGCACAACGCAGCGGCATGAGCAGCCGCGCTCGTCGCTTTCACGTCTGACCGGCAGGCACGAGCGGCATTGTGAACATGGGAGTATCCGGCATCTGCTCGCGAATCGCGGTTCGGCCGGCGTCCGCGTGTTCCGGATCATCGAACAGCAGAAACCACGCACCCCCGCCGCCGGCCCCACTCAACTTCCCACCCCGCGCCCCCGCATGCCGGCCGGCGGCGAGCACCGTTTCGAGCGCCTGCGTCGAAAGCCCGAGCGCACCGAGCGCCGCGTGCGCCTTCCACGCCAGCGCCCCGAGCCGCCCCGCGTCGGGCTTTCGAGCATCCATCTCCGCGATCGCTTCCCCGGAAAGTCGTCCGAGCTCCTCGACCCGCTCGACGGCGTCGCGGTCGCCGCGTGAGAGCGCCTGCGAAATTCGGGCGACCAGGCCTTTGGTGTCACCGGATCGCGGCACATGACCGTAGAGCAGCGTCACACTGCTATCGGGGGCCGGCGACAGCGGCCAGGACCGCGCGCTGCCTCCGGTCGTCGCCGCCGAGGCAGGCTGCGCCGCGCCGGTTGCACCACGCGAGAAGGCGCGAATACCGCCGTATACGCTCAAGGCGGTGTCAACTCCGCTCGGCTTTCCGTGATAGAGATGTTCGATTTCGTGGGCTATGGAGGCGAGCGCTTCGAGTCGCGAAGATCCGAGTGGCTCCGGGTGGTTCGAAGACCGGCCATGCGGCCCCGTGTCGTCCCCCGAGCTCCCATGCTCTCCCGCGCTGCTCTCCGGCACATACAGCGCATCGGCGATGGCCGCACAGAGTGCCGCCGATGAGCCGAGTCCTACGCCGCGGGGTACCGTGCTGTCCACGAGAATGGTGGTGGCTTCATCGGGTATGCCTCCGCGCTCGCCGGCTGCAGTGAGCCCGCGGACAATTGCCGCCTCGAGTGAGTCGCGGTCACGCGGCGAGATTCCGCGGACCCTGAAGCTCCGACCTGACGCCGAGATAGTGAGTGTTTCGCCTCCCGCGTCTCCCGGGTCGCCGGAGGGAGGTGGGGAACCATCAGCCTCAAAAAAAAAGGATGTCTGCAGGGTGCATCCGACGCCGACAGCCGGATGTCCGTGTACGACCGCGTGCTCACCGAAGAGCAGCAGCTTCCCATAGCCTATGCCCATCGAAGTCCTCCCAGATTGCAGCCTATGCCCATCGAAGTCCCTCCATATCGCATGGTACGGCCGCATCACCGCAATCGGGAAGATACGGCAACAGGCCGATGGTTTCCCGGCCCGCTCCGAGTGCTTTCATGAACCGGTCTCCGCAGATCCCGTGATTCTCGCCGTAGACAGTTTCGGGTAATACCTCGGCGGGTACCCCGATCGCACGGCCTATTTCAACACCCACCTCGCGGGAGCGTTCGAGCGCACGCCGGCCGTCCTGCCAGTCTGCCGCGGCGGCGAATGCGTGGACCGCTTGGTCGCTCTGATCGAGCAGCCCGGATATCCGTGTTTCGTCGGTTTCCAGTGCCCTGCGAAAGCAACTGATCGCTCCGGAGGTAGATTCGGGAAACTCCCCGCTGGTAATGCCCAGCGGCGGAAGCCATACGGGATCGATCCGTTCGTAGTCCGGCCATCTGCCGCCGGTAAAGAGCCCTATACCGCCGAAACAGCTGGTGGCAACATCGTACCCGCTGCCGGCGCCGTTCTGGGCGTCGCGATGAGCAGCGGTGGCAAGCAGGGCGGTGAGGCGGCGATCGGCAACGGGGTCAATATCAACAGCAGTCAGCAGAGCGGCAATCGTGCCGACGGCAGCTGCGGCGCTCGAGCCGAAGCCGAGCTTCCGTCCGCCGGGCGTGAACAGGCTGCTCGAATCGACGGTGATGGAGAGCGCCGGCAGACTGCTGTTGCGGTCGAAGGCGGAACGTCGCGCGGTGGCCTCCTGTGCCGCCGGTGTGCCGGCGCGCGCGGCGATTTCCTCGAAGCGGATCGGGTCGGCGAAAAGGTTGAGTGCCGCGGTGAACACGGGACTGCGCCGGTCCTCCGCTTCGTCGCGTAGGCCGAATCGGGCGCGAAGCCGGAAATGCTCGGCCGGCTCGAGGTGGACACGTACAGGAGGGCCGGCGGCAAAGGTTATTCCGCGTCGCTTCTCGAGGGTAATAGCGTATTCGCCCGCGAGCAGCAGATTGCCGGGAACTTCAAGCGCTTTGCCGGACGAGTTCATTCGGCGGTCTCGTTCGCATGCATGATTACCGTTCCGCCTGCGGCACTTTCAATGGTTCGACGTGCAGCGCCTGACTGCTCGACGGCATCGCGAACGGCGGCAAGGTCGGTATCCGTAGTGAGGATCTTGACCTGTGGTCCGGCATCCATTGTCTCCCAGGCGGCTATGCCCTGCTCACGAAGCCGGGCGCACAGTTCAATAAGCGCAAGGCTTTCCGGCTTCCAGTAGATGACAGCCGGGGAGGCGGCGAGCATGGTTCCGGTCATGCGCAGATAGCTTTCACGCATGTGCGTGCCGAGCGCTTCAATGTCGCGATTTCCGAGAGCCCGGGCGGCAGCCTCGGCGAGGGAAAACGAGTCGTCCACCCAGGGACGGTAAAAGGGGCTCGTATTGCGTGTGTGGTTCATTCCCGAGCGCGAGCCGGTGGGCTTGCGTCCGGTATCCGTCAGGGCGACGAGGACACGAAGCTCAGGCCAGTAGTCCGCCGGATACAGTTGTCGTGCGGCAGACGCGCCGGCATCGAAGCGGGTAAATCCATCGTAGACGCTTCGCGCAGCACTTCCGCTCCCTTCGCGGGCGGTGCGGCTGGCTTCCTGCGGTTCGAGATTCAGTTCAAAGTATGCGTCGAGCGCCAGCACGAGGGCTGCAAACCCGCTACTCGAACTTGCCACGCCGGCGGCGGTTGGAAAATTGTTGTGTGACTCAATATCGAGCCGATCGCCGGCGCGTCGCACCCCGAGCTCGCGCGCGCGGCTGCGCAGTGCATTGATCACCGCGGAGAAGTGATGCGGATCCTGTATCTCCCCATCTACGGTGACCGAAAAGTCGGGAGACTCGTCCAGGCCGGTGCCGGCGGTATGGTGGGGAGTGCCCGCGGCATGGCTGGGAGTGCCCGCGGCATGGCTGGGAGTGCCCG
>CAZMEV010000019.1:22193-35819 GCA_964565375.1 uncultured Spirochaetaceae bacterium
TGGGGAGTGCCCGCGGCATGGCTGGGAGTGCCCGCGGCATGGCTGGGAGTGCCCGTGCCATGGCTGGGCATGTCCGCGGCATGGCCGGGAGTGCCCGTCCGCACAGTGGTACGCGTCCGCAGCGCGTCGAGACCTACGGCAATACTCGTTGTCGCGGGAATGTTTACCCCGTCTTCCTGTTTGCCCCAGTACTTGATAAGCGCGAGGCTCGGACTTGCTTCGGCATAAGCAGTACGCATAATCTCGGAAGCCAACCTTACCGCGATGCGCGGACGCGCTCAAGCGCTTCTTCGGCGGCGCGCTGATTGTACTGGCCGGCCCGCGCGATTTCCTCGGCGGTCTTCTGCAGCTCCGCTCCTCGGGCTCCTGCCTGCCAGGCGAGTCGGTTGGCGTGCAGCCGCATATGCCCCTGCTGGATTCCCTCGCCCACGAGTGCACTGACTGCAGCATAGTTCTGTGCGAGACCGAGGCCGGCGGCGATGCCGGCGAGTTCCATTGCGCCGGGCTTGCCGAGCACTTTCAGGGCAAACCGGGTAGCGGGGTGAAAGCCGACCGTTCCGCCGAGCGTTCCGAATGCCAGGGGAAGTGTCAGTCGCCCGTGAAGCCTGTCGTCCGTTACGGTGTATTCGGTGAGCGCACCGTAGCGGCCGCTGCGCGAAGCGTAGGCATGGCACGCCGCTTCTATAGCACGGGTATCGTTGCCGGTGGCCAGGGCAAGGCTCGACACTCCGTTCATGATGCCTTTGTTATGGGTAACGGCACGATGATAGTCAATTTTCGCCACTTCGTTTGCCGCGACGATTCTCGCGGCCATTTCAGCCCCGCTTTTCCCGGCCCGCGCACAGTGTTCCACCGGCATGCTGAACGACGCGGTTGCCGTGCGCGTATCGGCAGCGTTCGTGAGAATGGCCATGAGGCTTTCCCCACCAAGGCGTTCGGCGAGCATTCCACGAACCGATTCGGCCGCGGTGTTGAGGATGTTCGCCCCCATTGCATCGCGCGTGTCGATGTACAGCCGAACCGCTGTGTATGTATCGTCGAGTGATTCAACGGTCATATCTCTGAAGCCGCCGCCACGGGCGGTCATGCCGGCAAGTGGCGAGGCGAGCTGGTCCTCTACATCCGCGCGAAGACGTTTGAGTTCCGCTCCATCGGATGGAACTCGCGCATGCCGCAGGTACACCTCCGCGCACATGATCGGGTCATCGGTCTCGACGGTGAACCCGCCGCCACGCCGGCTGATAAGCGATCCGGCGTGGGTCGCTGCGGCAATGACGGACGGCTCTTCAACTGCCATGGGAATATTCACGGTCCGTTCATTGATCCTGAAGCCGGCGGCAATGCCAAGGGGTACGGCCATGTGCCCGACCGCCGATTCCACCATAACGTTGCACAGGTCGGATAGATCGCTTTCCCCGCTGACCGCTCCTACTTCCTCGGGAGTAAGCCCGAGTTTTCCGGTAAGATAGCTGAGTCGCTCGTTTACGCCCATTTTGCGGAAGCTTCTGCCGAGATCGAGTGTCGCGGCGTTATTCGTGTTTTCCTGTTTCGTGTGATCGTGTGCTGTGCTCATCAGGTACGCCCCGGCGCTGTGCTATTGGGTTGTGAGGTACTGCTGCTCGAACTCGAGAAAGGGCGGATCGAAAAAGGCTTTTCCGTCGGCAAGTTCGGCAAGTGTCCTGCTGCCGGTAAGTGTCATAACGGTCCGCAGCACATCCCGGTAGTGGTTAATCCGGTCAACGACCGCGGCGCTTCCGCCCTCGGTCACTTCGCGGATCAGAGGAAGCGCGAAACCGCCCAGCTTCGCACCGAGCGCAACGCACTTGGCCAGATCCATTCCGGAGCGCAGTCCCCCCGAGGCGATCACGGGAATGCGTCGATCGACGAGCGTTTTCACCAGGATACCGGTCGGTGTGCCCCAGTTTTCGAACTCCGCGGCTACCTCGGCAAGCGCGGCCGGCAGCCGGTAGCGTTCAACCTGAATCCAGTTGGTTCCTCCGGCGCCGGCAACGTTAATGAATGATGCCCCGGCTTCGATCAGACGCCCTGCATCGTGCGGTCCTATGCCGAAGCCGGTTTCCTTTACAATCACGGGAACGGGACAGTGGTCGCAGAGCTGACGAATTGCATTGAGTACACCCCGGAAGTCCCGGTCGCCGTCCTGTTGCGAAAGCTCCTGCCCCGGATTCAGATGCACTGCCAGTGCGTCTACGCCAAGCTCACGAATCCAGCCGAACAATTCCGTGTGATCGAGTTCCCGGGTCTGAACGCCACCGATATTCGCAATGACCGGTACGTCGGGTGCATAATCCTTCAGTCGAAAATGGTCCGCGACCTCCGGCTTGCGGAAAAGGATGCGAATGCTCCCCATTCCAACGGGAACTCCGGCTTTCTGAGCTGCGACCGCAAGTTCCTTGTTTGCCGCGTAGCCCCCTGCGCTGCCTCCGGTCATGGAGCTTATGAGAAGCGGCATGGAGAGGGTGTATCCGAGAAACTCGGTGCGCATATCTACATCGTCATACGACACCTCGGGAACAGCCCGGTGTGCGAGGCGCACTCTGTCGAGCAGCGTGCTGCCTGTTTCTACCTCATAGCGGTCGGCGCCCACACATATGTCGAGATGAGCCGCCTTTCGATCGCCTAAATCTCCGTTATTCCCGACGCTCCCGTGCCTGCTGTTACTGTCTGTATTCGTACTCACGGTACCCATCTTCCCGTATTCCAGCGAGATAGTATTCGCCTGTTCTGACTGTGGCCCCTTCCATGCGGCGCGCGTATTCATCCCGGTCGAGGGGGAACTCAAGCCATTGCTCGTATTCGTCCATTCCGCTTTCGCGGCCTTCGGCGATTGTCCCGGCGAGGTCCCACTGTTCGATCACAGCAGGTGCATCGGGTGCAACAGTCATGGACAGAACGACCATGGTGTTTCCCGACCCGTAGCTTGCAAGCAGTACCTTCTTTCCCACGATGTCCGACCCGAGCACACTGTAGCGTTCTGCAAGCTGTGACATCAGCGCCATGTAGGCGGACCCTGAGTAAATGTTTCCGATCCTCTGAGCCGGTTCAAGCCCCTTATAGAATCCCCGCTCTTCGAGAAATGAATCGACCTTTTCCTGATCCTCGGATATGTACTTGGACAGGAGATTATTCATTGCCGTAATGCCCATTCTGTAGAAGGGCACGTGAACAACAAACATATCGGTGTCGTGGAGCACTGTTTCAGGCGCTGTGTCACGCCTGGCACAGTGGTCGAGAAATGCCGCATCCAGCGACTCATGATAACACTGGACCGAGTAGCCGCCTTTGACCTTCGCCGTTGTCGAGCCGAGCGGGCGGAAAAAATCGTCAACGTCCCGTGAACAGTACCCGGGAGTACTCAGATCGATGGTAAGCAGACGGGGGTCGGTTTCAATGCGCATGGCGACCGCGCCGGCACCCTGAGTAATCTCGGCGGTGCTCGGTGCGTCGTAGCGGGCAATATCGGAACATACGATAAGACCAGATTCGTCCGTGCGTCGTGACAAAGACAGCATCGCGGCTACGCTTGTCATTGCGACGGTTCCGCCCGCGCAGGCGTGCTGGACCTCGAAGGTGCTCAGAGTGTCGGGAATGTCGATACCGCTTCGCTGCAGCATGCCTTCTACATAGGCGGCGATGGGTTTTGAATGATCCACGGAGGTTTCAGTGCCTACCGAAAGATATCGCATTGCCGGGAGTGTGTTATTCCCCGCACGCTCGAGCAGTTCCCGCGAGGCCTGTGCGGCGAGGGTGGCATTGTCCTGCCAGAGTTCCGGGAACCGCATGCTTTTCTGACCGGTCATTTCGAGTGCCCGATTCAGCCGGCGTTTGAGAGACGGCTGCTGCTCAACGCGATGTTCGAGGAGGCGTTGAAGGTCCATACTCGGACGGGGAACGTAGAGCGAGAGGTCGCTTATACCGACGGTTTTTCCATTATTCAAGAGAACTGCTCCTTATGCACAAAGGTTGTGACAAACGCATACCCCGTGTGTCGCATTGGAACTAAAGGCAAAGTCCGATTCTTAAGCGTTCAGTATCTTAAGAGGCCGACTCCGCACTGGTTCAGTTGCGCATAACGGGTATGCACGCACACCACGCACTGTCCGGACAAATAGAAGTTGTGCGAAAGAGAATACCAATCCCTCGACTCAGCGGCAATTTTGTTCCCATATCCCGACGCATGTTTCCGCAATGGCCGTCGAGAGCATGTAACTCTGGCTGCAGCCGAGGCTGACGTGTAGGTGTGGCGTTGCCACTGCGCCTACAGTTTGACACAATATCCCCATGGTCGTACAGGCAACGCAGGACCACACTACAGAAAATCTCTCCACCGCCTGGACTCCGGAGGGCAACAGGCGCCCGGCGTATTCCGATCCGGTCGGGGTGCTTGTTTCAGGCGGCGTCGACAGTTCGGTCGCGCTCGCCCGCCTTTCCGCTGCGGGATTTACGAACATCACCGCGTTCTATCTTAAGATATGGCTTGAGGATGACGTTTCCTCGCTCGGAGAGTGCCCGTGGGAGGACGATCTCGGCTACGCTCGAATGGTGTGCCGGCAGTTCGGCGTTCCGCTCGAGGTGGTGTCGCTGCAGCACGACTACTACGAGCGTGTTGTGGAGTACGCGCTTTCGGAGTTGCGGGCGGGGCGTACCCCGAGCCCCGATATATTCTGCAATCAACGTATTAAATTTGGCGCATTTCTCGAGCGGGTGGGCGAGCGCACCGACTGGGTTGCCAGCGGCCACTACGGTCGACTGGTTGAAGCTGACGGCGGCGACGTTCATTTGTACCGCGCCCCCGATCCGGTCAAGGATCAAAGTTATTTCCTTTCTCATCTGAGCCAGGAGCAGCTCTCGCGCACCCTGTTTCCCATCGGCGGATTGCAGAAGGCTGATGTCCGCACCCTCGCCGATCGCCTGGATCTGGCAAACCGTGCCCGGCCGGACAGTCAGGGGATCTGCTTTCTCGGAAAGATTCGCTATCCGGACTTTGTCCGCTACTATCTCGGCGAGAAGGAAGGGCGAATCGTGGAACGGGAAACCGGCCGTACGCTCGGTTCTCATCGTGGCTTCTGGTTCTACACCATTGGACAGCGGCAGGGGCTTGGACTCTCGGGTGGTCCGTGGTACGTGACCGGAAAGGACGTCGACGGGAATGTCGTGTTTGTCACCCATGGAGAGGCTGTCTCCCGGCAGGCATCGGATGTAGTGGAACTTGAGTCTCTGCACTGGATAGGACGGCGGCCTGACTGGACGGCTGCTGCGGGGGCGGAAGCGACGAATCGATTCAGCGTGAAGCTGCGGCACGGCCCCAAGCGTGTCGCCTGCCGGATCGATCCGGGCGGTGCGGAGGGTAAATCCGGCAGGGCATCCGGGGTGGGGGAAACCATCAACCTCTATCTTTCCGAATGCGACAGAGGCGTTGCGCCGGGCCAGTTCGGGGTTCTCTATGATGGTGAGCGTTGTCTCGGCGCAGGACGAATCAGGGCCGGGTACCAGTCCGGCAGGTGGGCCTGAAAGGGGTGTAATGAGAGTTCTTGTTGTAGAGGACGACGAAAAGATTTCCTCGTTCGTCAAAAAGGGGCTCGAACAGTCCGGATACGCGGTGGACTGCGTGAAGACCGCGGAAGACGGATACGCGTATATGCGGCAGACGCCGTATGACGCTGCGATTGTCGATATTATGCTTCCTGGAATGGACGGGCTCACGATGGTGCAGCGCGTGCGGGAGGAGGATATCGAGACACCCATAATCATTCTCAGTGCCAAGCGCTCGGTCGAAGACCGGATCAAGGGAATTCAGACCGGAAGCGACGACTATCTTACCAAACCGTTTTCGTTTTCCGAATTGCTTGCACGGCTTCAGGCGCTCATGCGCAGGGCCGGGCGTGGAAAGGCGACAACCACGCTGACCTACGGCGACCTTACGCTCGATCTTCTGAGGCACGAAGCGAAACGGGGTGATCAGGTTATTGAATTGCAGCCGCGGGAGTTCTCGCTGCTTGAATATATGATTCGGAATGCGGGTACCGTGCTTTCGAAGACCATGATTATGGAGCACGTATGGAACTACGATTTCGATCCGCAGACGAATGTAGTCGACGTGCTTGTCTGGCGACTGAGGAAGAAGGTAGATGAAGGATACGAACCGAAGCTTATCCACACTGTCAGAGGCGTGGGCTACGTTCTCAAAAGTAATTAGACACTTTCTTTCGGCAACGTATGTAAGGCTGACGCTCCTGTTTTCTTCCATCTTCCTGGTGGGGGCTATTGCCCTGTTCTCCATCAGCTTTTATTCGCTCTACAACTCGCTGCAGCAGGATGACCTGCAGGAGCTGTCCACGCGGCTGCTCGGATACTGGGCACGGTTTCAGTCCGGAGGCGTCGAAGCGCTTCGAAACGAAATTGATGCGCGAACGGTCCTTGTTGGTGAACGGGCGTTTTTCGTGCGCATCGCGGACGCCGACAACGAGACACAGTTCTTCAGCATCCCCGCACTCTGGCAGCAGGGCTTTAATATGGGCGAGCTGGAGTCGGGATCGCTTTCGGACTGGGACGGGGTGCAGACGCTCGAATCGGAAACGCTACCGTATAATCTGGAAATTGCCGGAATACGGCTCGATGAGAATAACTACCTGCAGGTCGGACTGTCCACCGAAGACCGGGACCAACTGCTTGATCTCTTCAGGCGCAATTTCATGATTATCGCCTCGGCGGTGGTCGGGATGAGTCTGATCCTGGGCCTGTTGCTCGCGTTCCGGGTGCTAAAACCGGTTCGCGATCTGAGTGATGCGGTGCATGCTATTCTTACCACAGGGCACTTCGACAACCGTATTCCTGAAGAGGGTGGATTCCTGCGCGACGAGGGAGATATGCACGATCTTGTCGTGTATTTCAACGAGATGCTCGCGCGAATCGAACGGCTCATCGGCGGAATGCACGATGCGCTCGATGCGGTTGCGCACGATCTTCGTACTCCGATCACGCGCCTGCGGGGAACCGCTGAGCTCGCCCTGAAGAGCCCCGAAGGCGATGAGGAGGCGCTGCGCGATGCGCTTGCCGACTGCATTGAAGAGAGTGATACCATGCTCCGGCTGCTGAATACGCTCATGGATATCTCCGAGGCGCAGTCAGGTGCGCTGAATCTGCGGGTTGAGCAGGTCGACGCCGGTGAAGTCCTTCGCGATGCTGCCGAGCTGTACGAGTACGTGGCCGACGCGAAGGGTATCCGCATTGAACTCGGTGATGTCGATGGAATGACGCTCGAAGCTGATCCGGTGCGGCTCCGTCAGGTACTTGCCAATCTTCTCGATAATGCAATCAAGTACTCGCCGTCGGGCTCAAGTGTGGAGCTCTCCTCGATTGCGCTCGAAGACTCGGTTGTGTTCCGCGTTCGTGATAATGGAAGCGGAATCGAAGAGGAAGATATGCCCCGCATCTGGAACCGGCTGTATCGCGGCGCTGACGCCCGTGACAGGCCGGGGCTGGGCCTCGGGCTGAGCCTTGTTAAGGCCATTGTGGAGGCTCACGGGGGCTCGGTGGATATACACTCCGAGCTGGGTGTGGGCACGGAAGTAAGAGTGCATCTGCCCACGCAGCCTCCCGGCAGCTCATCCTCCGGGTCTTGATCCCGCCTGCGAATTACATACATGTAATGTCACTGAAATTGTCAGGAAACGCGTCCCTGATACGTTATGGAGCCAAGGAGTCAGGGACGGTTCGTCCCACACACTCCTGTACGCATAATGCATCTACCTCCCCCACGATGCGGTGTGGTCGGGCAGCGGCACTGAAGTCCCCCCAACAAGTTTAGCACCATGCCCGGCCTGCCGCGGCAGAGTCCTTCGGGAGTTTCCCGGAGGGCTCTGTTCTTTTTGTCTCCCCCAATCTGGTGAACAGTCATCTTTCAGAATCCACCCAGGGGCTGTCGACCAGCCCCCGTGGATAGAACGTGTTACTTCTCGCTGAGTTTATAGACGCCGTCCCAGTCGGACGGAGGCGGATTTTCAACGTACTTCCTGCAGCGCTCGGCGTATCGTTTCGCCGGTATATCGTTCGGGGCTTCTTCTACGATCGAAGCGAACAGTCGACCGGCCTGGGAGAAATCATGTGCCCTGAATGCATCGATTGCCTCTTCGAATGTCTCGACGCGGGTACGCAGTTCCCCGCTCGCAGCCCGTCTTTCATCGAGCAGCTCATAAAGCTGGACCGGTTCATGTACACCAACGACCCGTACGCGGTCGAGTCGGCGAAACAGAAAGCGGTCACCGGCCACGCGCCTTGTTTCTTCGCTAACGAGAATGGCTGATCCGTACTGTTTATTAACTCCTTCGAGCCGTGCGGCGAGGTTTACCGCGTGGCCCATAATGGTGTAGTCCATTTGCCGTTCGGTTCCCATGTTCCCCACGACCATCTCTCCGGTGTTAATGCCGACTCGCGTGGAAAGTGGATTGGGTGTGAGCCGCTGTTCGAGAAACCGGTTGTTGAGATTGGTTTCGATCCGCTTCATTTTAATGGCGGCCTCACAGGCGTTCGCCGCGTGGTTCTCGTCGTCAAGCGGAGCGTTGAAGAAAGCGATTATTGCGTCGCCCTCATATTTGTCGATCGTACCGTGCACATCCAGGATAATGTCGCTCATCTCCGTGAGGTATTCGTTCAGCAGTCGTACGAGGTCGGCCGGGTCAAGCTGTTCAGATATGGTGGAAAACCCCTCCAGGTCGGTGAACATCGCGGTGAGGTACTTCTTCTCGCCACCGAGCGCGAGTTTGCTTGGGTCTTCCATGATCTGGCTTATTACATCGGCAGACAGATATCGGGAGAATGCGTTTCGAAGGAAGGCCCGCTCGGCTGAGTTCTTAATGGCGGCGTGGGCACTTGATCCGACAAAGGTCAGTCCGACCGCTAAGAGCGGTGAACTCATGCCGATATACCGGCCGGTAAGCATAAAGAGCAGTGCTCCGGCGGCAGCAACCACAACGAACGAAACGATACCGAAGATTACACTCTTCTTTGCGTCCATACGGGCGGTGCCGAACCCTACGGCGAGGCCGAAGAATGCCGCCGCAACCAGCGACATCCAGCGCGGCAGTTCTACAATGAAATCCTCCTGCAGGATGGTGTTGGCAACCGCCGGGTGCGTACCAAGGTTGAAATAGAGCCTGGAAAACGGGGTGACTCCGATATCAACGGTACCGATACCGGTCTGCCCGATTACGACGAACGAATCTTCTACAGCGTCTGAAAGGCGCCCTGAAAGTTCTTCGTATGTGTCGAGTCGAGAGTCAAGTTCGTCGAATGTGACCGCAATGTCCTCGAGGATCCCTTCTAACTCCTGTTGTTCCTCAGGTTCTTCAGCGGCTTCCAGTGCTCTGCCGATTTCCTCTTCCAGAAACTCGCGGCTGTCGCCCTCGGAAAACTCCCGTGCCGATTCAATAAACCCGCTTCGTTCAGCCAGGTAGGAACTGAATTCGTCCGAAGAGCGTTCTTCAGTCATAATTTCGCGTCTGAGTGTGTCCGCGGCCTCGTAGTGTTCGATCGGCGATGTACCGGCGAAAGCCTGCAGAAACCCGGCCTGCTCCATCTGCAGAAGAAGGTCGTAGATATCATCCCGAGCCGCTTCGTAATTGTAGATAGCCATGTAGCTCTCAACACGGAAGTGGTCTCCGAAATCCCCGGGCGGCCAGTTAATCATCAGTCGTCCGTCGTGCGACAGCGGGATCTCGATATCCTGCGGACTCTCATAGTCCGGGTGATCGGCCTCCACCAGGCGAACCGTCGAGTCCTCTACTTCGACGCCGGGATCGCCGAGCAGGTCCAGAAGTGGACTGACGGCGAGCTGAGGAAAAAGTCGCCCGTCGTGTTCGGCCAGCAGATTAACCCGGCGTCGTACGCCGTCCGGATCAATGACAACCTGGGTGAAACCGGCTCCCGCCGCATGCTCGGCGATCGGAGGTATTACCGGCTGAATACGGGCGAATTGTTGGATTGGGTGCGGCTCCTCCGGTGCATCCGCTACGGAAAACCGGTCGCGGGCGAATTCGAGATGCTCTTCAGTAACCGGCGCAATATGATTCGGCAGGTTGAGAACGTTGTTGGTGTAGAACACCGAACCAACGACTTCAGCCGCGCGACCCATGTACTGGTCGTGGTCGCGTGCAACATCCTGGACGGTCTCCAGAAGTGCGTCCCGCTCACGGTCGGTCAACATCATGAGATCGTCGGCGAAGTCCACCGCCTCTTCGGGCGCTATCTGACCGGCGGCCACCGCCTCGATCAGATCGAGTGCGTTCTGGCCTACCGCGGCGAACGCCTCATCGAATTCGCTCGGCAGTTCCTCGTCCAGCAACTGCCGGTCAATGCCGCGCGGGCTTTCATCTATATACTCGATGTCATAAAGAATGCGATCGACACCGTATTCTTCGAGCGTCAGCATTGCATTTGCGAGGATGTCACGGCTCCAGGGCCAGCCCCCGACTGACTCGATTGACCGGTCGTCTACCGCGAGCATGAGAAAACGATCGTCTTCCTCTACCGCCGGCCGTAGTCCCAGTAACTGATCGTAGATTCTAAGGTCACCTGCTCGAAACTGAGGGGAAAGATTCAGAAGCAGCACCGCGACCACCAGGATAACCGGCACAATAAATGCCCATTTATCTGATACTTTCACACTCACATTATTGCACATATGCTGGACATTGTGGAGTAAAAGATAATATCGCATATGAACAGTTTTGCGCACAGAATATTCACTGTGTAGTTAAATTGCGCGAAGGATAATTTCTGGTTTGTGAAGTACATGAGATTGTGATAGCTTCGTATGCAATTATGGGAAGGTGTACGACGATTACGGTATTGGTGCTGTTCTTGCCGGTAAGCGGGCTATGGGGCCAGAGTGCAGAGCAGCTCGACGGCATACAGGAACAGCCTAATGTCAATTACGGAAGCGCGGCGTACATCGTCGCTGTCTCAAGTGGAATGATTGAAGCCGAACAGGATGGTGAAGCAGCTCTTGAAGCCCTGTCGGATGCCGGGTTCGACGCCGAATCCGTTGATCCGGATGAAAATGCGCGACTCGACGATTTCGCGCATATGCGCATGCTTGCGCACGACCTTCCCGGTGGCGTCATGTACACCCTGTTTCCCGGCCCACGCTACGCGTATCGTGAGCTTCGCCACGAAGAGCTTTTTACCGGTGGCGGGGATCCCGGAGAGTATTTCACCGGTACACGAGCTATGCGCATCGTGCGACGGGTTATGGACCTAGCCGAGGAGCTTGAAGAATGAGCGGGGAAAGTGCGTCGTTCGGAAAAGAAACCGGATGGTTCTCAAAGGTATTTGGTGGTAGTGTCGTACTCGTTTCCGTATTCTTCGTGCTGCTCGGCGGTTCTGCCCTTTTGACTCCGCCGGTGGCAACCGCCCAGGATCTGGAGCCGGGGGACGTCTTTGATGCGGGTATCGGGTCCGCGGATTACGGAGTTACCGCCGAGAATCGGACTAATATCGTCGACGAACGACCGTCATTTCGTTCATCGGTATCCGCGTGGGTGCGTTCCGACCCTGAAGTGCGCCCCCGGGACTACGTGGAATTTCCGTTTTGAACCGGGTATGACCAACATTACCCGGTTTACGAGCGAGGAAGAATGGGAAACCCGGTGGTTACCGGACATCGACAGGCTCCGCCTCGGGGCTGTGATGCCGGGAGTACCCGGTGGACGCGGGATAACGAGTTTTCGTGTCGGGCGTTTCGCGACCTCCGACCCCACCGGCCTTGTATTTACCGGCCGGGTAGACGGTTCCGAGGTAACTGTAGAACTCCCGAGGGTAGATCTACGCCTTGCGGGTGGTTATACGGGGCTTATAGGCGAACACAATTCAGCGGTCGTTATGAGCTCCGACGACCGGACGGACAGGAGCGACGACGACGTATACTTAGCCCCGCCTCGCGCTCTCGTACTTGCCGACGCAGGGTTTCCGGAGCTCTTCGGCAGACAGGATCTGACTCTCGGAGCAGCGGCGCAGTTTGATCTTCGCGACGTTGATCCGCTTCCGCGTCATGATGGCGACACAAGCGAGTTGCTAAACTCCCAGTACGGGTATCTCGGTCTCGATGGTCCCCTGTTTGGAGCGATGTATTACGACGCTGCGGCTGCAGCTGGAGTGAATGAACGAGCGGAGGCGGGCGAGGACTTCGATCTGGAGGTGGGACTCGTCGGCCTCCTTGAAACACGCTACTACTTCGGAGCCGGGGACTCGCAGATCGTGAGGTTGCGATCCATCTACGGTACGGGGGAAACCGGTGAATTGAACACCTACGTGCCGGTCTCGATCCCGGACTCCGAGCTTTTGCGCTCGTACGAGGGTGGTGACCTGACGCTTGCCACCCTTGAGTATTCAATACGGCCGTTTCAGGACTCTCCGAGACGTACGGCACGAAGCCTTCAGTTTTCGACGTATGGGTCGGCTGCGTTTACTGCCGAACCGAATTTCGATGATGAGCTGCGTGCGGTGGAATCGGGAGCGCGGCTTCGCGCACGTCCGGCTTCCGATTTCGGCGGGCAATTGTGGGTCGGGGCTGTGTTTCCCGGCGATGAAGAACTCGAGGAAATCGAGCCGGACCTCCGGGGACGGCTGGAACTTTCCATGAGTTATTGAGGAGTTATTCAGGAGTTTGACTATGCATGCTATACAGCGACTCAGAACCGCTTTTCTGTTCGGTGTTTTCGGCCTCGCAGTGGTCGTCGCCGTCGGGGCCGAAGAGGAGCTTGGAGCCGTGGCGCAAGAGGTCAGCGGTGAGGTTGAAGTCAGCATTGAGGGCCAGGAATGGATTCCGCTTGAAGAGGGTGACGCCGTTCCGATCGATACTCGCATTTCGACGTCTTTCGGGGCGGATGCGGTTATCGCCGTCGGCGAAAACGCTGAACTTACCGTTGAGCCACTGACCCGGATCGAAATCGAAGATCTTGTTGCGGAAGAAGGTGTTGACCGCTCTGAAATGAATCTTGAAGTCGGGCGCATTCAGGGAGATGTCGAGGACGTTGAAGACCGTGAAACTGAATTCGAGGTACGAAGTGAAGTCGCTACCGCGTCCGTACGGGGAACCAGTTTCGTCTTCGACGGTGAATCCTTGAGCGTCCAGGGGGGCGAAGTAGCAATCGCCAACGCATACGGTCGGGAGCGTACCGTTTCGGTCGCAGAAGAGAGCTCCGCATCACGGGGATCATCTCCCGAGTCACCATCCGAGAACCGCAATCGGCGGGCTACCACGCAGACCTCGACTCGAGATGACGCTGATGCCGAGGACGATCGTGAAGCACCCGCCGAGGAGGATGTATTAATCTCTGACGAGGCGACCTTGATCATCGACTGGGAACTCGACTGATTAACTGGTTGGCCGTTGTCTTCAGACACTGAATGCCCGATTGAACATTACAGCATTGTAATTTTTTTGAAATGCACGTGAAAGGCTGAACCGCTACATTGTCACACAGACAGCAACCGGGGAAGGAAAGTCAGTCATCGGCTGTGCATTCAACCAACCGACCCCGGAAGCATCTACCCCCCAACGTGCGGTTCGGCCGAATAACACGGCGTCCCCCAAACTACACCATGAAA
>CAZMEV010000020.1:0-34568 GCA_964565375.1 uncultured Spirochaetaceae bacterium
ACTGACATTTCAGGATCCGATTAAATGGAGCGCTGTGCATATGGCTTTAGTCTAGCGGTCTCGGGAGTGCATGTTAAGCGTTGCCACTATGCGGTATCACAAACTTCTGCTCCGCGCGGCCTTCAGCCATGGATTGAAAAACCTTTCTCGCGCTATTGTTCAGGGTAGAAGGAGCAGCATGATGAGCAGTTCAAAAACGGTGCAAACATCGGGACGTACCGCCCTTGTGGTCGAAGGCGGAGCTATGCGCGGCATTTTTTCCACCGGAGTGCTCGATACGTTTCTCGCCGAAAACTTTAATCCTTTTGACCTTTGCATTGGAGTATCGGCCGGAGCGAACAATCTCGTATCATATCTCGCCGGAGCACGCGAGCGAAGCTACACGATTTACACTCGCCTCTCGCCACAGCCGGAGTTCATAAACATTCGACGTTTTATTACCGGCGGTCATCTTATGGATCTCGACTGGTTATGGGACATGAGCATGCGCGATCTACCGATAGATGTCGAACGTGTTATCCACGAAGGGCCCGAGTATGTGATCGGCCTGACGCGCGTAAAGGACGGACAGATCGTGTTCCGCACTCCGGACACCGCAAATGTCGCCGAAATGCTCAAGGCCTCAAGCGCCATGCCGCTTTTTTATCGCCGCTTCGTTACGCTCGACGACGGAGAGGATTATGTCGATGGTGGTCTCGCTGAGCCTATTCCCGTGGAGGAGGCGTGGCGTCGCGGGGCGAAGCGGATTCTTGTGCTCCGCTCGCGGCCATACAGCTATCGGATGAATCCGCGAAAGCGAAACCGGCTCATGCAGGCCGCCCTGCGCGAGTACCCCGCACTTCGCGAGGCGTTTGCACATCGACCTGAACGATACAACCGGGCCATAGACTTCATTCGCAATCCACCGGAGGGCGTCGATATTACCGAGATTAATCCGCCGGAAGATTTCGAAACATCGCGAATGACGCGCGATGTGGACGCGCTCAACCGTGACTACCAGCGGGGAGTCGAGCAGGGTATCGCAGTAGTGCGGGAGTGGCAGCCGGCTATCGCCTGAGCATTCCGAACACCGCAGCCGCCACAACGGCGACCACGCCGCCGAACACAAAAATGGCCTCGAGACCGTAGCGGCTGCTGACGACGCCCGCGCCGATGAGAAGGGTAGCGCCGAGTATTTCGTACACCATCGACACAAGTGAGGACACGGTCGCCCGGCCAGTCGACTCAATGCGTTCCTGGATCCAGCCCTGAAAAATCACTTCGGCCGAAGCCATCATGAAGAAATACACGAAGTACAGGGGAAGTACCACGACACGCCCGAGAGCCGCCGCTGGAATAAGCAGCAGCCCCGCGCTACCCATCCACAGCGAAAGCCGCCGTACCGAGGCCAGGCCGAACCATTGGCGAACGCGCTCGGCACATGCTCCTCCCACGCCCTCGCATACGAATCGTGTTGCCCCCCATATGCCTACGAGCGCCACCGGCACACCGACGCGTGTGGCGAAGAGAAAGTCGTACTCATCGAGCACGCCGTAGGTCACGGTCGCAAGACTTCCGAAGATTACCAGCGGTGCGAAGGCCGGAAGTGAGAGCGCGGTACGCACCGAATCGGCAATTTCGCGCAGCCGAGCCAGAAGAGAAGACACGACAGACTGTCTGCCGCCGGTCATTTCGGAAGATTTCGGAGGTCGATGTTCCCGAATACCGGTCGCGAGCCCGGCCGCGACGAGCATCGAGACCACCGAAGCGACGAGCACGAGGGCAACACTCTGCGTATACACCCATCCTCCGAGCAGAACCGAAAGCACTACTCCCGCGCGGGAAGCAAACGCCCCGCGCCCGGAAATCGCAACAAAGCGTTTTTCTTCACCGCGGGCGGCAAGCAGGTCGTAGAGCAGGGCGTCGACTGTTCCGGTACATATCGCCTCCTGAAGTCCCCAGAGGACGAAGCCCAGCGCAAATCCTGCGAAGTCCGGTCTCGCAAGCCATACCGCAAAGCCCGCGGCCTTCAAAAGCAGGCCGACCGCGAGGGACACCTTTCGACTCCAGAGGTCGGCGACGATCCCGGAGGGGACCTCCATCAGAATAACCGGCACACCCCAGATAAGAAGCAGAAGCGAGAGCTCAAGATAGTCGAGTCCGACATGCTCGAAATATATGAGATATACCGGGTAAACGAGCGCAAAATCCTCGAAGAACCGGAAAAGGAGGTAGGCGAGAACTGATCGGTCCCGATGCGGTGCGATTCGTGTCACGTTGTGCGGTCCTGCTTCACCCGTGTCGGATCACGCCGTTCTGCTTTCCGAGGTTATCGGGCCGACATACTGTTCGCCGTACCTTCCTCATTGCGGTCGGTTGCCGGCGACGGTGTACGGGCGAGGGCGGAAATGCGGGCACGAAGCTCATCGTCCATCGACACATTCACCGAATCGAGTCCGGCGGCAAGCTGCTCAGTGTTGCGGGCACCGATAATCGGAGCGGTAACCGCCGGATGCGTTGAAACCCACCGTACCGCAAGCGAAGCCGGATGCACTCCGAGCTCGCCGGCGAGCTCGGTAAACGATTCAGCTGTCTCGTACATCCACTCTTCGCCGTAGCGCGTCCCGTACATTCGGTTCTGCACGAGGCGACCGCTTTCCGGACGTTTGCTCTTGCCGTATTTGCCTGAGAGAAGACCTCCACCAAGCGGGCTGTACGGTACGACACCGATTCCCTCGCTCCCGGCCATCGGAAGGATCTCCACTTCCGCCTGGCGTTTCACGAGGTTGTACATCGGCTGAATACAATCGACGGGCGCGAAGCCGCGGAGATCCGCAATCCCGTTCGCCTTTGCAATCTGCCATGCGGCGAAGTTGCTCGCACCGATATAGACCACCTTGCCCGAACGCACGAGGTCGTCGAGAGCACGCATGGTTTCCTCGAGTCGTGTGACCTCGTCAAAGCGATGAAGGAAGTAAACATCGATCCGGTCGGTATCGAGTCGTTTCAGACTCTCTTCGACCGCCCGTACAATATGATAACGGGAGGAGCCACGGTCGTTTACGCCTTCACCCATGGGAAAGTGCGCTTTCGTCGTAATAACAAGCTCATCGCGCATTCCTCTCATGAGCTTCCCGAGAAAGCGTTCTGAGGTGCCTTTCTGATACACGTTTGCACAGTCGAAAAAGTTCACCCCCGCATCCCGGCAGGCCCGAAACAGCTCGGCGGAGGTCTGTTCATCAGCGTCTCCTCCGAACGACATCGTGCCGAAACACAACTCCGATACACGTACACCGGTATGCCCTAGATATCTGTATTCCATAACCGTAAATGATAGTACGGAATCGCGGTCGGAGGAAGTCTGCGAAGTCTGGTCAAAGTGGGGCAGGACCTCCATCTTGCCGTTGCGCAGGACCAGAATAAGTGAGATTATTGACCTTTCAGAACTATGAATACGCAGAGCATCAACAGAGACAACTCCTATTATCAGAGGCTTTTTACTGCATTCGAGTTCAGCAGTGTCGGTGCATGGGAGCTTGATTTCTCCGATTCCACAGTCATTCGCACGCTCCGGCACGATAAGATCTTCGGTTACCAGGAGCTACTACCGGAATGGACATATGAACACTTCCTGTCTCATGTACACCCGGATGACAGGTATCACGTCGAAAGTCGGTTTCGCGATACCATTGAACGGGGAGCAGACTGGAATCTTGAGTGCCGCATTATCCGTGCGGATGGGGAAGAGCGATGGATCCGTACTGCAGCCCGCATGTTCGATAAACCCGAAGGGAAGGGCAAGCGACTTTCCGGTATTGTCGAGGATATCACCGACATAAAATCCTTCGAAAAGCGCATTACCTCCCTGCTTAAAGAAAAAGAGCTTCTGCTCAAAGAGTCACACCACCGCGTGAAAAACAATATGGGAGCACTCGCAGGTCTTTTGACTTATCACTCGTCTCAGCAGCGGGATCCGGATGCGGCTTCGGTACTGCAGGACGCAGCATCCCGCGCGCAGAGTATGATGGTGCTCTACGACAGACTCTACACCTCCGAACAATACGAAGAACTGAACTTTCAGGAGTATCTCGGTCAGCTTATTCGCGACACCGTAGAACTCAACGATCCTTCCGGGCATATCCGTGCGGAAATCGCCGGCGACGACTTCCCGCTCAATTCCCGTATTGTTGCCCCGCTGGGAATCATATTGACTGAGCTCGTCACGAACTCGGTGAAGCACGCATTTTACGAGACCACGAACGCCGTTATTTACGCCTCCGCTATAAGGCGGGGCAATACCGTTACCGTTGAATACAGCGACAACGGGATAAGGTGGGAACCGCCTCAGCGCAATTCGAACGTCGAGCGCGGCTTCGGCCTTGAGCTTATTGAAATGCTTGTTGAACAGCTCGAAGGCACATTGTCGGTAAGTCCCGAAGAGGGCACGCGGTACCAGATTCAATTTCGGGTGTGAGTTCTCTTCTCTTGTGCTGACCAGCCCCGTAAGATCACACCGTTCCCCCTGAAGACGACACCGTACATAGACAGAACTGTACAAGCCTCATGCGTGCCGGTAGGCTCTACGGGTATATGACAGGCGGAACGACTGAGCCGGTGAAGACGGTATGCGTATACTGCGGGTCCGGAAACGGAGTCGCCGAATGCTATTTTGAAGCTGCACGCGAGCTTTCCGCAGAACTGGCAGCCCGTGGTATAGCGATTGTGTACGGAGGTGCGAGGGTAGGGCTTATGGGCATGGTCGCCGACACGGCCCTGTCACTTGGAGCATCGGTTACCGGCGTGATCCCCGAAGGGCTCGTTCAGCGGGAAATCGCGCATGAAGGGCTGACGCAGCAGTATGTAGTAAGCACCATGCACGAGCGAAAGGAGCAAATGGCATCGCTTTCGGACGCCTTCATCGCTCTCCCGGGCGGGCTCGGTACGCTCGAAGAATTGTTTGAAATAATGACGTGGGGACACCTCGGGATCCACGCGAAGCCGTTCGGACTGGTGAATACCGGTGGCTACTACAACCAGCTCATCCGGTTTCTTGAGCACGCCGTCCGTGAGGGGTTCATCGGGGCTGATCGTCTGGAGAAGCTTCTGGTGTCTGAACAACCGCAGCAATTGCTCGACAGGTTTCCCTGAAAAATGGCTCCCGCTTTGCCGAGTCTGTAACTGTTCACCTCCAGGAATCCTTACGGACAACGGAGCAACTCAGAGAAAACCCTGTTCCTCTCATTAAATGAATGATTTAATTGAATAAAGAATTGAACTTGTTTTCGTAACCGAACTCGCCCTTACATGTTTCCTTCTTGACATTATCTTGACACAATATGGATAAATTGCAGACTGTGTCTTGACGAAGACGGCATCCTGTAGCCGTTTTCCTCTGGAGGAACCATGAGCGGTATGGCGAAACGAACCCTTGGATTACGGCTGTTTGCTGTTGGATTTTTCCTCGCCTGGGTTCTGTTTACATTATATCCACGCCCTGCCGATCTGCTGCGAAGCGTCTATCGAGTGTTTAATCCTCCGGTAAATGGTGAGTATGCTGCGAGCTTTGTACATCTGTTTGAAGATTCTGAGGACGCCGCAGCGATTGACCGGCAGGTGAAGGCATCGTTTCCATATCAGTACGACTGGGTTACGTTTAATGTGCCATGGTATTTCCCTACGGTTGAGGAGGCGTTCGAGCGAATGGCCGGCGACTGCAAGACCCAGCTCGTGGTGCTTGCTTCCATGCTGGAGGCCCGGGGTATTCCCTATACGATTTCGGTATCGCCGACTCACGTCTGGGTTGATTACGAGGGCAAAGAGCCATCGCGTATTGAAAACGCTCAGGTAGCCATGTTCACAGCTCCTGGCGCAGGCGAGGCGTCTTCTGAATACTCGTTCCGCGAACTGTTCCGCGCTCCCGCGCAACTGGACCTTGCCCGGTCGTTTGAGGTCTTCTGGATCGCGTTCTGGGATTATATGCCGCCCGACCGCAAGGTCTCCCTCGCGGTCGGGCTTGTAATCTCTATCATACTGTTTGCGATCGCCGGAACCGGCGTTCCGACTGTCACCGATGTATCGCCAGTGCCGGTCCGCCGGCCGGCAGCTGGTCTTCGCTGAAGGCGTAGACCGAGCCTCCGTTTCGAAGCGTGAAGGTTGCAGCAAGGTCAAGCAGTTCGTCGGCGGATTCGCCGGAAGAATCGTGTGTTACAAGCTGGCTCATAGGCTCGAAACTGCCGCGAACCTCGCGTTCGGGATCAATGAACAGTGATGCAGTCCGTCCTTCGTAAGCAGCCGGGAGTATCTGCTCCAGATCCGTCAGCCACGATTCCTGTGGTACATCGTCCAGCCTCTGGAGAGCTTCGCGACGCATTGCCTCCGCTTCTTGAGAGACGATCTCACGACTTCTCCTGTGGAGTTCCTCCTCTCCAAGCTGCGAAGGACTACCCCGGACGTAATCGTCGGTAAGCGACCGCAACCGGGTACGCTTGCGGTAATGCCCTACAATGTATTCTACACCGGCAAGTACAACCGGCAGCGAATCTTTGCCGATCTCTTCGACTACCACTTCGTCAAGCCGGTCGATAAACTCGAAAAGATACGATTTCAGGTCTGCTTCCGGATCAAAGCGCACGCCCGTTCTTGCACCGGGGGCGGCATTCTGGCTCTGCTCAAAGTCGTACTCAGCAAGTACCTGGGACATGTTCGGCAGAGGTTTCTGCGTTGAAACATCGCTGACTGAGAACGAGTCGCCGTACAAAAGCCTTACACAACGTTGATCGAGCGAAAGTATGTAAAAGCCGGTGGCTTCCGTGAATGCGCCTATCAGCGGACGGATAGAAAAATGGTCGCCGATTTCAACCCGCTCGGGAGGGGTGGAAGGCAACGACACAAACTCCGCACGCTCCGGCGACAGGAAGCACGCAAATCCCTGTGCCTTGAAATCCCAGGCCGGCGATTCCTGTTCTCTGGCATCCCTGAGCGGTTTCAGCAGGCTTCTTGTATCACTGTAGCCGTGCTGTTCGAGTGCATTTTCCGCCTCGCGTTCAAGGTTTTTGAGCCGTTTCATGTTCTCCTGTTGTTCAGGGTTCTTGATCGTCGGTGTCTGCACCGGCATGTATATGCTCACTGCCGGTGTATTCTGTGCTTCTGCGAGATCCCGTATGTATTCATGCGAAATTCCGCGTTTCATATTATCGTATCGCCTCCTCGCATCAGGGTCAGATCGTTCTTTGCACGGTAATCAGGTAGTTCTCGTCGGTCCGACCCAGCTCGTACGCCGGCTGTTCTCGTACTGGCCCACGCGGGACATCATGCCGGCAACACGCTGAACGCGTTCTCTGCGTTCGGCATCAGTATCCGCACGTTCAATCCAGCGGATATGGCGCTTCTGCACCGCTGTTGGTCGCCGCTGAAAGATGTTCAGTACTTCCGAATTCGAAAGTTCATCGTAGAGGTCATTGGGAATTACGACAGGCTTAGGCCGAAGTCTGTTGATGATCTTCATACTATCCTCCTCCCTCGGCGTTTGTGTATAATATATCATACACCTGCCGGCACCGACAAACCCATCATTTTTCTTCCCCCCGGATTTTAAAGGATTGCATTTATCCGCTAATGACTTCAGGGTTACTTGTACAGTCTTGAACCGTATAGAGTATTGTTCTAATGAAAATAGGAATACCGAGGTCCCTGCTATATTTCTATTATTACCCGTTATGGGAGGAACTGTTCCGACAGCTTGGTATCGAAATTGTGGTGTCGGACACGAACAACCAACGTATACTCAACCGGGGAGTCAAGTACTCCATATCGGAGATCTGTGTTCCCATGAAGGTGTATATCGGGCAGGTGCTCGACCTCGTCGACGAGGGTGTTGACTATGTGTATGTGCCGCGGATTGTGAATATTCGTAAAGGAGTAACCCTGTGTCCGAAGTTCCTTGGGCTGCCCGACATGATCCGGCATTCCTTGCCCGGCCTGGAGCACCGGATCCTTACACATACGGTTTCACAGAAAAGCGACGACATCACCGATTGGCGGGACTACCGTGAGTTTCTTGAAATCTTTGACATAACCAGGGCAACGCTCAAGCGTGCGCTGCGGGCGGCAAGCAGAGAGTGGCAGCTCTTTCGGGCCGGACACCGGAATGGATGGACCACCGATGAACTCTTAAACAATTCCCGGCAAGCTCCGGAAAACCCGGACTTGACCATTGGCCTTCTTGGCTACGTGTACAATGTCTACGACAACTACATAAACCTTGATCTTATCGACACGCTTCGGCGCATGAATGTCGCTGTGAAAACATTCGAAATGGTCGATGATAAAACAATTGACCGCGAAGTCGAGCAGTTCGATGGCGGCAAGAAAATGTTCTGGGAGTTCACGAACAAGACCCTCGGTGCCGGTTATCATTTTCTTCGCTCGCCGGAAATCGACGGTGTTATCCACATAACCGCCTTCGGCTGCGGCCCCGATTCAATACTCGGCCCGTATTTCGACATCGATTCGGGCTCACACGAAAAACCCTTCATGACGCTGCGCATTGACGAACAGACCGGTGAGAGTCATTTGCTTACCCGGGTAGAGGCATTCGTTGACCTTCTCAAACGGCACAAGAAAAAACAGCAGCGCAGCCTCAGGCCCGACAGAGTACATGAGCGACCGGCGGGGTCCGTAGTGCATATCGAACATCAGCGCGGAAACGGGGCGGCCGTATGAAAGTCAGCTTTCCATATATGGATAACCCTGTGCTCTATTACAAGCTGTTACGGTGGCTCGGACACGAGGTTATCGTTCCCCCGCGCCCAACGCAGAAAACCATAAAGATGGGCGTCAAATACGCGCCGGAGTTCGCCTGTTTTCCTTTGAAGGTGATTATGGGGACGTACATGGAAGTTTATGAGATGGGCGCCGACACGATTATAACCAGCGGTGGTCAGGGCCCTTGCCGTGCCGGCTTTTATGGCCGGGTACACCAGAAGATTCTCGACAGCAGCAATATTGACCTCGACATAATTATTTTCGACTCTCCGAAAGACTGGCGCCCGTTCCTCCGTAATGTGCGCAAGCTGCAGAAGGGCACCTCATGGCTCGATTTCCTGCTGACCATACGGGCTGCATACCGGCTTGCGCATTCACTCGACCGCGTCGAGAAGTTCATGCACCGACAGCGAGCCTATACCGATACACGGATCGCTTCACAGGCATGGGAGGATATCAAGGCACGCTACATGAAAATAAAGACGTCGAAGGAGATCCCTGCGGTAGAGCGTTGGGCGAAGGAGCGCCTGCAGCGACTTGACTTCGCCTATCCTCATCCCTCCAATCGGATCAAGATCGGCATTATCGGCGAGATATACGTTGTCATGGAGGGCTCGACGAATAACGACATAGAAACAATGCTCAACGAGCTCGGCTGTGAGGTAGAACGCTCGCATTATGTCTCCGAATACGTGGACAGCCATCTTGTTCCCTGGCGATTCAAGGATCATAAGCATATCCTCGATAAAGGTACGCCCTATCTCGAAATCAAAATTGGTGGGCATGCAAAACGTTCTCTAGGGCACGTCGTGGATTTCAAGGAACGGGGATTTGACGGAGTTATCCACCTTAAACCGTTCGGCTGTCTTCCGGAGATCGTGGCCCAGAGTATTATGGACAAGGTATCGCGTGAGCTGGATATGCCTGTCCTGTCACTTTCGGTCGATGAACAGCTTGCCAGGGCGAACGTTCAGACCCGCATCGAAGCCTTTCTCGACCTGATACGACAGAAACGAGGAGTAAAAGTAGCATGAACGAGCTCTATGTAGGTGTGGATATCGGATCGGTCAGCATAAATATTGTTGCAATAGACGAAAACAAGAACGCTCATTTCAAGCTCTATGAACGCAACACCGGTTCTCCCGTTGACGTCGTAAAAGACGGTTTGTACCGACTCGGGGAAAAGGCAGGAGATAATTACACCGTCTGCGGAGTCGGCGTGACGGGAAGCGGCAGGCAGCTCATAGGCACAATAATCGGGGCGGATATAATCAAGAACGAGATCACCGCTCATGCGATCGCAACCATAGACCAGGTACCGGATGTCGGAACCATTTTCGAAATAGGTGGACAGGACTCCAAGCTCATAATTGTGCAGAACGAGATTGTGACGAACTTCGCCATGAACTCCGTTTGTGCCGCAGGCACCGGCTCTTTTCTCGATCATCAGGCACAGCGACTGGGCGTGCGCATTGACGAGCTCGGACGACTTGCCCTTCAGTCCACGCGCGATGTGAGAATCGCCGGACGGTGCACCGTTTTCGCCGAGTCGGATATGATCTCCAAACAGCAGTACGGCTTCACGAAGCCCGAGATCATTAACGGACTTTGTGAGGCGCTCGTACGTAACTACATGAACAATCTCGTCCGTGGACGGGAATTGCAGCCGCGCTTTGTCTTTCAGGGAGGAGTGGCCGCCAACGAAGGGATCAAGGCTGCGGTTGAAAAAGAAATCGGGCAGGAAGTGATCATTCCCGAGAACTTCGACGTTATGGGTGCAATCGGAAGCGCGCTTCTAGCGCGTGATGAAATGATGGAATCCGGCCGCGAAACCAGGTTCCGCGGCTTCGAAGTTGCTGAGGACGTCTTTGAAACCAGCACCTTCATCTGCGAAGACTGCGCGAACGAATGCGAGGTTATCCGTATTCTCAGTAATGGGCGCACCATTGCGATGACCGGGGACCGCTGCAATAAATGGTCGGAAAGTCCAGTGGATGAGGACGTTTCACGGCCTGACTCCGAAAACACCCCGTGTGCGGGAAACGGCCTCGGCGTAAATTGCCCTGAGACCGTAAGTTAGTCGCGGCCCGTAATCACGCCACCATTTTCGCGTAGCGCCCGGCGTCAGTGTCTTCACAGTGGAATCCAAGCTTCTCGAGATATCGACTGTGTTCCTCCACATGAGCATGGGCAACGACGCGAGAGGCACCCTTCCCGGCGAACAGCCCATCTTTTTCCGCGTAGAGATGACCGCCGTTCTTGAAGTCGCGATAGGCCGGTGTCACGTAGTCGGTCTGGATGTTTACGGTCCTGTCATCGACCCAGTCGTACACAACAAGGCCGACCGGACTCAAGTTGCGGGTGACAAGCAACCACTCGCGCCGGTCTTCCCCGGAGCTTTCGCCGGTTCCGTCTGCGAGCGACGGGAAATCCGGAAAAAACGCGGAAATGTCGTCCCTGTACCGGTGAATAAAGCTTTTCATCATGGGATCGTTTGCATCGCGCGTGAACGCTTCAAATGAATCACGATTTCGGGCCATCTGCCGCAGGTAATAGACATCGACCCCTACAATCCATGCATTAACGAGAAATACCGGCCATGCCGCAATTGTTCCCGCATACGCGACGAAGGCAAATGCCCCGGCGAGATTAATCCAGCGAAGTCGCCAGACATTTGACATGGTCAACGAGAGCGCAACAAGAACAGAGGCGAGATAGCCGAGTCCTTCCACGAAATATTCCATAGCCTCCAATGCTTAGTAGGAATTGCCGGCTCTGTCCAGTAAGAGCCGCCGGTAAGATAAGAGCAACCGGTTGGGAGCGAATTGAAAAAGCAGGGCAATTCATGAAATATTGAAACGCACTACGGAAGGAATCTGACGCACATGATAAGAACCCCCTACCTACTGTTCCTCGGCGACGCATCCGATCAGCTTGCTGCGAAGACGGCGCAGGGCATTCGTGACTGGCGACCGGAATACGCGCTCGGTCAGTACCGGCTGACCGGCTGCAATGCCGACCTGGGACTTGCCGACATGAGTCTCGATGAAGCCTATGCGGCCGGCGCAAAAACACTTGTGGTTGGAGTAGCCAATCGTGGAGGAGTAATATCTGCCGCATGGAAGTCGGTTCTTGTCAGCGCCCTTGAAACAGGTTTCGATCTCGCTTCAGGTCTTCATAATCTGCTGCGGGATGAACCGGATCTCCTGGCAGCAGCCGAGCGAAACGGCCGGATTCTGCACGATGTCCGACTGCCGCAGGTTAAGTACCCGATAGCCGATGGACGGCCTCGCCCGGGCAGGCGCTGCCTGACGGTGGGAACCGATTGCTCGGTGGGGAAAATGTATACCTCGCTCGCGCTGCATCATGCGCTTTCAGAACGACGGGTCAAGGCCTCCTTTCGTGCCACAGGACAGACCGGCATTCTGATCGACAGCGAGGGCGTGCCTCTCGACGCGGTGGTAGCAGACTTCATGGCGGGCTCTATCGAGTGGCTTACCCCGGACAACAGCGAAGATCACTGGGATATTATTGAAGGACAGGGATCGCTCTTTCACGTTTCCTACTCCGGAGTGACGCTTGCGCTCATTCACGGTGGGCAACCGGATGCGCTTGTGCTCTGCCACGAGCCGACGCGAAAACACCTGCGTGGGCTTCCGCACTATCCGGTTCCTTCGCTCGAGGCGCTTCGCGATCTTTCGCTTGAAATGGCCCGCATCGTAAATCCCGCCTGCGTTGTTGCAGGTATTGCGGTGAACACATCCGGAATGGAAGAGACTGAGGTCGATGGGTATCTGAGTGAACTCGAACAGCGCATGGACCTTCCCGCAGTGGACCCGTTTCGACATGGAGCCGGTGCCATCGCTGACCGCCTGCTCTCCATATGATTGAGCTCTCTCCATAATTAAACGGTTGTCCGGTATGAAGCGACGCGTTACTCATGATTCATTTCGACTTGCCGAACCATTCACCATCTCCCGCGGTAGCCGGACTGTTGCGGAAGTGCTTACGGTATCCCTGAGGGAAGGTGAGATTACAGGGTGGGGCGAGTGCGTTCCCTACTCCCGTTACGATGAATCGATCGAGAGTGTTACCGGTCAGATTAATTCGCTTCCGGACTTTTTTGACCGGGAGCAGCTTGCCTCACTGCTTCCACCGGGTGCGGCGCGAAACGCCCTCGATTGTGCCCTGTGGGACCTCGAGGCAAAGCAAAGAAACACGTCGGTATGGAAACTCGCGGGGCTTTCCCGGTTCACCGGGCGGAGCATCCCGAGGCCCGAACCGACGGCATTTACGCTGTCGCTGGATACCCCACAGCGGATGATGGCAGCGGCGTCACGGAACAAACATCGACCTCTACTTAAAATTAAACTCGGTACTCCCGAGGACCTTCCGAGGCTCGAGGCGGTACGACAGGGCGCGCCGAACTCCCGGATTATCGTGGATGCGAATGAAGGATGGAGCGTGGATGACTACCACAGGCTTGCCCCACGGCTTCTCGACCTCGGCGTTGAGATGGTGGAGCAGCCCTTTCCCGCGGGAAACGACTCGGCACTCGAGACTATGGAACGCCCAGTGCGGCTGTGTGCGGATGAATCATGTCATGACCGGGCGAGTCTGGCGACACTTGCGGGCAAGTACGACGTTGTTAATATTAAGCTTGATAAAACCGGCGGGCTGACGGAGGCGCTTGCACTTCGCAGTCAGGCTGCCTCTGCCGGATTCGGGATAATGGTGGGATGCATGGTAGGGTCATCATTGGCTATGGCTCCGGCCGTGCTGCTTGCTCAAGGTGCCGATTTCGTTGACCTTGACGGTCCGCTGCTGCTTGCAGAGGATAGACCATGCCCACTTGTCTATGACGAAGACGGGGTTCACCCGCCGCCGGCGGAACTGTGGGGACAGAGTTACCAGGGGAGGAGTGAATGAGCCGGATGGTGTACATAAACGGGCAATTCGTGCCCGAAGAGGATGCATGCGTGTCGGTATTCGACCGCGGATTCCTCTTTTCGGATGCGGTATATGAAGTCGTCGCGGTAGTAAAGGGCAAACTTCTGGACTTCTCCGGCCACGCGAAGCGACTCCACCGATCGCTTTCGGAGCTGGACATGGAAAACCCCTTTAGCTCGGACGATGAACTGCATTCGATTTTTCGCGAAGCCCGCGAACGCAATTCACTCGAGGAGGGCGCCATTTACCTGCAGGTAAGCAGGGGCGTGGCCGACCGGAGTTTCATCTTCCCTGATACGGCTTCTCCAACGGTTGTGCTGTTCACTCAGGAGATGAATCTGCTGGATAATCCCGCCGCCGAAAGCGGTGTTTCGGTACTTTCATTCGACGACAAACGCTGGGGTCGCCGCGATATTAAAACCGTGCAGCTTCTCTATCCGTCAATGGCGAAAACGAGAGCACGAAGTCTTGGTGCGCATGACGCATGGTTGGTGGAAGACGGTTATGTTACCGAAGCCACCTCGAGCAACGCCGGAATCGTGAAAAATGGCACCATTATAACCCGGCAGCTCGGAACTGAAATCCTTCCGGGGGTCACGCGTGCGGCGGTGCTGAACTATGCGCGCGAGAACAACCTCTCGGTGGAGGAGCGGCCGTTCAGCATTGCTGAGGCTATGGAGGCGGATGAGGCGTTTATGACCTCTTCAGGGTCGTTCGTACTGCCGGTTGTACGTATAGATAACCGACCCGTCGGAAATGGAAAGCCGGGGCCGGTGGCCAGAGATCTGCGAAAGATTTATCTGAAGGAAAGTCTTTCTGAATGAACGTTCTTCTGAGCTGGACCTGGTACAATAGCCGTCGCAGCCCGCTTTTTCTCGCCGTCATTGCGGGGGTTCTCGCGATTGTCATCGCCGGTGGCACAGCGCTGTCGTCAATCCTGTTCAGCGAAAGGTCTTCTGAGCCACGGGAGCGGCGTGGGGTTTTTGAGGCTGATTTCAACGAGTACCGCGGGAGTGAGGCGACGCTGCCCGACGGCATGTTTGTCACCGCCGAAGACGGTGATGGCAGGTCCATAGGAGAGGCGTTCTATCCGTTCACCGGCGCACATCTCGAACAGCGCGGTGATAACTTTTCCGGTTTCGGCGCGTTTACCTCGGATGAACGTAACTACTCGTTCGGCATTCGCGAGCGGGGAGACGTAGACCTTCAGGACTCCCGTCTTTTTCTGGAATTCGAAAACGAGTTCTCCGATGCCATTGTCGGCTTTATTGTAAGTTATGACGTGGAAGCGTGGATGCGAGGGGAACGCGACAACCGTATTCGCCTTAAATACCACAGCGACACCAGTGGGTTCAGCGCGATTGACAGCATAATTTCAACATCCAACCCCGCAGGTGCGGCGGACGGAGAGGATCGTGAGTATATCGACGGCTCGCGCGCTGAAAACCGCACCACCGTTCGTATTGGATTCATGCTGGATGAACTGACTGGTGATCCTAGCCTGGGTTTTGAGGGCTATGACCAGCTTGCCCCCGGCGAAACCGGTTACCTGCGGTGGCAGTATTCTAACGACGAGATCACCGACGGAAGCCTTCGAAGTGCGCTCGCGTTGAACAATATCAGGGTAGAACCGGTGTTCGAAGGGGATACTGACGACGCAGAGGCGGAAGAGAAGCTTTCCGGATCACTGACCTTCAGTCGTACGTCCGGCTTTCACGACGATCCGGGTGAGTTGCACCTCAATTCTTCACTCGAGGGTGCAGATATCTATTACACGCTTGACGGATCGGTTCCTGACCCGGATTTCGTTATGAGCGATGAGCAGTGGAGCGAGACCCCGCGAGAGACGAGAAGGCGAACGTTTCACTACAATAATGCTATTGACGTCGAAGCAGAACTCGCGCGGGCAAACGACATTACCGATATTCCCACGAGTATTCAGACAGATGAGTGGGCCTGGAGTGAACCTTCGGAGGATGTTAACAAAGCGGCAGTAGTTCGTGCGGTGGCAATATCCGATCACTCGCGTTCGACGTATCGTGCAGAATCCTATTTTCGGGGCGGCGAAAAGGGCGAAAATCCGCACGATCTACCCGTATGGAGCATACTGACCAATCGAGAAAACCTGTTCGACCCGGATATCGGAATCTACGTGCCCGGCGAAGGCGAGCCTCCCAACAACTATCGGCACTCCGGCCGGGAGTGGGAACGCGAGGCACACATGGAGTTCTTCGAAAACGGTGACCGAACCATGCGACAGGATCTGGGTATCCGGATCCATGGTGGGTTCTCGCGTTCGCTGCCCCAGAAGTCACTCAGGCTTTACTCGAGAAGCGACTACGGCACCAGTCGGCTGAACAACCGCTTTTTCGACTCAAAGGAGATGGATGATTTTAACCGTCTTCTGCTTCGAAACGGAGGCAACGAGTGGTACAGAACCATGCTCGCGGATCCTGTCATGCAGACGCTGGTTGAGCATCTCAACTTCGATACGCAGCATCACAGGCCTTCGGTACTCTACATTAACGGTGAGTACTGGGGCATACACAAAATACGTGACCGGTATGATCACCATTACGTGGAAACGCATTACGACATTCCACGCGACGAGGTAGCGATCGTCGAGCATCTGGGGTCGGGACGGGACCAGCAGGAGCAGGTGCATACCGGAGATGCAGGGGATAACGAACCGTTTATCGAGTTTCGACAGAGCCTTACCGCCGGAGAAATTACGTCCCGCGAGGAAGTCGAGGAACATATGGTACTCGACGGATGGCTCGACTACATTGTCGCCCAGGTGTACGCGGGTAACTACGACTGGCCGCAGAATAATCAACGGTACTGGCGCTATACCGGTGACGATGTGACCGATGAGCCCGGCCCGAGGGACGGACGCTGGAGGTGGACCATGCACGACCTCACCCGGTCATTCGGGCACGATGATACGCTGCATTTTAATATGGTCGAATGGATATTCGGAGATGGAGACCTGTTTCACCCCTTCTATGAGTATAATGGCCATTACAACCATGAACAGCCGTTTGAGTTTATTCAGGCGCTTATCGCTATTGATGAAATCCGGGAAGCGCTTCTCGGCCGGTTCGGCATGCACCTTTCAACCACTCTTAGCCCGGAACGCGCCTCATCCCGGATAGACACCCTGATCGACCAGATCGAGCACGAAGTACCGCGACATATTGAGCGATGGAATGCACCGGAGACCCTCGAGGAATGGTGGACCTATGCCGACGAAATGTACGAAGCAGCGGAATTGAGGCCGTCCATTGTACGACAGCACCTGTCGAGCCATTTCGACGAAATAGATGGCGAGGTGGATGCCGTGGTTCATACGGCGGGCGAGGATCTGGTTCTGAACTCGGTTGTTCTTGGTGAGAACACACCGGGAATTACCCTTGAAGAGAAGATGTGGAGCGGAACGCTGTTTGCCGGTGTTCCGGTGGTACTCGAATCGGAAGAACGTGACCTTTCAGAGACTCGTGTCACACCCGAAGAGCACGTATCATCGCTTGAACGCTCGAGTGACCGGATACGGTTTATTCCAAGTGATTCCTTTGAGATTCATACGGTAGACTGACTATATCCTCTGGCTGTGCGCTTGCCGGAACGTTCGCCGCATAACTACACTGTAAGGATCGGATGAATGACTCATGAAAAGGCCCGCCGGGCAGGCTCGGATTAATACGCTCCTAACCAGGGCCGAGCAGCGCGATTTTACCGGATACGCCTATATATCGTTCCACGTGATAGCGATCCTCATTGGTGTAACCGCGAGTGCATGGAGTCTGTACCTGAACGCTCCGTACCATTTTGTTATCGGGTTCTTCTTTTCTTTTGGGCTGGTGGCCTCACTTCTCCTCTGGTACTACATCGGGGACAATGCAAGCAGAATGTTTGCGCTGGCGGTTGTGCCGGCCGGGGTCATGGCACTTCAGGTGGCCGGCGTACTGTTCTCGCTGACGGAGTTTGAATTCAGAATTTTTCCTGCTGCCTTTGCGCTTGTGTGCATTACACTTGCAGGTTTCTCCGGCCGCAACTGGAAAGTGTTCGTCTGGATCTCACTTGTTGCCGGTCTTTCCATAGCAACGCTCGAGTGGTATTTCTTCCGGCAGGGACAGAGCACAACTGTCGAAGGGTTGCTTATGCTTGCGTTGTTCGGATTTACCACTTTTGCCGCTTACGAGTTCATGATTACCCGAAAGCAGCTGGTTCGATCCCGTGAGCAGGCGGAAGAAGCCTCGCGACTGAAGTCCAGATTTATTTCCAATATGAGTCATGAGATCCGGACTCCGCTGGCCGGTATTGTCGGACTGTCGAACCTGATTACCATGACCGAGACGGATGCCGAGCGCTCCCGCCTTATTAAACAGCTTCAGGAAACGACAGAGACGCTGAGACAACAAGTGGACGAAATGCTGGATTTCCAGTACCTCGAAACGGCGAAAGCGGAGCCGGCATTTCGCGACCGCGTAGTTATTCCCGACTTTCTCGAACAGTGCCTCGAGCCATACAGAAAGCAGGCGGAAAGCTCTGGACTCACATTCGAGTTCAGACCGGCAGATGAGGCTGCGAAAGCAGTCTTGCTGGACAAGCATCGGGTTTGTACTGCCGTGCAGGATGTCGTTGGAAACGCGGTGAAGTTCACGCTTAGCGGATCGATACGTGTTACGGTTTCAAGGCTGTCGGTGTCATCGTCGGCGGAGAATACATCGTGGCTTGAGATATCAGTGTCTGATACCGGCGTTGGAATGAACGAAGCCGTACGTGAACAGGCGCTGCAGCCATTCGTACAGGGCGACGACAGCTATAGTAAACGGTTTCCCGGAAAGGGGCTCGGACTTGCGCGGGCAAGTCTTGCCTTGCGTCAGGCGGGTGGAACGTTGGATATTGTCAGCAATCCCGGTTCGGGTACAACTGTTGATATAGGCCTGCCTGTGTCCGTCGAGCAGGAATAGTCGGGCAGCGATCGTCGGGCAGCGATCGTCGGGCAGGGCTAAGCGACTTAAGAACTCAACATAACACAACAATGAAGAAGGTTTTTGCAGGATCAATGAGCACATTTATAGAATACCTTGATAACTCGATCTGTTCTGCGCTCGCCGCTGATGAGAGCGCGCGGCTCTTGCGTGACGCCGGAGTCCACGAAGTGCGCGAAGATGACGCCTGGCCGGAAGAGGCGGGCTCAGCATATTTCATACGACGCCCGAATGGAGGTCTCGTGGCAGTGCGGCAGGGCAGTGTTTCGCCGGTTGAAGCGGGATTTCGCGTTCTCGCGGCACACACCGACAGCCCGGCTCTGAAACTGAAGCCGGAGGGACTTCATAGAAAACAGGGAGGGACGTATGTGCCGGTGGAGATATACGGAGGACCTATACGCTCGACCTGGCTCGACCGGGAGCTGCTGCTTACCGGCCGAGCGGTACTGCGCACCGAAGACGGCAGTCTGAAGTCCCGAAACTTCAGCACACAGGAGCCATGTGCCGTTATTCCGAACGTTGCCATTCATTTGAACCGCGACGTGAACAAGGGCTTTGAGTACAATGCGCAGGATCATCTGCAGCTGAGAATCACCATCTCCGGCAGTGACTCGTATCGCAAGGCCAACCCGGATGATGGAAGTGTCCCAAATGACGCCTCTGAGCGGGCGGAATTCTGGGCGCTTATCGCTTCGAAGCTCAATTGCAGGGTCGAGGATATTGTAGCGGCAGATATATTCGCTGCGGATGCTGCTGGGGCGTGTATCCTGTCCGACCGGGAAACGATCGTTTCGGGTCGTCTCGATAATCTGGCGGGATGCTACTCAAACATTCAGGCGTTTCTGAATGCCGAGCCGGGAAATCCTACCCACATTCTTGCTTTGTTCGATAACGAAGAAATCGGCAGCCGAACAGCCGCCGGCGCGGACTCCGGATTCCTTGAAAGTGTTCTTTCGCGCCTGCTTCCCGAAAGCATGGCCGAACGGGCACATGCGACACGAAGAAGTATGCTCGTATCCAACGACGGGGCGCATGCGTTGCATGATGCTTATGCAGGCAAATATGACCCTGACTATGCTCCGGCGCTTGGCGCAGGCCCGGTGCTTAAAACAAATGCCCAGTACCGGTATGCCAGTACGAGCGATGGAATCGCAGTCGTACTGGAGACCGCCAGGCGAAACGGAATCCAGCTTCAGTATCTTGCCGGGCGAAGCGATATGCGCACCGGCTCGACGATCGGGCCGTTCAGCTGGTCACGAACCGGTTTCTGCACCGTTGATATGGGAATTCCGATGATGGCAATGCACAGCATCCGGGAAACGGCCAATATGACCGATATTCGCGATATTTCCGGACTTCTCACCTCACTTCTCGAGCTCAGTGCGGAGAGTCTTCCTGATTCATGAGTGACTTCAAGCAGGAGGCGCCTGACTTCCTCGAGGAGGCGGTGGAGCGATTCCGCGCCATTGCCGGTTGCGGAAGTGAAAGCCTGGAGCGGTGGTGCTATAAATCCGTCTCCCTCACCTGGCTTGGTGTGCGATGCGATTACGGCCTCAGTCATGCAGCGTTCAGCAGCGACCGGATCGATGACGGCTCGAAACGTCTGCTTGATGCACTCGCCGCCCGGATCGAGGCCACGGAGCGGCGGCATAGATCCGGTCATGATGACGGGTGGAATGGACGCAGTGTTTACGATATCGGGTGTGGGGTTGGTGTGCTCGGGATTGCTGCGGCCGCTTCCCTTGGTGCCGATCGTCTGGTTCTCGAGGATCGGGATTCCTTTTCGGTCGCGCTCGCCTGCCTGAACGCGTGGCGAAACCGTCTTTCCGCGGAGATTGTCCCCAATTCAGCCCCGACAGGCGCGAGATCGTTCGCGCCTGTTGATCTCGTGTTGTGTAATATACCGGCCAAAGCGGGAGCCTCAATTCACCGGCTGATGCTCCAACACGCGGTTTCACATCTTCTACCAGGCGGCCTTGCTGGATTCGTAGTCGTGCGAACGCTTGCCGCCTCGGTGGAGCGGAACCTCGATACCATGCCGGTGAGAGTTGAGCGGATCGACGGACCTGGACACACGGTATTTATCGTGGATCGGGTGCAAGCCCGGGACAACGATTCCGGCGCTTTGACATACTCCCGGGATGACGAAGCCTCATATCTTCGTGATGAGTATGTCGGCGACAGAAGTCGATTTCAACTCGCAAAAACAACGTATTCGCTCAATACAATTGAAGGCTTACCCGAATTCGACGGCCCTTCCTATATGACCCGCATGCTTGTGAAACTGGGACTCGAATATGGACAGGACAAGCACGTACTCGCTGTTGATGACGGGCCAGGACATCTCGCAGCGGCACTTTCACCACGCTGCTCCCGGATGTGTTGCGCAAGTCGGAACGCTCTTGCAGCATATGCCCACGAGCAACTTATATTCGGCGGCCGGCCGAGGCGAGGCAAGCGAAACGGCATTTCCGCGCTGGTTGAACGCCCTGCGGTGCTCGCGCCGCACGTTCCGCAACAGGGATTAATAGTACTGCCGGTGGTTCCCGAGCCATACACACCGGTTTTCGACGAGCTTCAACAGCTTTTCGAGCGGATCAGCGAACAACGAAGTCAGTGTATCGTCGCGGGCAACTCATCTGCAATTTCCCGGCTGGAGAAACTGAAGCTTCCACTTTCAATCCGGCGGCGTGCGAAAAGCAGAGGAGTGCGAGGACTGGTGCTCGCGCCGTTCTGACTGGCTTACGTACACCCGTGTTTTATGCAGCTGACTGGTTATGAACCGGATATCTGCTTGTACTGGTACACGGCGCTTTCCCACACCGGGTCCTCCGGCGGATCACAGCAAATGTCCACCTTCATTTTGCCCTCAGGGTGAAGGAAGGAGAGCGAATATGCGTGTAGATGAATGAGTCTGCGTCTGTTTCCCCGGCGGGCGCCGTATTTCTGGTCTCCCTTTATCGGACAGCCGATTGCTCCCAATTGCGCACGAAGCTGATGCGTTCGGCCGGTTTCGGGCCACAGCTCAAGGAACCAGTACCGATCACTTTGCCCGAAAACACGGTACCTCGTACGGCAGAATCGACCGTTTTCACGGAACTCGTCATAGCAGATCGCTCTGTTTTTCCGGCGATCATGGATAACGTAGTGTTCGAGACAGCCCTCGCTGTCAAGAGGCGGTGCGGATACTGCGGCCCAGTATTGTTTTCGAACCTCACCGCTCGAAAAGAGCCTTCCCATTGCCGCAGCAGCGCTCCGGGTGCGCGCGTAGACTACGACGCCGGTTACAGGGATATCGAGTCTATGCACACTGAACAGGGAAAGCCGGCTGCCGAGAGGATGCGAATGACGGATGAGTTCGGCGAGAGAGTCAGGCTCGTGGACCTGGGTTGTTCTGGGTAGATGTTTGTTTACTGCGATAAGGTGCGAATCCTCGAATAGAACTTCAATTTCCGACATTCCCCGAACTCCTGTACGCACGGCCGCATCCAGTGGTATGTTTCACGCCTGAGGTCCAAGGGATGAATGACGAGGCACAATTCCCAGACGAGCTTACTGATTTTCTCTTTGAGTACGCCGAGGAAGTGACCCTGGCGTTCCCCGGTACCGACGCGGTTCCTCTGAATCTCAGTCTTGCATATTTCGAGTCTATTGTTTACCTGCAGTACCGGGTCAGTGTGTTATTGCCATATTTCCAGATTTCGCCGGACACTGTCGCCGAGGTAAATGAAGGAGTCCGTGTCCGCCTGCACCAGGAGTTTGTAAACGCGCAGACCTCCGTGCTGGAGCAGGAAATAGACCGGGGTGGATCAGAGTACCGACACATCGATCACGCGGCATTCAGCGAAGCCTGGTATCACCGATTGTTTGATGTGTATGCCGCACGTATGAGGCGTGCGTTGAACCCGAAGCGAAGATATATCTGGAATATCGGCCGGGTTCACGATGGCGAGCCGCCGTTCTCCCATGAGGAGAGCATAGAGTATGTCCATCGGGCCGAAATTCATCATGTCGTTCCGTTTCAGCGACTTGTGATTAACTTCTTCAACTATCAAATGGAATAGCCTGTGCCGGAGGAACCTGTTCGCCTCATAGTCACGGGAGGTACGTTCGACAAAGCGTACGACTCTATTCGTGGAGAGCTTACCCTTTCGCGCACGCATCTACCGGACATCCTCACAACCGTAGGGTGTGTTGTTCCGGTTCGTCCGGTCGTACATTCGCTTAAGGACTCCCTTGAAATGGTTGCTGCGGACCGCGAGGCCATTGCTGGAATCTGTGAACGTTCATTGGAGCGACGTATTGTTATTACTCATGGCACCGATACTATGACAGACACGGCGGATGTCATTGCAGCTCGAGCCCTCGAGAAAACAATATGCCTGACAGGCGCTATGGTGCCGTTCTCCGTTTCCGGCAGCGACGCATTGTTCAACCTTGGTGGCGCGTTCACCGCGGTCCAGACGCTGCCGGCAGGCGTCTACATTGTTATGAACGGGATAGTCTTTACCGCAGGAGCGGTACGAAAAAACAAAAAATCCGGAGTCTTCGAGGAGGTATCTCGATAATGAGCGATCGTAAACCAACAAGAGACGAGGCCCTTGCCCTCATGCAGGAGCATATCCGCAACGAAAACCTGCGCAAACACTGCCTTGCTGTCGAGGCTGTTATGCGACACTTTGCGCGGGAATACGGTGAGGACGAGGAGAAATGGGGTGTCATAGGACTCGTGCATGATCTTGATTGGGAAGAGCATCCCGACGAACATTGTACGCACACCAGGCGTATCCTCGAGGAGCAGGACTGGCCGCAGGACTATATTCATGCAGTAATGTCGCACGCGTGGGGAATGTTCACAGAGGAAAAACCTGAGCACACCATGGAAAAAGTGCTGTACACGATTGACGAGCTTACCGGGCTGGTAACCGCGACCGCGCTCGTGCGTCCCTCAAAAAGTCTCATGGACCTGAAACCGAAATCGGTGAAAAAGAAATGGAAGGAGTCCGGCTTTGCGGCGGGTGCCAATCGTGAGCTTATCGAAAGCGGCGCGAATATGCTGGGCATGGACCTTTCCGACGTAATACACCACACGATTGAAGGCATGAAACCGGTAGCCGCCGAACTTGGACTGGAAGGAAATACCTGAACAGTTCCTGCTATCGGATATCAACCATTCCGCCGACCGCCTGCTGTTTAACGTAGATATCGCGATAGCGTCCGCTTGGCTCAACTTCACCAACCGCGCGGGGACTTATCGTGCTCAGGTACGAGAGCACATCGTCCATATCGTCGTTACTGTCACAGGTTGTGTAGCGGAAGTAGAGACTGCGGGATTTCAGGAACATAAGAATCCTTCGATCCTTACACACAGTCGGGTCGCTAAGTTCGCGAAGAGCATGACGCAGTCCCCCGTACCATGCCCGGGATGTTCGCACAAGATTGGGCGTGTTTCCCTGGTCGACTACGTACAGCTCGAAAATGCCCGCAACCGAGGGCACACTTCCGACTACCGTCGACTTAGTAGCTCGCTGGATTTTTGACCAGACAACTGTGTAGTAGGCATCATTGCCCCGAATCTGCTTGGATACGGCTGGGGAATCGGTACTGCGTCTCACAGCCGCTGACTCTACAGTAACTGAACGAGTAAATCAAACGGAGGATAAGGAATGATACTGACTGTAGACGTGGGAAACTCCAACATCGTTGCAGGTGTATACGATGGAGAGACTCTGTTGACCCACTGGCGGCTCTCCACGCGGCCCTACCGCACCGGTGACGAGCTGCTTGTCACAATACGCGCATTGTTCAATGAATCCGCTATCGTGCCAGGCAGGGTCCGGAGTGTTGTGCTGAGCAGTGTTGTTCCGCCTCTCACCGAGCCGTTAGCCGATTCCCTTCGCAATTTGTGCGGTGTTGATCCCTTCCTGGTGACGCCTGCATCGGTGCCCTGGCTGGAAATCGAAACCGAGAATCGAAATGAAATGGGGCCGGATCTTATGGCAAACGCAGTTGCTGCAGGGGCTATAGCTCCTGGCAGGACCGCCTCGGTTGTAGATTTCGGAACGGCATTGACCATAACAACTATCAATGCCGGTGGTGCCGTTCAAGGTGTGAGTATTGCGCCCGGACTAGGCCAGGCGAGTCTGGCTTTGAGCACCGGAACCGCGCAGCTTCCCCAGGTCGCTCTCGAGGCACCGGAACGTCCTTTCGGGACAAATACGGTCTCCGCGATACAATCGGGTCTTGTACATGGCTACGCAGCCATGGTGGAGGGTATGATCTCAAAACTCGAAGCCTACTTCGGTACCCGGGTGACGGGGCTCGCCACCGGTGGTCTATCGAACATTGTAGCCCCTTTGATTTCGCAGGTGGAGCATGTCGACCCGTGGCTGACGCTCAATGGCTTGAGAATAATCGCAGAACGAAGCGAACGAAACGAAAACCGATAGAGCGACAGCAGCTCTGCTTATCCGGGTCTGGTGGTCTTTGCCTCGCGCGCGCCTGACGAGTACAATCGGTGGAACTTCATTTCTTCTGAGAATAAGGTGGTGCCCATAATGCCGTCAGTAACGCTTCCCATTGCCGGTTCCGCCGGCGAGGTCTATGCACTTTCTCCGAGCAAAATTCTCTGTCTCGGACTTAATTACAGCGACCACATTAAAGAAAGCCTTTCGGTGCGTGTTCGCGGCTTTACCCAGGACGTTCCGAAGGAACCTGTTCTGTTTCCCAAGACATCCAACGCTCTGTGTGGACCGGACAGTGCAATCGAACTTCCGGCAATCCTCAAGCGATACGACTTCGAGCAACCGCGAACCGATCATGAGGCGGAGCTGGCGATTATCATTGGAGCACAGATGCGAAACGTTTCAGCTGAGAACGCCATGGATTATGTGTATGGCTACACATGTGCTAATGATGTCAGTCAGCGGGATATTCAGAATGGAGACCGCTCAGGCTGGTACCGCGGAAAAAGCTTTGACACATTTTGCCCGGTAGGACCGTGCATTGTTCCGGCTGCCGCTGTTGAAGATCCTCATAATCTTTCGATCGAATGCCGCGTCGGCGACCGGGTCATGCAACGCGGCAATACTTCGCAGATGATCTTTCGAATTCCGGAAATACTCGAGTTTCTCTCGGCGAACATGACCCTCGAGGCAGGAGATCTCGTGCTGACCGGTACACCAAGCGGTGTAAGTCCATTAACACCCGGCGACACGGTGGAAGTCGAAATCGAAGGAATAGGCACGCTGATTAATCATGTCGTCCAGGGGCGTTGAGGCCCCCGGACACTGCACGCACACACGTTACTGCGTGCGGTCGGCGAGATCCCCGATCAGGTTTCGAACTTCCTGTTCGTTCTCGAGGAAGTAGGAGGCGTGAGAAATATCAACGCCTACCTTAATCGAGTAGGCACTATCGGGAAGAACCGAAAACAGCTCCTCATCACTCCAGTCATCGCCAACGGCAAAAATGAAATCGTGCTCTTCGGAGGAAATCCACCGCAGCGCAGCACGACCTTTACTGATCTCCGAACTCTTTACTTCGAGCGTTTTCTGTCCTTCGAGAATAGACAGGTTCAGATTTCCGGTGAGACTCAACAGCGCATCACGAAGCTCACTTTTACGCACGGAGGCGAGTTCCGGTTCAGCATGCCCGTAACTCCATCCCAGACTGAACTCCGACTGTTCGACTCGTGATCCTGGAGTCCGAATTGCATGTCGTTCGAGGATGGGAAGAATCATCTCTTTCCAACCGGTATCGAACTGTTCGATAAGCTGCCACTGGCCACGGTAGGGTCTGATCCATACGCCGTATTCGGCAACAAGTCCGACCGGCATATTAGCGAACCATTGTTCGAGATCCGCACGAGAACGACTGCTTACAATGACTACGTCGTTTCGCTCATCCCTGGCGAGGGTGGCTATGTTTTCGAGAAGACCACTGTCGGGCTGGCTTTCGCTCGAGCCGTCGCTGAGTTCGACAAGCGTTCCGTCATAGTTGAGAAAGATGAGACGACGTTCGGACTTCGAAAAGGCATCCAGAAGTGCGTCACGATCGCGGCCGCGCAGCCGGCGCCGTCGCAGATTTTCACGGCTCTCAACGATCGACTCCAGTTTATCCATGAAATCCTGCGCCCAGAAATGTACGTCGTATCGTTTAAGTCTGTCATGAATTCTTCGGTTTCCCTCAAGGCGCTCATCTTCATCGCGCTCAATCGCTGCACGAATTGACTCGGCAATGCCATTGATGTCGCTTGGATTCACAATGAGCGACTCACTCATTTCACGAGCGGCTCCTGCTGTTTCACTGAGCACCACCGTACCGCCCATATCGTCGCGAGCGGCGACGTACTCTTTGGCAATCAGGTTCATCCCGTCGCGAACCGGCGTCACAAGAAGTACATCCGAACATCGGTACAGTGCGCACAGACGGTGAAACGGGAATGCCCGGAAGAAGTACTTTATGGGCACCCAGTCAATGGTTCCGTGCCGCCCGTTTATTGTCGAGACAAGCTCGTCGAGCTCACGCTTAAGCCTCTGATATCGCGGTACTTCCGTTCGGGAAGGTGCGACAATCATAATAAGCTCGACCTTGCCGTGGTACTCGGGAAAACGCGCGAGAAACCGCTCATACGCCTGCAGACGGTTCGGGATACCCTTGGAATAGTCGAGCCGGTCTACCGATAGAATAACGGTTCGGTCTCCTGTAGATTCCTGAACCGACTGGATTTCATCGCGCACGTCGTCAAGTTTTGAGGAGCCGGAATACTTCTCATAATCGATACCCATGGGGAAAACATCAATCTTGGACATAGAATTCCGGTCGCGAACAATTCCAAGATTGTTATCGAGGCCGAGAAGTCTGCGGATACTCGATAGGAAATGGCGAGCGTAATCGTACGTGTGAAATCCGACAAGATCGGCGCCAAGCATGCCGTGAAGCAGCTCCTCGCGCCACGGCAGGAGCCGGAAAAGTTCATAACTCGGAAACGGTATGTGCAGGAAAAAACCGATCTTCGTGTCCGGTAGTTCTTCGCGAACCATGCCCGGAAGAAGCATGAGCTGGTAATCATGAATCCAGATATAGTCATCCGGTTCGGCAACATTCCGGATTGCCTCGAAAAAGCGCCTGTTGATTGTCCTGTATGCTTCCCACGCCGCCGGATCATAGTCGACATACGTAGGAAAGTAGTGAAACAGAGGCCAGATAATATTATTGCAGAATCCGTAATAGAACTGATCGAGATCCGCACGGGACATCGGAACGGCAATGCTCTGGTAGTCGCGGCGAAGCGTTTCGCTTATGTATTGACGATCCGGTTCGGAAAGATCGTCATCGGCGATCCCGCTCCAGCCAACCCAGAGACTGTCTGATCGCTGGGAAAAACTGCTTAGGCCGGTGGCCAGGCCTCCCACGCTTGGGCTGAACGAATATCCATCCGCGCCGGAGGTAACGGAAACCGACAGTCTGTTTGATGCGAGAATAATTTTAGACATAGCCCTGTAAGTTTCACCGTGACGCGCAACTGCCGTCAAGCTCCTGAGAGTCGTCTGTTGACACCGTTGATGCACGTCGCTAGGTTCATGAGAATCATGTCTAATGAGCTTCTCTGGATCGTCATGCTGCTTGCCAATTTTGTGCTGATTATCGGACTGTACCGGGTATTTGGTGCGGTCGGGTTAATTGCGTGGATGGCGATCGGTGGAATTATTGCGAATATACAGGTCGTTAAAACTGTCGAGATATTCGGCCTGACCGCGACGCTCGGAAACATTGTATATGCCTCTTCGTTTCTTGCGACCGATATTCTCAATGAGAAATACGGAAAAGCACCGGCGAGGGTGGCGGTATGGACCGGATTCGCGACCCTCATTTCTGCAACCCTCCTCATGAGTATTGCGCTGTGGTTCCGACCGGCCGAGTCGGATACGGCACAGACAGCACTTGAAACGATCTTCACGGTTCTGCCCCGCATTACGCTTGCAAGTGTCGTAGCGTACCTCCTGAGCCAGCTGCACGACGTGTGGGCATATCAATTCTGGCGCCGACGGTTTCCCGGCAGGGGACGCATATGGATTCGCAATAACCTCAGTACGATGGTCAGCCAGTTGGTGGATAGCGTGGTTTTTACTGTGATCGCATTTCTCGGCGTGTTTTCCTGGCCGGTCTTCTTCGAAATTCTCCTGACAACCTACATTCTGAAGTGGGCTGTAGCAGCGCTCGACACCCCGTTCGTGTATCTAGCCAGTGTTATCCGTCCGGGGGCGCTCGGTAGCGTTTTTATTCAGTCAATTGAGCCTGAGTCCGGCCATTGAGTATCTACGGTGCGATAGAGGCGGGAGGAACGAAGTTCGTGTGCGGAGTGGCTTCGGCTCCGGATGCTGTGCTCGAACAAGCGACCATATCCACCCGCGAACCTGCCGCGACGATTGCAGAATGCATACGCTTCTTCCGCAGCGCGTTCTCGCGCCATGGTACACCGACGGCTTTCGGTATCGGAAGCTTCGGAGCGCTCGATCCGGCTCCTCACTCTGACTGGTATGGGCATATCAGAGAAACGCCCAAAACCGGGTGGACCAACGCGGATATGGCCGGCGAATTTGGCCGTGAATTCGGGGTGCCTGTCAGGTTTGATACCGACGTTAATGCCGCTGCGCTTGCCGAGCACAGGTTCGGTGCCGGCCGGACGTCCGGTATCCGTGCAGCAGGCCATACACAAAGCACCGGCGAGGACCGCGAAACTGATCCCCAGGGGGTAAACAGTCTTGTCTATATCACCGTGGGAACCGGTATCGGCGGCGGCGCGGTTTCAGACGGTCGCATTGTGCACGGGTTCCTTCATCCGGAGATGGGCCACATTCCGGTTTCCCGCGAATTGGACGATACTGAGTTCGGCGGTGTCTGTCCGTACCACGGCGATTGTCTCGAAGGTCTCGCATCCGGGCCGGCACTACAGGCACGATGGGGTGTACCGGCAACTGACCTTCCCGCCGACCACAAAGCATGGACGATTGAGGCGGGGTATCTTGGGTCCCTCGCGGTAACGCTTACAGGTATCCTGTCTCCTGAGGTAATTGTCTGCGGTGGTGGCGTTATGCACGTACCGGGGCTGATAGAGCTTGTCAGACGGGAAGCCTGGTGCAGAATGAACGGCTATTTCCCTCCGGCCTGGAACAAAGAAACAGACTCGAACACATACACGGCACACGCAGCTTCGGTTATGAGGGAGTACATCGTGCAGCCTGTCCTCGGTGACAGTGCGGGACTTACAGGCGCTGTTACGCTTGCTATGGAAGCGATTACACCGGAGTCCGAAGCGAGATAATCGGTTAAACCGGAAAATACCGTCTGCCTGTGCCGCTAACCCGGGCCGCTTTCACCATTCTGTCACCAATCTGGCGGACCGCTCCGGTCGACAGTAATTACTCTTTCCAGGGGAAGATCATGCCACGCAACGTACGCTTGCCGATCTTCTGCTGCTCATCTATGAGCAGGCTGTCCCATGGAATCTTTCGGCGGTCCGCCTCCGGATTCTGCTCAAGATAATCGTACTTCAGAAGTCGAATCTTGAAGTTCGACTGTAACCAGAGCATAACACCCGCAGGCCCCGGTATGAGGAGTGCAAGTGGGAAGGACACCGCTGTCAGCAGGAGCACACCAATCGCCGTAAAAACAGAAAACCCGGTGTTATCGAAAAAGACGAGAAAACACTTCTTCAGTATGGGTTTGAACTGACTGTTGAGGCGCGTTCGAACCGGAAGAAAGAACTGGCTTGCCAGAAGCCAGACTACCGAGGCCCAGAAGAGAAACACCAGAGCGGCAAGACCCCAGATATTCTCGATTTGCGCGTAAAAGGGAACGGCAATCGACGTGATAAAGAACTGCGCAATATACAGTCCGGCCAGCATGAGTGAGGCGGGTAACGCTTCCCGAAAGTACTTCAGCACCTGCCGGAACTCAGGATTGTCGTAATCCACCATGTCACGACAGGCAAAGCTTACCCCTCCGGCATAACCGACCGTCACAAGAATGACAAAAACCGGAATGAGAATTGCGCCTAAAAACTGGTCAACAGCCGCAAAAAGATTGGTCAACGACAACGTGAGCGCGATCAGTGCCACGAAGCCGATATTCAGCAGAGCCACTGTGAGCAGATTGTCCCACAGATCAAAAAACGCTTTCTTGATACCAAATAAAAACATAGTTCGTCCGGAGTCCGCAGTATAGACGCAGCGCTCCCGCCTCCGCAATGGGCGTCGCCTGCCGGTATTCGCTTCCTTTCCGGAAGCACCTGTCTTGCGATAGTCTATCATACTATGAAATATCGAACACTCGGAAAGACAGGGTTTCGTGTCAGCGAGGTAAGCCTCGGCACATGGCAGGTTGGAGGTCGATGGGGTGAGGATTTCGATCATGCGCGAGCCGAACGAATCCTCAACGAAGCAATTGACTCCGGCGTGACATTCATTGATACCGCCGATGTCTACAGCGACCGGCAGAGTGAACGCGCGGTTGCCAATGTGGTCAAAAAGCGCTCAGAGGATGTAAAAGTGGCAACCAAATGCGGGCGAAGACTTAATCCCCACACAAGTGCCCAGTATACGCCCGGCGCGATGAGAACCTTTGTCGAGGAAGCGCTTGTAAATACCGGGTTTGAACGCCTGGATCTGATACAGCTGCACTGTCCCCCAACGGAGGTCTACTACAGGCCCGAGATTTTTGAGACGTTCGAACGTCTCAAGGAAGAAGGCAAAATAGATCATCTCGGCGTCAGCGTCGAGAAGGTCGAGGAAGGCCTGAAAGCAATCGAATACGAAAACGTGGCAACCGTTCAGATAATTTACAACATGTTCCGACATCGCCCGGCCGAACTCTTCTTTCCCCGGGCCGCACAGAAGAACAAAGGCATTATTGTTCGGGTTCCGCTTGCCAGCGGTCTTCTGACCGGTAAGTTCAATGAAGAGTCGAGCTTTGCCCCCGGTGACCATAGACACTTCAACCGGAACGGGGAAGCGTTCGACCGGGGTGAGACTTTTTCGGGGGTCGACTATGAAACCGGGCTTCGGGCTGTACGTGAGCTGTCGGAACGCCTCGGAGCAGGTCCGCAACTGGCTGCGTACGCCATCCGCTGGGTACTCATGGAGCAGGCAGTGTCCACCGTCATTCCTGGAGCATCATCCCCGGAACAGCTCAATGCTAATGTTGCCGCTGCTGAGCTGCCGCCGCTCACCGAGCAGCAAATGAGCGTCGTTCGCGAAGTGTACGATACGTGGATCCGAAACCCCGTGCATCACCTCTGGTGAGAAAGACATCAGTATGCATCAGCTCTGTTGAAGACAAGCACCAGTACGCATCAAGTCTGGCGAGAGAACCACCCGTGCACAAGCTCTGCAACTTCTTCGCGTTGTGAGTCATTGGTTACGACGTGGGAACTTTCCTCGAGAACCGTCGTTTGCACGGTCTTCGCCCCGATTGTTCGCTCAATTCGAGTAGCCGCCTCCAGCGGGACTGTATCGTCCATCCTTGAGACGATCGCAAGGGTGGGGGCGGTTACCTTTGGAAGTCTGCGCCGTGCGTATTTCATGAGTCTGTAAAGCTCGGCGGCAGGCCTGTTCCACTGAGCCGACCAGTATTCTCGCGTCATTCTCGAGAGGGCTGGGTCAGCAAGATCTTTCGGGTCCGGCTGCTTTTCAATCCGGGGGATAAACGGCCCGATCCATGGCGAAGCCCACATGAGCCGGGACGTTACGTCAACAGCGGGTGCAGCGAGTGCAAGGCTTCTTACCGGGAAGTGGGATGCGAGCAGGATGGCGAGCACACCTCCCATGCTCAAACCACAGACATCTACCGTGGAATACGAACAGCGGAGGTCAGCATAGGCGTCGATCACACGTCGAAGCCAGTCCCGTCGTGTGGTATGCATGAAATCACGGCCTGAAGTCCCGTGTCCCGGCAGCCGCGGAATACTGACGGTCCAGCCGAGTCCATTCAGATGTTCTCCGAGGAATCGCATATCATGAGGGCTTCCGGTGAATCCGTGAATAAGGAGGGCGGCCCGATCTCCGTCTGCCTCAAGGAATCGGGGAAGGGCCACAGGATCCGTGGCTGTGTTGGCCGGCACACCGGGAAGTGAAAGTTGCGTGGAAAATTTTGGTTTCATATGACTCAGGAGAAGGTAGCTTCATTGTGGGGCCTTGCGCAAGCTCGAGCATAGTTCGCTCAAAGCGAACGACAAAAACCGCTCTGTGTGCGTTGTAGAAAACGCTGTGCAGTCGCATAGTCGAGCCCGTGTCGGATTCACGGAGAACCGAAATGACCGACGTACAGGCGTTACTCTCGACCAACATGCGCAGAGGCAGGGAAAGACTAGGATTTTCCCAGGCCCGGGTAGCCAGCGAATCAGGCATTTCGAGCGCGCACATCAGCGACATAGAAAACGGACTGAAGTTTCCTTCCGCACGCAACCTCAGCCGCATCGCGAGAGTTCTCGGTATGCGGCCTGCAGAACTTTTCTATGAAGAGGACCAGTGGGAGCTGCGGGAACGGCACGATTCGTTGATCCGCTACGCTGCCGAACTGAAGGAAGTAATCTCCCGCGACATAGATGATCTGACACGTCGACATCTTCTCGATTAGTCATGCATCTGGCCGGGAGCCGGCCGGGTTGAGCCCTCGGCTGGTTCCGCACACGGAGCCGGCCGGGTTGAGCTCTCAGCTGGTTCCGCACACGGGGCCGTCCGGGTTGAGCCCTCAGCTGGTTCCGCACACGGGGCCGTCCGGGTTGAGCTCTCAGCTATTGTCATCTCCACTTTGATATTCGCCGCTTACTCAAGTCGGCTTCGAATCCCGTCGTAATTGTATACAACGAAGGGGATTCACCACTTGTGACCATAGGACTCTTTTTTGAAATCGCAGATCGAAAAGCCGGACGTTCCCTGCTCAAAGAACTGTTGTCGGAACAGCTTCCGGTAAGAGCGTTCGAGGTCGGTTCAGGTTGGGATTCGCTCGACGGAAGCGAATATGCCGCCGCTTTCGCAGAACTCGGCCAGCTTGTCGTTGTAACAAACAGGCAAACACTATCCGAACAGTGGTTCTCTTTTGTCGCGGGTGTGGGAATTGGGAGCGACCGCGAACTTCACATTTTCGAAGGCAATGTATCCCGAAGTCCCGAATACCCTCATTACCTCTCCGAGGCGCATCGCTCCCTTTCAGCCGGGGAACTTGCAGAGCATCTGAAAAAAATTCACAGCTTCCAGGTTCAGCAACAACGTGTTCAGGAAGCGCGTGATCAGCTCGTCTCGAGTGGGTACAGCCTTAGCGAAAACGCATTCGCCGCTGCCGTGACTGAGGGAAATATCGAAGCCGTCGATCAGTTTCTCAAGACCGGCATGAGCCCGGACACTGCTAATTCCGACGGGGTGCCGGTATTGAATGCCGCGGTTCGAAATCACCAGGAGGCAGTGGCACAGCTGCTCGTTGACCGTGGCGCGGATGTAAATATTACCAGCGCCGATCGTTATAACACGCCCTTGATGGAAGCTGCGGGAAGAGGGATGATTTCACTGGTAAACGTGTTTCTCGAACAGGGAGCTGCAGTAGATCAGCAGACTGCAAATGGACAGACCGCGCTTATGCTCGCTGTGTCTGAAGGATTTGAGGATACCGCACTTCTGCTGCTGCGGTCTGGTGCCGACCCGCATACCACCGACAAACTTGGAATGAGTGCTCGAAAATATGCTGAGCTCTACCGGCATACTCAGATCGTCGAAGAAATCGATACACCGGCAGAATAGTGGTTTGGGGTTTGTGCCACACTACAAGCCTCGGCGCAATCTTGACAGCCGCGTGATTTGGTCACTACTCTACTTATATGGCTGAACA
>CAZMEV010000021.1:0-34336 GCA_964565375.1 uncultured Spirochaetaceae bacterium
GCGCCCCGGTAAAACTGGGGCACCCACCAATACTCCATGTTAAGGCCGAACGCCCATTCACCGGTTGCATTCCACCAGGCGCCCGCGCCTGGTTTTACAATCGGGCCGAAATAGGTGTCACCTTCGAGGCTTTGAAAGGCTCCGCCGGCACTTACGTGCAGCGGAAACTCGAACGGCCACCGGGAGATATTGTAGCTCAGACGTGCCGTGATCGGCACCATGAAGAGTGTTCGCTGGTTCACGCTGTTGTTGAATGTTCCGGCGAGTTCGCCGCCGATACTCCACCGTTCGTTCAGGTATCCCTGCCAGCTGAGTGCACCGGATCCGCCGAGGCGAAGGTTGGTCGAGTTAATTTCGCCGCCTTCCATTGGATTCTGAAAGAACAACGGAACAAGCGTTCCGAGCCGGATGGTGAAATACTGGTCCCCGAGTTCGTAGGTCGGTTCAACGATTTCATCGTCTTCGAACTGAGCCGAAGCGGTGCCGACGGCGAATACCAAAAGAAAAACTGCTGCTGCAACCGCCGGAAGTCTTTGAAGCTTCACACAGCGGTACTTACTGGCTCTCACGTGCGGGTACTGCATTAGGATAGGATATTAGCACTTCGCTTTTGCACTAGACAAGCTTATCGCCGAGGTTGCATGCGGCGCATCGCGGGTACCATCGACCTTAAAAATTCCCTCCTGACGACCGGCTGGAGTCCGCACCTCGGAGGCGAAGCCCTGGAGGTAATCGAGATTGCGGTCCTCGATACGGTAGACGAGATAAAGCGCGTTGTGCATTCCGTGCTCGCCGAGCCGCATGGCGCGAACCGGCATGCCGGAGCAGTATTTGTCGACGATATAATCCGGCAGAGTCGTAATTCCGCGTGAGGCGGCGACAAATTCGAGCATTACTTCAGTTGTTTCTATATGTCGATGTTCCCGCGGCTCGATTCGTTTCGTTGAAAGGAACCGGGTAAACACGTCGAGCCGTTCCCGGGGGACGGGATAGGTAAGCAGCGTCTCGCCGGCGAGATCCTCGGGATATACGTTCGATCGTCCGGCGAGCGGGTGAGAAACGGAGGTGAGCAGCAGCAGCTCATACTCAAGGACGCGGTCAAAGGCGAGCGCAGGGTCCTGTACCGGATCGGGGGTAACGAGCAGATCGATCTGGCGGTGAAGAAGCGCCTGGAGCCCCGAGAACTGAAAGCGTTCGGTGACATCAATATCGACATCGGGCCAGCGGTCGAGATATTGACGGACGGCCTGAAGCAGCCACTGGTAGCAGGGATGGCACTCAATACCAATACGAAGTGTTCCGCGCTTGCCCCGGCCGATTTCACTCAGAATGTGTTCGGTGTTTTCGAGCACCGGCAGTATTTGATCGGCGGTCCGTAACAGCGTTGTGCCGGCGTCCGTGAGCTGCAGTTTCCTGCCTTCCCGTCGCCAGAGCTCGCATCCGAGCAGTTCCTCGAGTTTGTGCATCATGTGTGAAAGCGCGGACTGGGTGAGACACAGCTCCTCGGCGGCGCGTGTGAGGGTCCCGTGCCGTGCGAGCGAGGAAATAATGCGCAGATGGCTTCGTTCAATCATATCTGCAATGGATATCACGGGAGATTTTGGTATGAACAGCGGTCATGTATTTGATACATATTATCACTTTTAATCATGGTGTGATATTTAGTATGGTTTCCCGTATGGCACAAACGCATTCACTCGGATTTCCGCGGATCGGCGCGGATCGTGAACTGAAGTTCGCGACGGAACGGTACTGGAAAGGCAGAATCAGTCGTGAACAGATGGAAGAGGCTGCGGCCGAACTCCGGGGTCGGCACTGGCGCGTGCAGGCGGAATCGGGGTTGAGCCGGGTACCGGTAAACGACTTCTCTCTCTATGACCATATGCTCGATATGAGTGAAATGCTTTCGGTCATTCCTGCACGCGTTCTTGAAGCGGAGAGCAATCCGGACGCCGAAACGGCTGCGGTAGACCGATACTTCCGCATGGCGCGTGGACGGTCCCGCGACGGGGTGGCCGTTCAGGCCTGCGAGATGACGAAGTGGTTCGATACGAACTACCACTATCTTGTTCCCGAGTTCACCGCTGAGACGGCGTTTACGCCCAACACAGACCGGCTGCTCGGTGAGGTTACTGAGTCGAAGGTGGCGGAAGTCCGGGGGAAACCGGTTCTCGTCGGGCCGGTGACCTATCTGTACCTCGGCAAGGCGAAGGACGCGGACTTCGACAGGCTCTCACTGCTCGAACCACTTGTCGAGGCCTATGCGAAAATCCTCGATCAGCTGTCGGCGTACGGTGTGGGCTGGGTCCAGCTCGATGAGCCTGTTCTCGGGCTTGATCTTCCCCGGGAGTGGCTGAGTGCGGTTGAGCGTGCGTATGAGAGGCTTTCAGGGATTGCGCATGGCGCTGCAGCGAAAGCGGACCCACCCGGCTCACCCGCTGCACCCCATGGTGCCGAATATGAGCCCGAAGAGACGGCGCCACGGTATCGCCCGAACATTCTGCTTGCGGTGTATTTCGGGCCGCTTCGCGACAACCTGGCGTCGGCCGTTTCGCTTCCGATTGAGGGTCTGCACGTGGATGTTGTCCGGGGCGAGGAGGACTTTGACCACGTCTGCCGCGATTTTCCGCGTGACAGGGTACTGTCGCTCGGGGTTATAGACGGGCGAAATGTATGGCGCGCCGATCTCGATGCGCTTGTCTCGAAGCTCGAGCCTGTGGCCGCTGAGCGGGGAAACAACCTGTGGATTGCGCCTTCGTGCTCGCTTCTTCATGTGCCGGTCTCCCTTGCTGGTGAGACGACGCTCGATCCCGAGATTGCTTCGTGGCTGGCATTCGCTACAGAGAAGCTCGACGAGCTGGAAACAATCAAAACTGCCCTTAACAAGGGACGGGAAGCGGTCTCGGACAAGCTTGGTGAATCTCGTGCGGTAGCGCAGGCACGGGTCGCCTCCGAACGCCGTGTGAATGACGCGGTGCAGGAGCGTCTTTCCCGTGTCACCAGTGCTCATGCCGGTCGGGCGTCGGCGTATCCGGTGCGCGCGAAAGAACAGGCTGCGCACCTTGACCTGCCGCGGTTCCCGACGACCACGATCGGAAGTTTTCCGCAGACCTCGGAGATACGCAGGAAACGTCGTGAATACCGCCGGGGAAACATAAGCACTGAGGACTACGAAGCGTTTCTCAAACAGGAGATTGCGGACACGGTGGCCGAGCAGGAGTCCATTGATCTGGATGTTCTCGTGCATGGCGAGGCCGAGCGCAACGATATGGTGGAGTATTTCGGCGAACAGCTTGAAGGCTATGCGTTTACCGCGAACGGGTGGGTGCAGTCGTATGGAAGCCGCTGCGTGAAGCCCCCGATCATCTATGGCGATGTGTCGCGCCCCGAGGCCATGACTGTTCGCTGGATTACCCATGCGCAATCGTGCACCGACCGACCAATGAAAGGCATGCTCACCGGACCGGTGACTATGATGCAGTGGGCCTTTGTGCGGGACGATCAGCCGAGAGAGGATACGGTGCGACAGATTGCCCTTGCGTTGCGTGACGAAGTTGCCGACCTCGAAGCGGCCGGCATTCGCGTCATACAGGTGGACGAGCCGGCGCTCCGTGAAGCGCTTCCGCTGAGGCGAAGTGAGTGGGAGGAATGGCTTCGCTCATCGACGGAAAGCTTTCGTCTGGCCACCTCCTGTGTGGCAGACAGAACCCAGGTGCACTCCCATATGTGCTATTCGGAGTTCAACGATATTATCGAATGGATTGCCGAACTCGATGCGGATGTCATTACGATCGAGGCGGCACGAAGCGATATGGAGCTGCTCGATGCATTCGGCGACTTCGAGTACCCGAACGAGATCGGTCCCGGCGTGTACGACATTCACAGCCCCAACGTCCCTCCCACTGAAGAGATTGTGGGCCTTCTCGAAAAGGCCGCCGAGCGAATACCACCTGAGCGACTGTGGGTGAATCCCGACTGCGGGCTCAAGACGCGCGGATGGAAAGAAGTGAGAGCATCGCTGTCGAATATGGTGGATGCGGCGAAGGAAATGCGGAAGCGGACATGAATCCCGCGCCACGCGCCCGCCGCCAGTGGGGTATCGCCGGGGCACCGTCGCGCGAATGGGGCCGGATTTCCGGCCTGCAGGGTGCTGCCGCGAGCGCGCGGCTATCGTTGAAGGTGGGGGTAGTTTCGTGCTACCACACAACGCATGGCAGCAGAACTACTTGATGGTCGGGAAACGGCGAAGGCTGTGAGAGCGCGTGTTGCGGACGAGGTTGACGCGGTTAAGGAATCGTTCCGCAGACCCGGGCTTGGCGTTGTGCTTGTCGGAGATGATCCGGCGAGTCACTCCTATGTACGAGGCAAAGAGCGGGCGTGCGAAGAGGTGGGTATTCACAGCGAAGAAGTTCGTCTGTCCGCGGAGGTCAGTGAGGCGCAGGTGATCGAAACGGTGGAGGGGTTCAATGCCAATGATCGTATAGACGGCATTCTTGTTCAGCTCCCGCTCCCGAAGCATATGAACGACCGCACTGTGCTCGAGTCAATAGACCTGTCCAAGGATGTCGACGGACTGAACCGCGGCAGTCTCGGCTCGCTGCTGCTCGGGGAAGACGGGTTTATCCCGTGCACTCCCTACGGTGTCCTCGAGCTTCTCCGCCATTACGAAATTACAACAAGCGGCAAGCATGTGGTAGTTGTCGGGCGCAGCACGCTTGTCGGGAAAAGCCTTGCGAATCTGCTGCTGCGCCGGGGTGACTACGGTGACGCAACGGTAACTGTCTGTCACAGCCGTACCCGCGACCTGCCTGCGCGAACGCGGGAGGCGGATATCCTTGTTGCGGCGATGGGCCAGCCGGCGTTCGTGACCGCGGATATGGTCGGTGACGGTGCGGTCGTTGTAGATGTCGGGGTGTCCCGCGTTGACGACAGCACGAAGAAGAAGGGTTATCGGCTTCAGGGCGATGTGGATTTTGCGCCGGTCGCCGAGAAGGCATCGTGGATCACGCCGGTTCCCGGCGGGGTTGGGCCCATGACCATCACAATGCTGCTTCAGAATACACTTGAGGCCGCACGGCGCCACGGCGGAGTTTCCAAGGGAACGTCCTGATATGGGTCTGCCCGGCAGCGCTGGAGCTGCCGAAAGTCGGCAGCGCTGAAGCTGCCGACGGGAAAACGAGGTTTCAGCGTGTGGAACCATCAATCTAATCAAAGAGGTATGTGCAGGTGGTAGATGTTCAAAGCCTCGCCGACGAACGTAATCTCCCGCTTGATAAAGTCGGGGTCAAGAACGTGCGATATCCGCTGTCGGTGCTCGACAAGTATTCAAAGACCCAGCATACAACCGCAACAGTGGATCTGTATGCGAACCTTCCGCACCATTTCAAAGGTACCCACATGAGCCGGTTCATTGAGGTCTTTAACCGGTATCATACCGATCTGACGATGCCGCGGTTTCTCGAAATGGTGGATGATCTTCGCGAAACAGTGGATGCTGAGCGGGCGTTTGCGCAGGTGAGTTTTCCGTATTTCGTGGAGAAAACGTCACCGGTTACCGAGAACCGGAGTATGCTCGATTATCGCTGCCACTATATCGGGGAATCGACGCAGGCGGGGCACGCGTTTATTGTGGGGGTAGATGTTCCCGTCCAGACTCTATGTCCGTGTTCCCGCGAGATTTCCGACCGCGGGGCCCATAACCAGCGCGGCACGGTCAGCGTACGCGGTCAGATCGGCCCGTTTTTCTGGTTCGAGGATCTGATCGAGGATATTGAGGCATGTGCTTCGGGAGGACTGTATACGCTTCTCAAGCGCGAGGATGAGAAGTACATCACCGAGTACGCCTACGATCACCCGGTGTTCGTGGAGGACCTGGTTCGGAACGTGGTTGGAGCGGTCGAAGAGAAGTACGGTTTTCACTGGTTCAGTGTTGAAGCGGAGAACAATGAAAGTATCCATAATCATGACGCGTACGCGGCCATTGAGCGTGGCGTGAAGAAGCGGGTGTAATCAAGAAGCGGGTGTAATATGGTTTCACACAGGATTTCGAAGGTCGATGATCTGGTGCCGGTCCGCAATGGAATCGTTACCGTCTCCGACAAATCAGGGCTCGAAACATTCGTCTCACAGCTTGCTGATGTCGCCGAAGAGCTTTCGCTGTACTCGACAGGGGGAACCTGGCGCACGATTGCGGCGGTACCGAAGCTCGAAGGGCGGGTGCATGAGATCAGCGAATATACGGGGCAGCCGGAGACGCAGGGTGGACTTGTGAAGACCCTTGATTACCGGATTTACCTCGGAGTCCTCGGTGAGCGCTACAACGAGGCGCACGAGCAGGACAGACAACGCACCGATTCACTGCTGTTTGACCTTGTGGTGGCCAATCTGTATCCGTTCAGGCAGACGATAGCCGCCGAAGATAGTGATCTCGAATCGGCGCGGAGCAATATAGACATTGGCGGGCCGACGCTGCTGCGCGCGGCGGCGAAGAACTTCCCGCGCGTCGCGGTTGTCTGTGATCCGGATGACTACGACATGCTTATTGACGAGCTCCGTCGTGGCGAAGGTGCCCTTTCTCTCGAAACGAGGTTCGAGCTTGCCCGCAAGGCGTTCGGTCATGTCGCTGAGTATGACAGGATCATCGAGGAGTATCTCTCGGCGATAGAGCCGGAGCAGCTGAAGGGTGTGTACGGAGGCTTGCAGTGAGCTCGATCAGGAATATGTACCGGACGCTTACCGACGAGGCGTTCCCCGCGAGTATCTCGGTGACGTTTCACGAGGAATCGGGCGACCAGACGGTTGTCTACGAAAAGACGACGTGGGACCTGGATGGCGAGCGAAAGGGACTTCGCTATGGCGAGAACCCGGATCAGCCGGCTGCACTGTACCGGCCGGTAAATGGGAACCTCCGTATCGGGAATGTAGAAACGCTGCAGCCCGGTCGGCTGCTTGCCAGCGAACCGGAACTGCTGCAAAGCGGCAAACACCCGGGAAAGATCAATATTACCGATGCCGATGCTGCTCTCGGGATTCTTCGCTACTTCGGGGAGCGTCCGGCCTGCGCTATAATCAAGCACAACAACCCGTGCGGCGTTGCCCTCGGTGATTCGCTTGTCGAGGCGTATCGCAAGGCGTATCTCGCCGACCGTATTGCCGCGTTCGGAGGAGTTGTCGCGATGAACGGCACTGTGGACGCCGAGTCGGCGGATGCGATCATGGAGTCCTACAGCGAGGTTGTTGTTGCGCCGGAGTACTCGGCCGACGCGCTTGAAAAGTTTCGAGGACGGAAGAACCTGCGTGTCATGCGCATCCGGGAAATGGCGCGGTTGAGCGAGTGGAAGGCCACGCGCTTCGTGGATTTCCAGTCGCTTACGGACGGGGGCCTTGTTACACAGCTTTCCTTTGTCGCCCGGGAACTGACTGATGAGCTGCTCGTTCCAGCAGAAACAACACGAAAGGGTACGGAATACCGGATCGAGCGGGCTCCAACCGGGGCTGAGCGGCGGGATATGCGCTTTGGATGGCAGGTAGAGGCCGGTGTTACGAGCAATTCCGTTCTGTTTGTCCGGGACGAAGCTACCGTCGCTATAGGGACCGGAGAGCAGGACCGGGTCGGAGTCGCTGAAATTGCCCGTGACAAGGCGTACCGCAAGCTTTCCGACAGGCTCTGTTTTCAGAAGCACGGCGTTCCGTTCAGTCAGCTTACCGATGAGCAGGCCATATCGGAGATTACCGCCGAGGTAGAGACCGCCCGTGGAGGTATCGCAGGCGGTGTGATGGTAAGTGACGCCTTCTTCCCGTTCAGAGACGGAGTAGATATCGGCCTTCGAGAGGGGATAACCGCGGTGCTTCAACCCGGCGGCTCGCTTCGCGATTGGGAGTCAATTGAAGCCTGTAACGAATACGGGGCTACGATGTGTTTCACCGGGCAGCGGAGCTTCCGGCACTGACTCCGGCATTCAGGTTCGTCAGCTTTACGTCAATTGCGGCACAGCGATATACTTATACAGGAGCGTCAGGAGGTTATACAGCATGAATGAAATGGTACCCCGTAAAGAACTCGAACGAAATGCCATGACCGGTATCGGCGGAGTCGGCGGCGGGCTCGCGGTACTCGCTGTGAGCAGCATAATAACCGGTAATCCGATTATCGGGCTTCTTGTTGCCGGTGGTATGGGGTTCGGCGGATACAGCATGACGAAGTCCCCGGAAGATCGCACTGCGGGCAAGGTTCTCATGGGGGTCGGCGCGCTCACAGCGGTTTCCGCGCTTACCGGTTTCGGATCGGGTATATTCTCCCTTGCCGGCATAGGCTTGATCGGATGGGGCGGTTACAGTATTTACAAGTTCCTGAAAGGAATGAAGTCCCGGCAGTAAAAGAGGGAGCCCTGTCTATCTATGCCCTGGAAATTTCTTGTTTTTCTGGTCTTTCTTGCTATTGTAGTCCTCTTTGCCGGGATAAATGTGGCAAATTCAACCGATATTAATCTCGGATTTCACCAGTTCGAGGATGTTCCGATTTTTGTCGGTCTCGGATCGGCGTATGTGCTCGGTGCGTTGAGTATTCTGCCGTTTGCGCTGACGAAGTCCTTCAGCAAACGGCGAAAGCTGTCGACCAAATATAAAGAGCAGAACGAAGCGCAAAAGGAAAAGTACCGGCGGAAAGCCTCCAGAAAGAAAGGCGGCGAAACGCCGGATGATTCGTTACTCGCAGATTCAACCGGTCAGACAGCCGGAGGTAACGCGGGGCAGGCCTCGAATGAAACACGCAACGCATCGGAACAGGCATCCGCATCCCATAAAAAAACCAAGGCCGGAAGTAAAAAAAAGGGGCTCTTCGGGAAATCGCGCACCTAGGTACGTGAAATTTCGATTTTCGCTTTCGGTACTGTGTTTCCTTGCATGTACCGCCGTATCGGCTGGAGCGCTCACCTTTTACGAGTTTGACAGTGTCGAGAATCTCATTAACAGCCTTGTTAGCGAGTACAACGAAGCGTTGAGCGATGAAACTGCCGACGAGGTTGTCTATCATATTTCGCGTCTGACAACAGATGTCAGCGGCAGCGTCCGTCTTATTGCAGAACACGAGGACCGTGGTTTCGGCCTTGAAAACCTTGCGCAGCGACTGGAGATCGAAGCCGGCCGCGCGTTGGCCGCCACCGAACTGCGTGAGGCGTTTGAACTGTTTCAGGCCGCGGCGATTGCCACGGATGATACACGGAGCCACGAATTGTCTTTGCGGGCCGCCGCTGTCGGCATTGAACTCGGTGAGTTTGACAGGGCAATCCGCTTAGCCGCCGAAGTGGAGTCGCAAGATACAGAACCGGAAATTCAGGAGCGGGCCTCCATTCTCGGTCTCCGGGCGCTGTGGTTTCGCGACGGCGAGGAGGATGCGCTCGAGCGGATGAGGCGTCTCGATCCACAAAGCGAAATTGGCCTGTATCAGTGGTATCTCATGGACGGTGATACGGAAGAGGCCGGACAACGACTTGAGACCGACCAGCACGATAGCCTTATCGCTCGAGTTTTTTCAGGAGAGGTGGGCCGGCCGAGTCTGCCGAGCACGTTTCTGTCGGGTAGAATGCCGTCCGGCCGTATCGTCGGGGCGGACAGCTCCAGCGAGCGCTCGGACGAAGGTAGCAGTCAGATTGCGGATCTGGATGCCGGTGATACTGTTGCCGGACTTCAACTCGGCAGCTATCAACGCCTGGAATACGCCGAGGCGCACAGCGGGAATGTCAACGAGGCAGGGTATGACTCGACTGTCGAAACTGCCGAAGATGGTACGCACAAGGTGCTCATAGTCTTTGAGGAAGGACGCAGCCGTCAGGAAGCGGAAGAGAAACTGCTGAGACTGCGGGACGAAGGATTCGAGGGTTTCATCCGGGTCTCTCTTGATTAACGCTGAATACCCAATGTTAATCGCCCGAGGCTACCTCACCGTTTTCATCGAGAAGCTCTACCTGCTCAAGGCGCAACTGCTCGCCGGAAGCGCTCTGAGCTCCCTGTACGGTTAACCGTGCCGGTGTAAGAACCAGGCTTCTGACAATCCTGTCGCTCATTTCTTCTTCTTCGTGCTCGAAGGTGTATGTTTTCCGGTCAACTCTCTGACCCTGGTCATCCACCATTACCATTTCGAGCACCGGTGAACCCGCTTCATACAGGGCAAATCCTCCAGAGTAATCTTCACCGTCGCTGCGCATTTCAAAGCTGCTGCCGGAGAAGTCGATCCGGGTACCGGCGTCATCTTCGTATGTTCCGTCGAGTGAGGTATCACTCAGCGAAACATGACCACCGGCCGAGCCGGTCAGCGTCTGCCTGAGACTGTCACTGACACGACGATATGTCCCGTCCCAGCGGTCGCTGTCGTTCATCGCAATTTCAATACGGTCAAACTCCGGCACCTGCACACGCACAAAGGTGTTGAGGCTTCTCACATTGCGATTGCGCATGGAAATCTGGACTCCGCTTGAAACGGTCTTTCGGGAGACCTCCCAGTCAAATGATTCCTGCATGTCGCCGCCGTTAAACACAACCTGCTCGCTTCTCGGGCTGAACGTTACAAGTTGCAATTCTCCCGCATCTTCCCGGTACCAAAGACCGGTGAGAAAATCCTCGAACTCGTCGGCACCGCCCTGATACAGCTCCTCAAGGCGTTCCTCGGCTATGTCACCGCCTGCTATATCTTCCCTCGATGTTTCAACGTACTGCGCGGACTCCTCATTCCATTCGTAGCGTATTTCCACTACATCGAGCACGTTTTCGCGGTCGTCCTCTTCGCTTCGGGCGAGGATCTCATATGGGTCGATGGTTTCCTCATCCTCTTCCTGTTCGCGTAACCGCTCGTGGCGAACCAGTTCGACACTTCCTCGGCTGGAAACCGAAGCAACCCGGCTATAGCCGAGGGCTGCACCGGGTGCGCGGCGGTATAGATCGAGCGTCTGCTCTCCGTCGGCGTTTTCTCCGATGACAACTATTTCCGGTTCACCGTCGCCAAAGACATCTTCGGTGGAAACGTTCAACGAGCGTACTCCCGTCGCCGAGGTTGCACCTTCCCATCGGACGCTGTGTCCCCCCTCGGTTATGTTTGCCTCGATAACTCGAAGATGAATCAGATCATCGGGGTCATCGCTTCGCTTGAATGCGACAACCTGCTCTTCAAATTCATTTCGGGTAAGATTCGTATCAAGCACATCTACGAGCAGTTCTCCCGACTCCAGCGGAATCTGCAGTGAGCCCTCCTCGTCTTCGTCTTCATCCTCATCTTCAGTATCGATATCCTCCGCCCCCGCAAGCCTGTATCCTTCGCCTGCCTGCGGCATTACTGTTCTCGATCCCTCATGTGAGGCCGGTCCGCCGGAGCTCGCTTCTTCCTGCCCGCACGCGGCAAGCAGCGCAAGCGGCAGCAGTCCGGCGAGGGTAATGCGGACGGTGCGGCGGGCGACTGTCGTGTTCCAGAATGATGAGCTGAGTAATGTTCGCTGCGTATCCATACCGCGTAGGAGTATGCACCACGTGCACCGGGGTTGTGAACTACCGGTAGCCTCAGATCCCCCGCCCCCGGGCGAACCAGAACGGTTGCGTGCCGGCGCGGGTGCGGCCGTAGAATTAGCGGCAGACCATATGGACACCAGCGGGGAGGTTATGTCATCTTTCGCTATGGAAACACGGTCAATCCATCGCAATCTCTCGCCGCTTGACCACCGGTACTGGCAGTCAAACAGGGAATTATTCGATTCACTTTCCACAATCCTCAGCGAGGAAGCTTCGGTGCGCTACTGCGCGCGTGTGGAGGCGGCGTTATGCGCCGCTCATCTGCGTCGCGAGGGAGGCCTTACCGCTGAGCTTCAATCAGCGTTGAGTCGCGCGGCTGAAAACATCGACCCTGAAGAAGTAGCCCGTGAAGAGGAGAAGACTCAGCACAATATCCGGGCGCTCGTAAATGTCTTTCAGCAGATGCTTCCGGAGGATGCACGTCCATTCGTTCATCTCGGGGCTACCAGTGCCGACATTCTTGACACCGCTTCGAGCCTGCGGGTGCGGGATGCCGTTGAACAGGTCATTCTGCCGCTGCTTCGAGACGTGACTGCAACGCTCTGCGAGCTGTCGGATTGGTATGCGGATACCGTTCAAATCGGAAGAACCCACGGACAGTATGCCGTACCGGTCACCTTCGGCTTTGCGCTTGCGGAGTACGCGCAACGACTTTCCAAATGTGTCCGGACTATATCCACGCTGAAAAGAGATCTTCGCGGGAAACTGGCCGGAGCGGTCGGCGCCTATAATGCGATGAGCATGGTCACCGACGACCCGGAGGCGCTTGAACGGGAGGTGCTCAGTGAGCTTGGCCTGTTGCCGGGCGATCAGTCGAATCAACTCGTCGAGCCGGAGTATATGCTCCGCGTTCTGCTTGAATTGAATACCGCGTTCGGCATTCTTGCCAACCTTGCTGACGATATGCGGAACCTTCAGCGTTCCGAGCTTTCAGAAGTGCGTGAGTCCTTCGATGCATCCCAGGTCGGCAGCTCCACCATGCCCCACAAGCGTAATCCGTGGAACTGGGAGCACATAAAAAGCCTGTGGAAAACCTATTCTCCACGGGTAATAACCTTCTATATGGACCAGATCAGCGAGCACCAGCGTGATCTCACCAATTCGGCGAGCAGCCGTTTTGTGGCCGAGTATCTTGCGGGAGTGGTAGCCGCGTTTAACCGTGCGCACCGTATACTCGGCCGTATTGAACCGGACGCGGAGGCAATGAACGGAAACATCAATCGAGCGGGAGACCTGAGCCTTGCTGAGCCTGCCTACATTCTGCTTGCGCTTGGTGGTCTGAGCGACGGTCACGAGCGGGTGCGGCAGGCGACGCTCGAGGCGCAATCCCGGAAGGCGCCACTTTCCGAGGTGCTCCGGGGCGATGACAGGATCTGGCAGGTTCTTGATGCTGAGTGTAGACGCAGAACCGGAATAGATGCGGCTACCTTTTTCTCTGATGTACGGCGGTACCGGGGCCTTGCAGCTTCCAAGGCCCGTTCGAGTGCGGAGGCAGCGCGGGAACGAATCGCCGGCCTTTGAGCCGGTAATTAACATTTACATTAACAGTCAGGAGATGATGGACAATGAGCGCAAAGCTTGAAGGGATGAACGAATACCTCAGTTACGATGACGTGCTGCTTCTGCCCGGATATGCCGATTTCATGCCCGGTGAGGCGGATGTAACGACCGAAATAGCGCGCGGGATTACGTTGAATATTCCCATTATCAGTGCCGCTATGGATACGGTCACCGAGCAGGAGATGGCAATCGCACTTGCCCTCGAGGGTGGCGTCGGTGTCATTCACCGGAATATGACTGCGGCCGAACAGGCGAAACAGGTCGGCGCAGTCAAGCGGTATCTTAACTGGATTATCGATAATCCGCTGTCGGTGGAATCGGACTCGCTTGTCCGGGACGCCTGGCAGCTTATGAACGAACACGACGTGTCCGGGCTTCCTGTGCTCGAAAACGGTCGTCTGTGCGGCATAATAACAAGCCGGGATCTGCGGTTCTGTAACGACTACAACCTGCCGGTTTCAAGTATGATGACGCGGAATCCTGTCGTCGAGAAAGGTGCTCCCAGCATTTCGAGTGCTCAGACGAAGTTCAACGAGCACAAAATCGAAAAACTTCCCGTTGTCGACGACGCCGGTGGCCTTTCCGGCCTTATAACGGTGAAGGACATCGAGAAACATCAGCAGTTTCCGAATGCGGCTATGGACGCTAACGGTAGGCTTCTTGTGGGAGCTGCAATCTCGCCCAATGATTTCGCGGAACGGCTGCCGGCACTCGTAACGAATCGTGTAGATTTTGTCGTTCTTGATACCGCGCATGGGCACACTCGCGGGGTTATCGAGGCAATTGGAGAAATCAAGAAGCAGTATGATGTTCCGGTAATGGCGGGCAATGTTGCAACCCGTGACGGCGCCCGCGCACTGGCCGAAGCCGGTGCCGACAGTATTAAGGTCGGTGTGGGACCGGGATCGATCTGTACCACCCGGGTTGTCGCGGGCATCGGTGTTCCTCAGTTCACGGCGGTCGTATGGGCAGCCGAAGAGGCTGCCCGGCACGGCATTCCAGTTATCGCCGACGGGGGGATCAAATACTCGGGCGATATCGTGAAGGCGATCGCTGCCGGCGCTTCGGCGATCATGGCAGGCAATCTGTTTGCCGGGCTCAAGGAGAGTCCCGGACGCGAGATCATGTATGAAGGACGAATCTTTAAGGCCTACCGGGGTATGGGGAGTCTCGGGGCGATTCGTACCGGCGGTGGCGACCGGTATCGAATTACACCGGATGACGAACCGGTGCCTGAAGGTGTGGAAGGTCGTGTGCCGTACAGGGGTGAGCTTGCTCCATTTCTGATTCAGCTTGTAAGTGGACTTAGAAAAGGAATGGGGTATACCGGATGCGTGGATATTGCCTCATTGCGGTCCTATTCCAACTTTATTAAGATCAGCGCGGCGGGATTGCGCGAGGGGCATGTGCACGACGTGTCCGTCACGCATGAACCGCCAAACTATTCGCGGTCGTGACCGGTTTTTTCGCGGCCCTTGAGCAGGATACTTCCACATGACAACAGTAGTAATTGGTGCCCAATGGGGCGATGAGGGTAAAGGCAAGATCGTCGATTTCCTCGCTGAAGATGCGGAGGATGTAGTTCGATTTTCCGGCGGTGCCAATGCAGGCCATACCATCGTCAAGCATGGCGAAAAGTTTACATTGCATCTTGTGCCGAGCGGAATACTGTACGACAACACGGTCGTTGTGCTCGGAATCGGAATGGTCATCGATATACCGGAGCTGTTCAGTGAACTTGAGACGCTCGAGTCCCAGGGAATTACCTGGAAGGGGCGTGTTCTCATAAGCGACCGGGCCCATGTTGTCCTTCCGAACGACCGCGATGAGGACCGTTCGCTCGACGAGGGCAGGAGACGGCCGATCGGTACCACAGGACGGGGTATAGGCGTAGCGTACGCCCGCAAGGCCGCTAGAGACGGGGTGCGTGTCAGTGATCTGATCTTTGACGATACATTTTTCGACCTGCCGACTGAGGAACAGAACTATTTTGCCCCATATCGTGAGCGGCTCGGTCGCATGGCCTGTGACCTGACCGACAGGATGATAAGCCACAGGGACCGGCGAACCCTGCTCGAAGGAGCACAGGGTGTCATGCTCGACCTGGACCTTGGAACGTATCCGTTCGTGAGTTCAGGTATGTCGGCGGCAGCCGGAGCTGTCATCGGCGGTGGTATCGGTCCCGGGCGCATAGATCGTGTGTTAGGTGTCTTCAAAGCATATTCAACCCGAGTCGGCAACGGACCGTTCCCCAGTGAGTTTTCCAACGAACGCGATGGGGATCTCGGAGAACGTATCAGAGAAATCGGGCAGGAATATGGCGCTACCACCGGCCGGGCGAGGCGATGTGGGCACCTGGATCTTGTGGCGCTGCGATACGCATGTATTGCAAATGGAATCGATGGACTTGTACTGACGCATCTCGACGTGTATGACACCTTCGACGAGATTTCCGTGTGTACCGCATATGAGATCAACGGACGCCGCTACCACACCGTTCCGGCAAACATTCGTGAGCTCGAAAAGGCCGAGCCGGTAATTGAGACACTGCGTGGCTGGAAACGCGGGATCGGCAGTGCGAGTTCATACGAAGAGCTGCCGGGCGCGGCCCAGGACTATATACGGTTTATCGAAAGCTTCGTGGAAACGCCGATTGATGTCGTAAGTGTAGGAAGTGATCGGGAGCAGACAATTATCAGGCGCAGCCCATGGATACGATAGCCGTTCTCGATTTCGGCAGTCAGACAACGCAGCTTATCGGACGGCGTATCCGGGATTTCGGCGTTTACAGCGAAGTGCTGCCGGGAACCGAACCGATTCCTGACCGTGTTCGCGCCGGGCTCAAGGGGGTGATCCTCGGAGGAAGTCCCTCGAGCGTGCATGAGCAGGAGGCTCCAAGGGTTCATGAGAGCGTGTTTGAACTCGGAGTCCCGGTGCTTGGTATCTGTTTCGGACTTCAGCAGCTTGTCGACCGTGCGGGAGGCAGCGTTTCCCGGTCGGAACGGCGTGAATACGGGCGTGCTCCGCTGCAGGTACGTCCTGAACATGCATCACATCCGTTGTTCAGATCCGTACCGAACGGCTTCGTAAGCTGGATGAGCCATGGAGACAGCCTTGAGCGTATTCCTGAAGGTTTTTCACTGATCGCGGAATCGGAGAACGGTCTGCCGGCCGCTGTCGCCACAGAGAATCCGCACGTGCTGGGAATTCAGTTTCATCCGGAAGTTACGCACTGTGAATATGGTACCACAATCCTTGAAAATTTTGTATTCACGATGTGCGGTGCACGTGCGGAATGGTCCATGAGAACTTATTTGGAACAGGCTTGTGAAAAAATCCGTTCTCAGGTCGGTAACCGTTCGGTGCTTGTGTTGATATCCGGTGGTGTGGATTCCACAGTTACCGGAGCGCTCCTGCTTGAGGCCCTCGATCCGGATCAGGTCCATCTTATGTATATCGATACCGGACTTATGCGGAAACGCGAGTCGGTCGAAGTGAAAGCAGGACTCGAACGCCTGGGTGCCCGCCATTTACACCTCGTGGATGCCTCTGAGCGGTTTTTTGACGCGCTCAAGGGAGTAGAAGATCCGGAGGAGAAACGCCGCATTATTGGTGACCTGTTCATGAGTGTTCAGCAACAGGAGCTTGCTTCACGCCGGATCGGTGAGGATATGCTTGCTCAAGGTACGCTGTATACCGACCTCATAGAATCCGGTAAAGGTGTCGGCAGCCACGCCAAAGTCATAAAAAGTCATCACAATGTGCGCTCGCCCCTCGTTTCCGCCAAGCGGGACGCCGGGCTGATCGTGGAACCGCTGTCGTGGCTCTATAAGGATGAGGTTCGGGAACTCGGACGTGTCCTTGGTCTGCCGGAGTCAGTCGTCGGGCGCCATCCGTTTCCCGGTCCCGGTCTTGCCGTCCGTATCCTCGGGGAAGTAACCAAGGAACGGGTCCACATTCTGCAGGAGGCCGACGCCATTTATACCGAGGAACTGTGGAAGCGTGACCTGTACAATCGAATCTGGCAGGCGTTCGCCGTTCTCCTTCCTGTTCGTTCCGTCGGCGTCGCAGGGGACAGTCGTGCCTACGGTTCTGTCGTCGCGCTGCGGGCTGTCGCGAGTTCGGACGGCATGACTGCGGACGTTTACCCCATGGACCCGAATGATCTCCTGGCAATAAGCGCAAGAATCACCAACGAGGTGCCGGAAGTAGGCAGGGTAGTGTACGACGTTTCCAGCAAGCCACCTGCTACCATTGAATGGGAGTGATCTGAATCGCTGCTACTACTGAATGGGAGTGATCTGAATCGCTGCTACTATTCAATGGCAACGATATAGCGGAAAAACATGGAGGTGGGGGGAATCGAACCCCCGTCCGGCTGAGCCGCCTGACAACCTCTACAGGCTTAGGCCCCGCTTGCATTTACTGCGACAACCGACTTGGCGCGGAGCCTTGGCCGGCCGGTTGCCGAAGCCCGACTTTGTGTCCTCCGATTCCGCCGGGCATGAATCGGAGCAAGTCCCGGTTTATGCCAGGTAACCCACGCCTCGGGACAGCGTCGTGGGTACCCGCGGCCGACTTATGTTATGCGGCCAGTGCGAAATCTGCTTCGTTGTTGGCAGATAAGTTTTTGTGCCATTTTAAAGAGTTAGCGCTCTGCCTGCAGTCACCAAGCTGGAACCTCAGCCGTCGAAACCTGTGCACCCCCGTCTGCCTGATATACTCTTCCTGTACTGTCTAGAGATTATGCATTTCCGTGATGCCCCGTCAACCACGAAAGAATCTCCAGGTGGACGGCAGACGCCGCGGCAATGCCACTTTCGCCGAGTCCAGTCGGGTTGCCGGCGAAATCACTCCAGCTTCCGCCGGCCTCTGTAATAATCGGCTTCATAGCGGCAACATCCCATGCATTCATGATCGGATCGAGCATAGCATCGGCCCGTCCGGATGCGACCATGAGATAGCCGTAGCCGTCGGCCCAGGTTCGAATCTGCCCCGCCTCACGATTGAGAACCTCGGAGAACTCAGGATTGCGTCTTGCAAGGTCTGCAGGATCGGTGACAAGAACCAGTGCTTCTTCGAGGCCTTTGCAGTCACGGACGCTGGTCGGCCGGCCATTGTACGTGCAGCCGTAACCTGTTGTTGCAGCAACTGTTTCGTGGGTTATCGGGTTGTGAATAATCCCGGTGACCGGATTTCCTTCGTAAAGAACTGCTATCAGCACGGTGAACAGAGGCACACCTGCCACAAATGACTTGGTGCCGTCGATAGGATCGAGGACCCATGTATAAGGACTTGAGCCATTGTACGTTTCGAATTCTTCGCCGATTACCGTGTCATCTGGGAAGAATTGCTTCAGTCGCTCGCGGAGGAATTGTTCCGTTTCCCGATCAGCTGCCGTTACCGGGCTTCCATCGGATTTTGTCTGTACAGAAGTTGTGGCGCCGAAAAAGTACTGTCGAATACGTGCGCCTGCCTGTACCGCGAGGGTTTCACCGGTTGTGGCGCGATTCCGGAGCTCAATTTCATTCTTCATGGTGATACGCCTTTAATACCTGCCCGCGGTTTCTCGTTCCTGATCGCGCTTGAGGTCCTTGTTTTTGATAGTCTGCCGTTTATCGTGCAGTTTCTTTCCCTTAACCATGGCCAGGGTTACTTTGACGATGCCGCGTTTAAGATGCAGGTCAATAGGAACGAGGGTGAATCCCCGTTCGGTGGCGCGACGCCGCAACCGTTTAATCTCCGCCTTGTGAACGAGCAGCTTCCGATTGCGCAGCGGTTCATGATTGAACTCCGTCGCGTGAGACCATGGAGAAATGTGAAGGCCATGGAGCCACAGTTCACCGCGTTTAATCCGGGCGTAGGAATCGGAAAAGTTGAATTTCCTCGCCTTCACCGATTTTACCTCGGTTCCATACAGTTCAATTCCACATTCAAGGGTGTCTTCTACGATGTATTCATGGAAGGCCCGTTTGTTTTTTGCAAGCACTTTGATATCGGATTCAGCCATCCTGGTTAATCTCCTGTTCGTTCGGCGACAAGTCGGAATCCGAGAAATGGGGTAGCCCAGTGCATCCGTTGTCCTCCACGGCTTTCTATACCAATTTCATCGGCAGCATTTGCCCACGATCCCCCGCGTACCACGGCCATATCCGGAAAGCCGGCCTCGGCGTATTCGGGATCCAGTCGTACGATTGTATCTCCGCTGTAGTATGGTGTCGAAGTCCATTCCCAGACGTTTCCGAGCATATCCACAAGTCCGAGATTACCGGACCGCTCCGCTGTCTCGCTTAATGATCTCGCTGACGTAGAAAAGCCGAATTGAAGGGCCTCATCGTCAAGTCCGTAGCGATCGAGACCCGCTGCGCGGGCCCATTGTCGTTCACTCGGCAGTGATATGCGCCAGCCATCGGGTGTGCTCTCGTCCGCCCAGGCAGCGAATGCTTCTGCCGCATGGAATGAAACACCGGTAATCGGATACTGTCCGTTATCGGAGTCGTCACTGAGGTAACCGGAATCAACGAGCCCCTCGTCGATAAGACTGTCCCGGTTGTCCGGACTCCATTCAGGATTCTCGTCGATGAACGCTTGCCACTGAGCGCGAGTGATCGGAGTTCGGCTTATATGGAAGGCCTCCACGCTACGCAGTGACCGGACTGCCTCGGAATCATTCCGCCCAAGTCCCCTCGAATATCCGAGCAGGACGGACCCTGGCGGAACAGGCACAAAGCTCAGGGGTGGAACCCCTTCAACGAGTGAGATCTCCTGTTCTTCGGTGCCGGTAAGCGCGGTTGTAAGTTCCTCAACCTCACTGCTGAGGGTTTCGCTGTATTGTGAATCGAGCTGTTCATTTTCTTCGAGAAATTGCTGATAGATCTCACTGCTTCGAATCGCCGATGCTTTCTCGGAGGGGGCTATATCTGAAAGCCAGAGCGACAACCCTTCAGAATTGTTGTGAGCGTGTATGAATTTGTGAACCATCTCTGTCGCTGACAGCCCGCTGGGGGTGCCGGCGGCGCTTGACATTCGCCATGTAGCGGTCGTGAGATCGCGGGCCATCGGGGAAGATGTAACGTTTTGTATACTGCTTAATAAGAAGTCTTCAGCCTGCATTACCTGAGCGTCTGCTTTTTGCGGATCATCTGCTGCGGCCTGTGCGGCAATGACTGAAAGATCTTCACTGAGCGTTGAAAGGACTGGAGGAATTGGACGCGTGGATGTCGACTCACCAATTTCGGCCCATCTGGAGAGTTCCGTTCCAGCGCGGGCAAAAAGCTCGGTAAGATGCTGGACCTCGCCGTCGGCTGCATGGCCCGTGTTACTATCGGAGGTTGCGGCCGCGCCTTCGTTCGAAGTATCAGCTGAATCGGTTTCTGTGAGACCGGCTCTCGGTTCAAGCACCACCTCCGCAGTCGTCGTGGCCGGCACGAACAGTGTGCCGAAGCGTCGTTCAGGAACCTGTATCTCAATTTCAGTGTTCTGGAATCCCGGCCTCGAAAGGGTGAGTGTCTGATCTCCTCGCGGCAGGGAAATGGTGTCGGGCGTACTTCCGATCCTGGTCCCCTCATGGTGCAGTGCGGCGCCGGAAGGAGAACTTTCGATTGTTACGTCGCGATATGCAGATGTAAGACCGGGCAGGTACAGCAGTGCGAAAAGCAGAAGCAAAGCGAGCACACTCAGCACTCCGGTTACATAATAGCCGGGGGCAATACCGAATATGGGCTTCAGGGTCACAGGGCCCGGCTCCTGTTCTTCGGATGCAGGTGTTCCGGGCTGCTGTTTGCCGGATTTTTTCCCGGAACTTCGGGCCGGGGTATGGGTTGAGGCTGTGTTTCGTTTTCTGTCGTGCCGGTTCGTTCTGGCCATGGAATCCTGTTGTGTACCGTTCGCGGGCAGCTGTGTACTCACGAAGGGAATGTTGCAATCGGTTGCCGGGAAGTATAGGTAGCGGCATTTTGCGCTGTCAACGCAGCTGTTCGTCGACTATTTCGGCTTGAGTCTGCAGTTCTTCGATTTCGCGCTCCCAGAATGCATTGGTGCCCCAGTGTGGAAAGGTGAGGTAGAATGAGTGATCGTTGCGCTGGCGGACCTGCCAGGCCAGGAAATAGATCATGCGCATGAAGCGCAGTGGCTCGATCAGGCCCAGCTGGCGGCGGTCGAAGGGAAGGAACTGTTCATACCCATCCATGAGCATGGTAAGCTCCCTCCGGCATTCCGAAGCGTAGTCGGGTAGCAGAAGCCACAGGTCCTGCACCGTAGGACCGTTCATCATGTCGTCGAAATCGAAGACAAGCAGGCCGGTGTCGGGCCGGTCGAGGATATTTCCCCGGTGAAAATCACCGTGAACCCGCTGTACGGGTATTCCTTCGAACAGCGGCCCTGTTGTGGAAATCATATGATCACAGAGTGCTTCGAAGCTCTTTCGATGATCCCGCTTCATAACATCCGCGGTAAGGATTTCTTCCACATATCGGCGGGTTACCGCTTCCGGATGACACAGGATTCGGTCGGGAGCCTCGCGGACGCTGCCGGCGAGATGAACTCGTGCGGTCAGCGTGCCGAGCCGGTACCAGTCCTCATCCTGTTCAGCGTCAAAGTTGCGCCCGCCCATCTTATCGAACAGGGTGAACAGATACGATATGCCGGAATCGACTTCAATTTCGTGCAGCGTATCGCCCTCCGCGTCGCCGATCGGTGGGACAACGGGGACTTCAGCCTTCCGGCAATCCTTAAGAAACAGGTGCTCGTCCATTATGGCCTCTGCACTCCAGCGGTCGGGCCGGTAAAACTTCACTACCTTGTCCTCGCCTTCGTCTGTGCGTACGCCATAGACGCGGTTGATATAGCTCGGATATGGCGCTATTGACCCGTCGAGTGCAATGTCGAATGCCTGCTCGACTGCGGTAAGCACCAGGTCAGGGGTCAGTGCATCGAAATCCATACAACTCCACGGTGAGTATGACCGGATCAGTGGGTCCGTGTCTCCCCGTCAGCGGAGCACGAACGGGCTGAGCAAGATTGCATGAGCAAGATTGCCGCTTGCCGCTTTGGCGACTCCTTGCTACGCTCCGGCACTATAATGCCGCATTGGAGTGATCGCGTTCAGAGTAGCGCCGAGAAATTTCTCACCTGGCGCCGCCGTCGAAAATGGAAGGCACGGCGGAAACAGGCCAGAAAAGGAACAATCTGGAGCTGGGTGGAGAGCTTTCTGTGGGCAGCCGTTGTTGTTCTTCTGCTCAATCAGTATCTGCTTCAGGCCTACGTGATTCCTTCCGGCTCCATGATTCCTTCGCTTGCAATCGGCGATCGGATCTTTGTCAACAAAGTGGTCTACGGACCGGAGCTGATCCCCGGCTACGGAAAGCTGCCGGGCTTTTCAGAGCCGGAGCGCAACGAAATAGTGATTTTCGAGAATCCCTCCTACGTTTCGCGAGGGCCCGCCATCGAGATTTTTCATCGCCTCGTATTCATGGTAACGCTGAGTATGGTTAATCTCGACCGGGACGAACAGGGGCGACCGCGTGAACAGTTTCTTATTAAACGGGCAACCGGTTTTTCCGGCGATCGCATCCGTGTCCGCGGCGGAAGACACGAGTTTCTTCCGGAGGGTGGCGATCGGTGGATAACCGAAGACGAGCACAAGGCGAACCTCGGGATCGATTACACGGTCAGGCGACTTATCGATGAGGATGCCCTTGGAGCATTCGAATACCTTGGAACGGCGCGCGCATATCAGGACTACGGACTGAGACCTACCAGCCGCATCCGGGAACAACTGAACCGGATCGACGGGCAGCCGACAGCCGATCGGTTTGCCGTTGACCAGGGCTACTACAGAACCCGCATGCAGGTGGCCCCTCACGTGAGAAACAACAGACGCAATTACGCGGAAGCATCGGCAGGCTGGTACGTACCGCGGGACTACATCATGGGGCTCGGCGACAACCGCGATAACAGTCGCGACGGTCGTGACTTTGGTCCTGTTCACCGGGATGCCGTTCTCGGTCGCAGCATGATACGCTACTGGCCGTTCGACCGCTTCGGCGCGGTACAATGATCGTGAATACAATGATCACGAATACAGAGCTGACCACGGATATATGAAACGCGCATGAGCAGCATTCGGCAGGCACGTACCTATAAGGGGCCGGAAGAACACAGCCTTTCACGGCGGCTTCGAAAGCTTCTGACAGCAGTAATCGTATTTCTCGTTTTTTTTCACGTTCTGAGTTCTTTCCTTGTCAGCAGTGTCAAAGTTCAGAGTGAGTCAATGGCGCCGGAGCTTGTACCGGGTAGCAGGGTTCTCGTCTCCCAGTCAGCTTACGGCATTCCTCTGCCGTTTACCGCAGCCAGGATCGGCTCAGGCTCACCCGCGCGCGGCGATGTGGTCGTTTATTACCCGCCGTATGCCCGGCCGGTGCCCGGTATGGTGCGTATGGCTGACTCGGTGCTCAGGATTATGACCCTTCAACGCTTCGGACTTTCCGGCGGTTATGGTGAGGAGTGGGAAGGACGGCCGGTGGCGGGTCGAATCGTGGGTGTCCCCGGGGATACCGTTGCGCTTCGTGGCTTCGAGGCAGTGGTTACCGATGCAGGCGGTCGCAGTGTGCACGATATCGACGTGCGCGACGGCTCGGTGCGCGTAATCCGTCCTGATCCGGAGTATCGCATAGCAGAGGAGAATCCACTTTCCGGAACTACCGAGACCGTCACGCTCGACGAAGATGAGTACTGGATTGAGGGAGATAATCGTGGCCGGACATTAAGCTCCATGCACTTCGGTCCCGTAGCCGAGGAACGGATTCGCGGCCGGATATTTTATCGCATGACACCGGTTTCCCGGCTTGGCAGTGTACGATAGTATATCAGGTGAAAAGTGGAGGTCGATGTGTCCAAGTTGACACCCGAGGGGGTGCGTGCTACCGTTCGGCGCGCCCTCGAACGCCCGGATGTATCGACGGTGCAAGGATATACGAACTCAGGAGGTGCGATGTCAGGTCACAGTAAGTGGGCAACAATACGTCACAAAAAGGGTGCTCAGGATGCCAAGCGCGGCAAGCTGTTTACGAAACTCATTCGCGAAATCATGGTCGCCGCCCGTGAAGGTGGCGGAGATGAGGAGACGAACCCGAGACTTCGTACCGCTATTGCCAACGCGAAGAGCGCCAACATGCCCAAGGATAACATTGAGCGTGCGATCAAGAAGGGCACCGGTGATCTCGAAGGAAGCGAGTATGTCGGCATCTCCTACGAAGGGTATGGCCCGGGGGGTGTGGCAATTATGGTCGAATGCCTGACCGATAACCGCAATCGCACCGCCGCCGACGTCCGAAGTATTTTCAACAAGGGCAACGGGAATCTCGGTGAAAATGGATGTGTCAGTTATCTGTTCAACAGAAAGGGAATCATCCAGTACAGCGCTGAAACATATACCGAGGACCAGATAATCGAGCATGCGATCGAAGCCGGCGCCGAGGATGTATCGACTCAGGAAGACACCATTGACGTCGTTACCGATCCGAACGATTTTCAGGATGTCCTGTCAGCGATGCAGTCGGCAGGCTTTACGCATGAGTACGCCGAAGTAACCCGTATTCCGGAGGCCACCGTGAGCCTCGACGAGGAAGGGACACGAAAAGCACTTAAGCTCATCGAGCAGCTTGAAGACCACGACGACGTGCAGAACGTTTCCACCAATCTCGAAATCCCGGACGGCTTCACCGAGACGGCATGATGCGTCTCATCGGGGTTGATCCCGGGCTTGCCTCGACCGGGTACGGTGTCGTCAGGTGCGAAGGCTCGCGCATCGTGCACGAGACCCACGGAGTAATCCGGACGAAGTCGTCCGAAGCTCCGGGAGACCGTCTGCTGCTGATTTTTCAACGTATTCACGCGCTGTGTGATGAGTACACTCCCGTAGCAGCAGGTATTGAATCGCTCTTTTTTGCCAGCAACGTGACAAGTGCGCTTCCCGTTGCTCAGGCTCGTGGTGTAGTGCTTCTCGCCTTCGCGCAGGCCGGCATCCCTGCTTCCGAATACCCACCGCAGGCCATAAAACAGGCGCTTGTCGGGCAGGGGCGCGCAGATAAACATCAGGTTGCCGAATTTGTGCGACTTCTGCTCGGAATGCAGGATATTCCCAAGCCGGACCACGCCGCCGACGCACTTGCTGCGGCTGTCTGCCATTATAATACCAGCGGGGTTCATGCGTGATTCACAGTATTCGGGGAACTATAACCGCGCTTGGTGCAGGGTTCATTCGTCTCGAGCAGAATGGGATCGAATGGACGCTCGAAGCGAGTGCGCAATCGGTATCAACCGCACCGAGGGTGGGAGAAGAGGCAAAGGTTTTTACCTGGCTTTATGTTCGTGAGGATGCCTTGAAACTGTTCGGTTTCACCGAGGCGAAGGAGCGCAGAGTCTTTCTTGATCTTCTCTCGGTCAATGGCGTCGGCCCGCGACAGGCACTGAAAATGCTTTCGGCCGCGAGAAGCGATGATATTCTGAGGATGCTTGAGCAGGAGGACACCGCCGGCCTCGCGCGACTTCCCGGGCTCGGCAAGAAAACGGCGGCGAAGATTGTGCTGCAGCTTCGGGGAGCGCTTTCGTCGGAGCCTCCAGAAAGCGGCGCCCATTCGGCACATGGACCGCTTGACGATGTAACCGCAGGGCTGATTGAAATGGGGTACGATAGATCGAGGGCCGCCGAAGCGGTTGCTAAGGCTCAGGAGCAGGTCGAGGCCGAGCAGATTGAGGAAGCCGAGCGTGAGCGCGAGCTTTTTCGGCGTGCTATTCTGATACTCGGCTGATACCCATCCGGTAGTTGAAACACTGAACAATGGCTGATTCTGAAGATTTGCTGCGAGGTGAGCAGCATGACGACGAAGAACGACTTGAACTCACGTTGCGGCCGCAGGTGCTCGACGACTTTCAGGGGCAGAGCGAACTTAAAGACAACCTTAAAGTGTTCGTTGCCGCTGCAAGGGGGCGGGGGGATACACTTGATCATGTCTTTTTGAGCGGTCCACCGGGACTCGGTAAGACAACGCTCGCAGGCATAATGGCGAACGAAATGGGCGTTGAGTTCAAGGTGACCTCGGCGCCGGCGCTCGAAAAACCGAAGGATCTTGCAGGACTGCTTACCTCTCTTGCGCCCGGTTCGGTCTTCTTTATCGATGAAATTCACAGGCTGAAGCCTGCGATCGAAGAAATGCTCTATATCGCCATGGAGGACCGGGAACTCGACTGGGTTATCGGACAGGGGCCGTCGGCCCGTACCATTCGAATCCCGTTGCCGGCATTCACGCTCGTAGGTGCTACGACAAAGCCCGGCAAGGTCGCAGGTCCGCTGTACAGCCGGTTCGGGATTACCCTGCGTCTTGATTTGTACGGTGAGTCGGAAATAGAAATGGTGCTTCGCCGGTCTTCAGGGCTTCTCGACATAGACGCCGACAGGGATGGGCTTGCCCGTCTTGCCTCGAGCGCCCGGGGTACTCCGCGGGTTGCCAACCGGCTGCTGCGGCGGGTCAGAGACTTTGCGGAGGTGCTCTCCGATGGTCGCATCACCGTCGACGTGGTTGACTCGGCTCTGGCCCGGCTCGATATCGATTCCGTGGGTCTTGAGCGCCATGACCGGGAAATCCTGCGTACTATCGTCGAAACGTACGGAGGCGGCCCGGTCGGCGCCGACACGCTGGCGATATCCGTCGGCGAGTCAATTGATACGCTCGAAGATTTCTATGAACCGTTTCTTATTCGAAGCGGCATGATCAAGCGAACTCCCCGTGGTCGGATGATAACCCCGCGCGGCTGTGCACATCTCGGCCTGGAACCACCGGAGAACCATGAAAACGAACAGCTTCTGTTTTGATCTTCCTGATGAGTTAATTGCACAGACTCCCGCAGAACGCCGCGATGAGGCCCGCCTTCTTGTAAGCGACCGTGGCCGCGTGTTCCATCGGCGTATCCGGGATCTTCCCGACATCGTTCCACCCAACGCCGTGCTTGTCATAAACGACAGCCGGGTGCGCAAGGCACGCATATATGCTCGCCGGCACCCCGTCGGGGTGCAACCCCTCGGCCACCATGAGGCTCAAGCCCGGCACGCCGGGCCGGAGGGCCATGGGGGCCACCCCGACCATACCGGGCCTGACAGCCACGCAGGGCAGCCCGGACAGCCCCTTGCCGAGGGCCAGGCCTCCGCCCGGGCAGGGAGCCATACCTCCGCCCATGCTGGTGGCCAGGCCTCCGCCCCGGCCGCTGCCGCCACTGTGGAACTACTTTTTCTCGAACGGTTTTCGCCGACGTGCTGGTCGGTAATTGCGCGAAAGCCCGGACGCAACCCCGAAAAACGGGTCTACGAACTCCCCGGCGGCATACGGGCGCGGATGACCCGGCAGGGAGAACAGTTTGTTCTCGAGGCTGACTCGCCGCTGGAGGAGTCGTGGTTCGAACGCTACGGTCATGTGCCGCTGCCGCCGTATATCGACCGGGAAGACCGCGAGATGGATGAGCATCGCTATCAGACGGTCTTTGCCCGCGAGCCTGGGTCAGCGGCTGCTCCGACGGCGGGACTTCACCTTACCGAGTCGCTCCTCGAAAAGCTGTCCGGTAACGGCACCGAGATCGCGCGGGTTACGCTTCATGTCGGCGCGGGTACCTTCGCACCGGTACGCAGCGAAGATGTTGAATCACATACTATGCACACAGAGCGTTATGAGGTGACCGGGCACACTGCCGAGACGGTAAACCGTGCGAAGCGGGAGGGCCGGCCGATCGTAGCGGTAGGTACGACCTGCGTGAGGACGCTTGAATCTGCGGGTGCTTCGGGAGAGCTTGTGCCGGGTTCGGGGGAGTCGAACCTTTTCATCTATCCCGGCTATCGCTTTCGCATTGTCGATGAACTGCTGACAAATTTTCACACACCCAGGAGCAGCCTGATAATGCTCGTTTCCGCCTTCGCGGGACAGGAGCATATTCTCTCGGTCTATCGGCAGGCGGTGGAGATGCGATACCGGTTTTTCAGTTATGGAGATGCAACGTATCTGCGCCCCTGAACACAAGGGAGCAGAGGGCTTTTGCTGAAGGGGTTTTCAGTAAGTAAAGCCATCCATATCCAGGAACTCTTCGCGGACGCGGTACAACCGCTCGAGATGCTGGTTGATAATCGCCTCATAGTCGAGATCCCCCGTTTCGATGCGATAGCTCTGGTCGACCCAGTACTGCACCCGCGGAAGCTCGACAAATCGCATCCTTGCGGCCCGTTCACTCCAGACCTTTGCCTCATCCCAGTAGACAAGTGCGTAGTGAAATAGATCCTCAGCTTTCTCGAGGCTCTCGAGGTTAAGGTCTACCCAGGGGTAGTTGTAGAAATAGGCTTCACGTTTGTTATACCGGTTTGCCCATGCCAGATAGAGTTCGACCAGCTTCAGATTCAGGTGCATGGTGAACAGATATCGATATCGTTCCCATTCCCGTTCGGTTTCTATCCTGGCAATCGCATGCTGGGGATTTGCGAAGTCTGCGCGGAGCGCCCGCTCGAGCCAGAAAATATTCTCGTTCAGGTTTAACGGGCGATCGTAGAACTGTCTGCGATACATTCGGTACAGCTGTTCCCGGTAGAGAACGCCGGTAGCTGGGATCCGGCCGCCCGAGACCGTCAAAAACCCACCGGAAGTTGCAGTTCGGGGAACCGTAGTTGCCGGCTGGGCGCCGACGGCTACGGCAAATGTAACGAGTAACAGTGCGGCAATAAGAGGTCGAACGCTCACATTCGGTGTATCGGCGAATTTGCGATAATGCTCGAGACCTCAGCAGCTATCTTCTCGCGTGCCAGTGTCCCGTCGAGCCGATGTACCTGTGCACCTCTCGATACGGCCTCCTCGAGAACGGTGTCATAATGAGCAGAAACTTTCGTCAGAAACTGTTGCTTGTCGAACAGCTCCACCTGATTGCGCCCTGAAATTCGCTTGAGACACGTTTCGACGGGGACCTCGAGGTAGAAGATGTGCCGTGGATCGGGAAAGCCGGAGTTCAACCGGGAAACAGCTGTCTCTCCGCAGGAAATGCCCTGGTATGCGAGCGATGAGTAGACATATCGGTCACTTATGATCGTACGTCCGCGTTTGATCCGGGCGAGAATACCTGATTCATCGCCGTACACGTGTTCGTGACGGTCTGCCGCGAAAAGATGTGCGAGCGTACACGGGTGCACCGTCTGTTCTCCCCGGAGCACTGCACGGATAAGCGCACCAATTGGCCCGGAGGTCGGCTCGCAGTCAAGGTCTATAACGAATCCTTCCTGCGTAAGTCTATCTGCGAGAAGTCGTGCCTGGGTGGTGGTTCCGGCCCCGTCGAGGCCTTCAAAGACGAAAAACTGATCAAGAATCACGGTCGATGGTCCTTATCGTCCCCGTCCGGCTTAAGCCTGCCCGCTTTTTTCGGGGCCTTGCTTGTGATATATTCATAAGGAAGGGGAGACGCACATTAGAATTCCTGCTTCCGTCCTGCGTGCCGAACTCGACATGCAGCGTAAGCGAGGTGTGAGAAGCTTTTGAATGTGAAAAAACATAGCCTGTTTCGTTACCTCGCGCAAGGTGCTGTTCTCCTCGCACTTACCGCTCTCACCGTCGGGATTCTTGAGCCGCTGCGTACGCATGTCGCCGAGCAGATGGAGGACCTGCGCTCCTATGCAATTGATTCGCTTGAACAGCAACTCGGGCGAAAAATCCGCTATGACACAATTGCTCCGTCCATAATCAGCCGGTTCGAAATCCGCGGCCTGGAGATCCTCGACGAGCGCCCGGGCGAGACAGGCGACAGGAACTCTTCGTCGGCGGCAGAAAGTGAAGCAGCCAGGGGGCAGGCCGGCGAAGATTCGCTCATTCGTTTTGAGAGTATCCTAATACGCTATCGCGTTATCCCGCTGTTGCTCGGCCGGAGCGAGGATGCTCTCGTTGAGCTCAGAGTTCGCAATACGGATATCGCGGTAGATACCGATCGCGACTCAGATCTTCTTGCGTGGCTTGACGATATTGGTGAGGACGGGCAGGAAGAGCCGGCAAGCTCCGTACAGGAGGAGCTGACCGGAAACGGAGCGTTTTTTCCCGAGCGCATCCTTCCCGAGCACGTCACACTTTCCACTCGCAACATTAATGTTCGCCTCTCGGACTCAAATGGCTACCTGGAGGTGCGAAACCTGAATGCCCGGCTCGAACGAAACGGTGAAGACACACTGGTCAATCTGCGAAGCAGGCTTCAAGGTGAGCACAGACTTCTCGAAGGCTTCGGGACAATCAATTCGGAACTCTCCGCCGATCTCACTGTTGGCCCGAGACTGGAATACGCAAACGGCTTTCTCGACGTGCGTTCGCTTTCGAGCGATCGGTTTTCGCTTGCCAGACAGCAGTTTCGGCTGCAGTCAGGAACCGATCTACTGACAATTCGCAAAGTCGGCGATACCGCGCCGGTTGATATAGCGCTTGAACGCTCGGCCGGTCGAACCGAAATTGCAGTAGCCACAGAGGAGTACCGCTTCTCCGAACTGGTGGATTTACGCGGAGACTGGCAGGAGTATAATCCGTGGCTTGCCTCAGCACTGACTGGGGAAGCCTCGGTAGCGTTCGACGGTGGTTCGCTGGATGCCTATCACGCACGCCTTTCCACCACAGTTCCGGAACAACGTCTTGGGACAACCGTCGGGCTGGATGTGCAGCTGACAGGTGATGCCGATCACGTACGTTTGCCCGTATTTCGTGCCACAACGCCGCATGGGCGTGCGTTATTCGCCGGAACCGTGCGTCTGAGCGACTATATGCCTGAAGGCAGCCTGTATCTGGATAGTGTCGATGTCGGAGCGTTTCCCGTTTTTTCCGCACGATTCGAGCTTGAGCCGGATGAAGATATGCTTATTGCCCGCGCCGATCAGATTCCTGTCGACGACCTTCTGCTTCGGGAGTTTCAGGCACGGCTCGGATTCACTGATTCAAGAGTTCAGGCTGATGTTTCCTCAGGTGTGGGTCGCGAAGGCCGGATACATCTGTCAGGCGATGCCGTGCTGGGCCTGGAGCCGGATATCAATATCGACAGCGAGTTCAGCAGGTTGCCGGTGAGAGCCCTATACACGCTCATTGCCGACACGGCAGAGGGGGCTCAGCCGCCCAATTTCATCACCGAAACGATGATGGTGTCGGGCGAGACCGGAGTCACTGTACAGGGGGATCTGATTCGTCCGCGGGACTCCTCATTCGAACTTATTGACAGCGCCCGGCCGGCAGACAGGCTGCGTCTCACCGTCAATGAGGAGAACGGTTTGTACGACGGTGTCCTTGCAGCACAGCGGGACGCTATTGATCTGAACGCGACCTTTGACCTCAGGGCGGCTTCCTTTGAAGCACTCAACGCCGATGTAGATATGCTTCTGAACGGGGTCGAGTACGCGTTCAATATTGACTTCCGCGCGGGTGAGGCGATCGTTCTTCGCGAAGAGGGCGGATCAAGGATCGAGGTTGGTTTCATGGATGACGGGGGCGTCGAGGTCGGGGCACGATTTGCGCAGCTGCGCCTGCCTGAGATCCAGGGTGTAACGGAAACAGAGGAACCGGCTATCGTCTCGGGGCGGATAGTTGCCGACGTGGTGGGCCTGGACGTATGGAGGGCCGATCTCAGGGAGTTTTCCGTGGAAGGGGTGCAGATCGGCGGAAGACGGATTGCGGGCACCGTATCAGGAAGATTCGATGAAACCGGCGGCATCGTAGAGGCTCTCGACGTTCGTGATGAATATGGAGCTGTCAGTGCTGGGGGTACTGTGAGTTATCGCACCCGCGCCCCGTTTGCCGGAAGCGTGAATCTTGTTGCCGATGGGGAAGAAGAAAATGAGCGTTACGAGTTCGAGTTTGCGTATGCCGATGGTGAAGTGGAAGGGCGCATGCGGTTGCGATCCTCGCCCCTGGAGCGCTTTGGCTTCGAAAACCTCACTGGCGGCTTCAACGCGGATGCTACTATTTCCGGGCCCGTGGACGATATCGAGGCATCTGCAGGGTTGACCCTTGTGAATGCCCAGTACGATGAGGAGAACCTCGAGGGAGAGTTCTCGATTGATTATGCGGACAACAGGGTGTCGGTCAGCGGCCTGCAGGCTTCGTATGTCGCCTTCGATATAACCGACGGCGTGGGAGCCCTGGATATTGAAAACGGAGCATTTAATCTCAGCGGGAATGTCGAAGGCGTACGGGGGGACGAACCATTCGTAACACGGTTCGATCTTGACGGTGATATGGAGCTGGAGAACGGGCTGTTCGCGGCTGAATTTGCCACACTTCCGTTTGTCGCTGAGCTGGAGCTGGAGAATCTTCCGATTGAAACGGATTTGCCTGCTTTATGGCGTCTGGATCTGGCTCGCGATCGTGACGGAGTAATCAGGATAACCGGTGGCCCGGAAAACAGTATTGCTGCCGCGATTAACGCTGATGGGCAGTTTTCCCTTACGTTGACCGCGCCGTTACCGTTCGTCGTGGATGCCGAAGGTGTTCTCTCGGCTACCGATATCGAGGCAAATCTGACACAGGTTTCGCTTGACGTATCGCGCGTACCCGAGCTTTTTGAGTTCAATGAATACCGGATTATTTCCGGTACCGCATCCGGATCTTTGAGAATGACGGGCCCGATTTTTGATCCCGATTTCTTCGGTACAGTCCGGGCTCGCGATGTTGTTTCCGAGTTAAGCATGCTGAATGATCCTATCGGGCCTTCGGATGGTTTTATCGTGTTTTCCGAAAAAGAAATCCGTATTCAGCCGCTTCGCACACAGGTCGGTGAAGCCGAAGGAGCATTTTCCGGAACATTTCTCTTGAGCCGGTGGGAAATCGAGCAGTTTGACCTCGATATTGAAATTATCGGAGATATCGGTCCCCGTGTAGTACACGATTTTGGTCCGCTCGAAGTGGATGGCTTTGGTCGCGGTTCGCTTCGGGTCCGGCAGGTTGGGGACGATATAACGGTTTCGGGGACCGTCATCGCTCATAATACTGAGGTCACGCTGTCCGAGGTGGATGAACGTGATTTCGATCCACCGGACCCGGACCGGAATAACGTGATCTACGATGTCACCCTCGAAACAGGCAGGTCGGTGGAGTTTCTGTGGCCTACAAGGCAGTTGCCGGTTCTCCGCGCGGTGGCAACCCGCGGCGATACGATTCGGGTGTCCGGCGAGTCACAGCGGCAGACATTCTCGATTGTCGGCGACGTAGGCATGCAGGGCGGTCAGCTGTTTTACTTTGACCGAACCTTTCTGGTCCGTGAGGGCTTGATTCGTTTTAATGAGACTCAGGACGATGTGGATCCGAGATTGACCGTGCGCGCGGAAACCAGGGATGTCGGCCCGGAGGGACCGGTGCGTATTTCGCTGGTTGCCGATGAAAGTCGCCTCAGTGACCTTTCGGTACGGGTGGTCAGCGATCCACCGCTTCCTCAGCAGGAGGTGCTTGCGCTTCTCGGAGGCGGCGTGTTTACCTCCGAGGACGGCGGTCTGCTTGATCTGTCAGGTGCGGTGCTTATAGGCAGCGATCTTGTTGGTCAGTTCGGCGTTGTCCGGACGATAGAATCGAATGTGAGGAATGCACTGCAGCTTGACCTTTTTACGGTGCGGACGCAGCTGTTCCAGAATCTTGTCCGGGAGGTCATTAATGAACCGGGAGTTGCCGGAGAAGCGCCGGACCCGAGTCTTGGGCGCTATTTCGACAACACGACAATGTTTCTCGGTCGGTCGCTAGGGCCCGATGTCTTTCTCGAGTTGCTTGTGCAGTTGCGCACCGAGGATCCTTTTGAGGATGCAGAGCGTCAGTTCGCGAATCTCGAAGTGGACACGGAGCTGAGTGTCGGCTTCGAGACGCCGTTTTTTGATATCGAGTGGGGATTTCAGCCCCGGAATCCGGATGAACTGTTCGTTCCGGACCACAGGTTTACCCTGTCATGGGGTTTTACCTATTAGTCAGGCGGGCGGTTCCCGGCTTGCGAATTCGGACACACGGGATTCGGTATACGAATTTTCGTGATAGGTTAACAAACTGAAGCTCCTCGACTATTATACGGGGTCATTCTATGCAAGGAGACTATATGCCAACCCGCGCCCTGATCGTCTTTTCGATCGTGCTTTTGCTTCCAAGTGTACTTTACGCTCAGGACGACGACTGGTTCATGGATCAGCCGATTCGCGATATTACCTTTT
>CAZMEV010000022.1:0-6898 GCA_964565375.1 uncultured Spirochaetaceae bacterium
ATAGCCAAGCTCTACTTCCTGCGGAGCTTCTTCGCCCTCACCGGCGGCAAATGCATTGCCCGCCCCGAACGTGAGTACGAGTGTCATAACGATAAGGATTGAAATAATTCGCTTCATACAAAATCCCCCTTACCTTTCCTTGTGTCGTGTTTTGTCGATTCCCGCAGCATTCGTCAACGACGGTGAAGACTGCAGGACTACCTCAAATTCTGAAATCAGTCGAGGAGCGGATATTTCGAACCCGAAATGTCCGCCCCCCATAATAAATACTACTTTTTGCCCTGAGAGGCAAGGCTTTGCGTAATTCTATCGAGAATAATCGCCACAATGACAACTGCTATACCCGCTGTGAACCCATCACCAGGGCGCAGCCGCTGAATTGCACGAAGCACCTGGCCACCGAGACCGCCGGCGCCGATCATAGCCGCGATAACTACCATGGAAAGCGCGAGCATGATCGTCTGGTTAATCCCGGCCATTATTGTCGGGAGTGACAGCGGCAGCTGCAGCTTCATAAGCTTCTGCCATGTCGTGCTCCCGAATGCATCCGAAGCCTCAATGAGTTCATGGTCAATCTGGCGGATTCCAAGTGCCGTAAGCCGTATAGCCGGCGGTATTGAGAAAATAACCGTCGACATGATCGCTGAAACCGAACCAAGCCCGAAAAACGGAATAGCCGGAATCAGATATACGAACGCCGGCATGGTCTGCATGAAGTCAAGTATCGGCCGCAGAATGAAATAGAACGGATCATACAGCCCGCCGAGAATGCCTAATGGAATTCCAAGGGCAATCGCTATCAGTGTTGCAATGAGAACCAGCACCAATGTCGAAAGCATTGGTTCCCACATGCCGATGTTCCATACAAGAAAAAGGCCGATCAATGAGCCGATTGCAACCTTGCGATTGGCAAGCCCCCAAGCGAGGCCAACGAGAATGAGAATAAGGAGCCACCAGGGCACACTTTCAAGGGCCCCGACAAAGGTCCGGATTCCGGTCTGCATTACACCCGACACTGCCCGCGTTACGCCCGCAAGTGCCGCTGTCAGAACATCAAGTCCGGCATCAATCCACTCCGAGAGCGGTATTCTGGGTATCCAATCCATTATGCATTCGCCTCCTCAGCGTTCTCGGAGGGCATCGCCTCCTCCGTATCCGCGTCCGCCTGCTGCTGCGCCGACGCGTTTTCCGTACTTCCCTCGTCCTGCTCGGATTCGGACAATGCGGCAATAATTGAACCGCGGACCACGACTCCGCGGAGCCGGTTCTCGTCATCCGTTACGGCGACCGGGTTGCCGCTGGTACACAGCGTGAAGAGCTGACGAACCGGATAATCAAGCGGCACTTTGGCGACGTTTTCCACGTCGGTCACCGCCTCAATCCACTTGTCCTCTTTCTTCGCCGCATCGGCAGCGCGCTCGGCGGACAGGTGGCCGACAAGTTCGCCACTCTGGCGGGTGACAAATATTCCGCTGAGCCCGTACTCCCTCATTTTCCGGAGGGCGACGCGCGGCCCGTCTTTCACGAGCGCAACCGGTTGAGGTTTCTTCATGACATCCTGTGCAGTCAGGACCTTGGTAATATCAACATTTGCAACAAAGCGCGCGACGTACTCATTAGCGGGGTGCGTGAGAATCTCTTCAGGTGTACCGATCTGAACGACTTCGCCGTCCTTCATGAGTACAATGCGATCTCCCATTTTCAGCGCCTCGTCGAGGTCGTGCGTAATAAACATGATGGTTTTACGCACCCTCGAGTTCAACGCAATCAGCTCATCCTGCATATCCGTGCGGATAAGCGGGTCGAGTGCGCTGAACGCCTCGTCCATGAGCAGAATGTCGGGATCAACGGTAAGAGCCCTTGCAAGGCCGACGCGCTGTTTCATACCGCCGCTGAGGTTCTTCGGGTAGTACTCGCCCCAACCGTCGAGGCCGACAAGCTTCAGCGACTTTTCAGCCCTCGGCCGTCGTTCCTCCGGACCCACTCCCTGAACTTCGAGTCCATACTCAACGTTCTCAAACACCGTGCGGTGCGGAAAGAGCGCGAAACTCTGAAACACCATCGAGAACTTCTCGCGGCGGAACTTCCGCAGCTCATCGACGCTGAGTTTTGTAACATCGGTTCCGTCAACAATGACCTGCCCATGAGTCGGCTCCATGAGACGGTTTACACAGCGAATCAGGGTACTCTTTCCGGAGCCGGACAACCCCATGACCACGAGTGTCTCGCCTTCGTAGATATCGAAGGAAGTATTTGAAACGCCCACGGCAAGTTTCGCCTTGGTAAGAATCTCACCCTTGGACATGCCCTGCTGGGCGAGCTCGACGCCGCGTTGTGGGTTCTTTCCAAAGATCTTATAGATATTGCGCAGTTGGATTTTCGCCTTCTGCCCGGAATTGTTTTGATCTGACATATGCTTCTCTTCCTTGTCCCCCGTTTTTTCGATCCATCGTTTCATTGCGTATCGCACCACCTGATTTCGTTACCACGACGGTGTCGCCGCAATCCTGCATACTTCGAGCGAGCAATTCCCTTGAATTGCCAGGTTCGAGCGTTGAATATACGTATTTCCCGGAATAGTCTCGGAGAAATCATAAAAGAGTCAGCAGAGAATCTGCTCGAGTTCTTGCTCACAACGGCGTAATCGTAGTAAAAGCATGTGATATACGTCAACATGGACAGGGGATATTTCCAATATTTCAGCCCCAAAGATCGCACCTCAACACTCATCTATGCAAAATATATGAGTTCAAACGCTGATTTTCGCCCGCTCGAGGCTCACAACACCGGAAATAATGAAGGAACAGATGCGTATGCACGCGGTTTGTCTTGACCTGGAGGGAGTGCTTTTTCCTGAAGTCTGGATCGCACTCGCCGAGAAAAGCGGTATAGAAGACCTGAAGCTCACTACGCGTGACGTGGCCGACTATACCGATTTAATGAGTCGACGAATTCGGACCCTCGAGAAAGCGGGTATAGGCCTTTCGACCATCCAGGGCCTGATTGCGGAGCTCGAGCCACTCCCCGGAGCGCGACATTTCCTCGACCGCCTGCGGGAGACGCACCAGGTATTTCTCGTGTCGGACACCTTCTATGAGTTTCTCCCTTCGATCAGCCGCGGCCTCGGCTATCCGACCGTATTCTGTAATAATCTGGAGGTCGATGGTGACACCATTACCGGCGTGCGTCTGAGACAACCACACGGCAAGCTCAGAGTTGTAGAGGCGCTGCAGTCACTGAAATTCCCGGTCGCAGCAGCGGGGGACAGTCACAATGACCTCGAAATGATCCGCGGAGCCGAAGCCGGTGCGCTTTTTCGCGCTCCCGAGTCAATACGTAAGCTGCACGAGGACCTGCCGGCCCTCGAAACCTTCGAAGAGCTTGAAGACTGGATACGCTGCCTGTAACCACGGTCCCCGGAGAACCGCAAAATCCGGTTCCGGCTAAAAAAACGGTGGCTGATCGCATCGCCGGATGCATATACTATGTCTGATCGCATCGCCGGATGCATATACTTCAGAAAGAGTACCGTGCTTATTATGCGGCAAGCCTCCCATCGAACCGCTTTTCAGGGGCGGATCGCGTCGAGGAGGTGCTGATGCGCTGGGAGCCGTAACGTTGCTGTCGGATGAACGCAAACACGAAATTCGCCGCAGGGCGGAAGAGATTCTCAAAACGTCCACACAGGAAATGGATGAAGAAGATCCTGAACGTGCCATTAGCGAGCTTCGCATTCACCAGGTCGAGCTTGAACTGCAGAACGAGGAACTTCGCGACATTCAGAAGAAGTTGCAGTCAAGCCGCGAAGAGTATGAGTCTTTTTTCGAAAACGCTCCGGTCGGCTATTTCGTTCTTGACAGGCAGGGAGTAATTGAAAAGGCAAATTTCCGGGGGGCGGAAATGCTCGGCACCGACCGGGCGCAACTGCATCGAAAGCCGTTTATTGTGTTTCTTCCGCGGGAGAACCACGCACGCTTTTTCGAACATATAAAACGCGTTTTCTCAACGGGCACCCAGCAATCCATCGAACTGAGAATAACAGACCGGGAAGGCAACCCACTCACGGTCCGCTTCGAGAGCCGCCTGCAGCAGCGAGAGGGGCTTGCGGACCGGTGCCTCTGCGGCATTCTCGATATCACCGCCCGGAAACGAATGGAAGATGATCTTCTCCTTGCCAGGGAGGATGCGATAAAGGCGAACAGGGCGAAAAATCAGTTTCTCGCGAATATGAGTCATGAAATCCGCACACCTATGAACGGAATTCTTGCAATGAGTGAACTCTGCCTGAAGACTGAATTGAACGAGGAACAGTTCCACTATATTGAGACAGTTCACGGTTCCGCGTGTCATCTTCTCTCGATTGTCGAGGGAATACTCGACTTTTCTCGAATAGAAGAACACAGAATGTCACTGGAGGTTGTCGATTTCTCGCTTTCCGAGATTGTGAACCCCGTCCGGGAGTCGGCTGAAGCAATGGCAAAACAGAAGGACCTTGCCTTTTCGTTTCACAGCGAAATTGCACTTTCTTCCCGGTTCAGTGGTGATGCTGAGCGAATCCGACAGATTCTCTACAGTCTCGTTGATAACGCAGTGAAATTCACGGAAACCGGGCGCATTGGAATGCGGGTAGCGGCTTCTGCCATGGACGGTAACGAGGCCGCCCTTGCATTTGAAATCAGCGATACCGGCATAGGCATTACAGATGAACAGAAGAACCGTATTTTCGGCAGCTTTACTCAGGCCGACGAAGGATACGGAAAACGATTTCAGGGAACAGGCATGGGGTTGGCCATTTCGCTTGGTCTTGCTCGCCTCATGGACGGGCAACTTCATGTGGACAGCACCCCCGGAGCGGGAAGTACCTTCTATTTTACAGTACCGTTGTCTGCACCTGATGGAGGAGATGTAATGTCCGAACGGATTCAGACCGGCGAAGCAGGAACGAAAAAACAAATGCAGGCCGCAACAATTCTCGTTGTAGAGGATAACGCGGTGAATAGTCTGGTATTGCAAACAATCCTCGAGAATGCCGGTCACACCGTCGTTTCGGTCGCGGACGGGTCGGCTGCAATGGAAGCGGTAGAACGGACAAGCTTTGATCTCATTTTTATGGATATTGATATGCCCGGAATGGACGGCATGCAGACAACGCGCGGCATACGTGAAAAGCTCAAGGCCGAAGAGCCGCCGGTGGTGGCTATCACGGCTCATAACGAAACCGAAGATAAAGAGCACTTTCTCGAGAATGGGCTCAACGGGTATATCGGCAAGCCGTTCAGTCAGGAACTCGTACTCGGAACGGTCCACAGCTTCATGTCCGGCAGCTGAGGGTATGCATGGATAGCGAACGGCAGAATCAGGACGCGTTTTTCGTGGTGGGTATCGGAGCCTCCGCAGGCGGCCTGGAAGCCCTCGAGACATTCTTCGATAATATGCCGGACTCCGACCAGTTCGCCTTTGTTGTCGTGCAGCATCTGAGCCCTGACTACAAGAGTCTCATGGGCGAATTACTGGCGAAGCACACCGCAATGCGCATTCGGCAGGCCGAAGACGGTATGGCCCTCGAACGTGGAACAATTCATCTCATCCCCCGAAAGAAGAATATGACCATCTTCAACGGGGTTCTCTACCTCTCGGAACAGGATCAGGGGCTCAATCTCCCCATCGACATATTCTTGCGCTCACTTGCCGAAGATCAGGCAGAACACGCCATAGGGGTCATTCTCAGCGGGACCGGCAGTGACGGAACACGGGGGATCCGTGCAATCAAGGAGCAGGGCGGAATTGTGATGGTTCAGGACGAGGACGAGGCGAAATTCAACGGTATGCCTCGAAGTGCAGCGGCAACAGGAATCGCCGATTACATTCTTCCCGCCGGCACAATGCCCTCGGAACTCATCACCTTCGTTTCCGGCCACATCCGGAATGGGGAATCGGGGCGGCAGCTGCTGTCGTCCGCGCCGAACAATCTGAACCGTGTGTTCATGCTTATCAAACAACGGGTCGGCGTAGATCTATCCTTTTACAAGGAAAGCACGATTCTGCGCCGCATTGAACGGCGGATCAGTATTACGAAATGCGACAGCCTCGATGACTACGTCGACTATCTCGAAGCACATCCGGTTGAAGTTTCGACCCTTTTTAAAGAAATCCTCATAGGTGTAACCAAATTCTTCCGCGACTCCGAGGCGTTTGAGGCGGTAGCCGAGCATGTGCTGCCCGAAATCTTTCGCACAAAGAGCGACCAGGAGCCGGTTCGTGTGTGGATAGCCGGTTGTTCATCGGGAGAGGAGGCATACAGCTTTGCAATACTGATTTCCGAGTACTGTGAACGCCACGGCATTCAACCGAATGTAAAGATCTTCGCAACCGATATTGACAAGGAGGCGATCGAACACGCCTCCTACGGGCTCTATCCGGAGAGCATCGCTGCCGACGCCAGCCCTGAACGGCTCAGCCGATACTTCCAGAGAAAGGGCGAGAAGTATCAGATTTCCCCGGCAATCCGGGAAATGGTCATTTTCGCGTATCACAATATTTTCAAAGACCCGCCGTTTCGCCGGATTGACCTCATAAGCTGCCGCAATCTCCTGATCTATCTGCAGAGTGTGCTTCAGAAAAAGGTCCTCAACAATTTTCACTTCTCGCTGAACAAGGGCGGGTTTCTCGTACTTGGATCAAGCGAGACAGTGGGAGACTATACGCGGTACTTCAGAACCTGCGATGCAAAGTGGAAAATTTTTCGGTGCGAAGCCGAATTCGTTTCGGCTTCCGGGCAGCTCGACACTCCCGGTTTTCATGGCGCGAGGCCCGACAGCGCCGCGCTGCAGGAAAAAGCACAGCATCTGCAGAGTATCGACCGTGGCGCTGCGCGGGGCAAAGAGCAACGGGGCAAAGA
>CAZMEV010000022.1:6998-12638 GCA_964565375.1 uncultured Spirochaetaceae bacterium
CGGGGCAAAGAGCAACGGGGCAAAGACCAACGGGGAACAGAGCAACGGCGCAAACAGCAGGACGAAGACGCCCGCTCGGTCGCGGCAATCGGTAGCCAGGCTCCCTCAGCGTGGAAGCAATCGGCACAACGGGGATACGAGAGTCTCTATGAACGGCTCATCGAAGAATACATGCCGCCGTGTGCCATTATTAATGAGCACCGGGAAGTACATCATCTGTTCGGGGAGACATCACCGTTTCTGAAACTCCCCTATGGCAGGGTTGACCTCGACATTCTCAAGATGGCCCGACGGGATCTCTCGATCCCCCTCGGTTCCACCCTGCAGACGGCCATACACGAGCGCCGCGAAGTTGTATGCGACGGAATCCACATTACCGATGACAACCGTGATATTGTCGCGGAGATTACCGTCCGCCCCCTCCGTAATGCTCTCGATACTACCTACTACGTTGTCCTGTTCCGCCGGATCGGCGAGCCGGCGGAACAGTCAGGCGAAGTCACTCACTACAACGTCGAGGAGAGTGTTCGAACTCGAATTACCGAACTCGAAAATGAACTGCAGTATACCCGGGAGAACCTGCAGGCAACGATCGAAGAGCTCGAAACCTCAAATGAGGAACTTCAGGCTACCAACGAAGAGCTGCTATCCTCGAATGAGGAGCTGCAAAGCACAAACGAAGAACTGCAGTCGGTGAACGAGGAACTCATCACGGTTAATTCTGAGTACCAGAAGAAAATCGAAGAACTCTCCGAGCTCAATGACGATGTGGACAATATCCTCGCAGGAACCAGCATAGGCACTCTGTTTCTCGACAGTGAGCTGCGCATTCGCAAGTACACCCCGCCGGTCGGGCAATACTTCAATATCATTAAGACCGATATCGGCCGGCCGATAAGCGATCTCAGCCATAAGATTGATTATCCGGGGCTGGTGGAAGACATTATATCGGTGACCGAAACACTCGACGAATCGGCAATTGAGGCTCGTTTAGAAGACGGCTCATGGAGTCTCATAAAAATTAACCCGTACCGGACCGAAGGACGGTCAGTAGAGGGCGTTGTCATTACATTGCTCGACATTACAAGCCGAAAACGTGCAGAACAAAGACTCGAGCAGCAGTACAACCTGCTCACCCGTACGCTCGAGGCAAATCCCGTGGCGATTATCATGCTCAACGGCGACGGCCGCATGGTGTTTGCGAACTCCAAAGCAGCGGAATTGCTCGGGGCCGATGAAACCACACTGATTGAGCAGGGCTACGGCGCCGACTCCTTCGAGCTTCTGAACGAAGACGGTGACCGCGTGCCGGATAGCCAACTGCCGTTCTATACGCTTATGGAACAGGGGAAAGAGATAGAACGGCTTCGTTACTCCATAAAACGCAGGGACGGAAACCGGCGCACGATAGAATTGTCCGGTAATCCCATTTACAATGACGAGGAAAAGGTCGATGGTGCGGTATTTAATCTCCAGGAGGTGAACTGAATCATGAACTACACGGCCGATATCCTTCTGGTTGAGGACAATCACATCAATCAGATCGTGGCCCAGCAGATTCTTACCAAGTCCGGATATACGGTTGCGACCGCTTCAGACGGCGAGAGTGCACTTTCTACTCTTGCCGATTCCCGCTTCAGACTGATCCTGATGGATGTGCAAATGCCCGGTATGGACGGCATGGAAACAGCGAGAGCAATACGCGCGGAAGACAGCTCCGTGGCCGACCGGAGTGTCCCCATAGTCGCCATGACCGCATATGCGTCGGCCGAAGACCGGGACCAATGCGTAGCTTCAGGGATGAACGACTACATCGCGAAGCCCCTTCAAATTGACAGCTTTCTCGAGATGATACGCACACACATCCGTCCTGAAGAAGGCTCTGAAAAGGAATCTGAGCATTCCGAAAGCGACACAGCGGCCTCTGAAAGTGCTCATGACAGCGATACCTCTGCCGCCTCGGAAACACCTGACGCTGAGGACTTTGAGCGGGACGATGCGCTCGCGCGAAACGGAAATAACCGCGAATCTGTGGAATCCGCTATACGGGACTTCCTGAAAACGACCGCCGAGCAGGGTCACCGCCTGGACTCGGCACTGACTGAGTATCGGCTTGAGGATGCCGGACGGATTGCGGAGCATATCGCGGATGGCGCATCGAATGTCGGGGCAACGAATATCAGAGTGTGCCTGCTGACAATTCAGCGGGGCTGTCAGCGCGATGAACAGGAAACCGCTCGTGATGCACTTGATCGGCTGCCGGAACTCCTTAAGCGCTTTCGCCGGGCGGTTACGAGCGAAGGGTTCGCACTCGCCGGCTGACTCAAGCCCTCGGTGGTACCGTCGCCGTGCGCCTTAAACGTACAACCGAAAGATTCACGCCGGCCTGCTGATCGAGAAACCCCTCTTACTATGCGCTCCCGCTATGCGTTCCCGCTATGCGTTCCCGGCAGAGGCCTCCTTACTCACGTTCGGATGCAAGCGCTTCGTCGAGAATATGGCGCGTAATCGCATACAGCGGGGGAACACCCTCGGATAACGCCATCCGGCTCGACAGCGAACCATGCGGGGCAAGCGGAAGATCCGAAACGTAGTAGAAGAACCGTTCTGTTACGTCGGGGCGGATTACCCCGAGTTGCGTCGACTCGGTTACCTGCCGATAATAATAGGTGCCCTCCATTTCAAGTCCGATGCAGCTCCATATGTGCCGGTAGAAGTGCAGCATAAGCCGGTTCTGCAGAAGCGTGCCGTCAACCGTCAGCATTGGACCCTCATGCAACGTCCTGCCCTGCAATCTCGCCGCGAGTCGTTTTTCAGGATGATCGTCCGCAGGAGGTATCGGCTGAAACAGATCCGAAGACTGCTCCACGAACGCCGTCGGATGCAGCACGTCTCCCCGCTCACCGACCAGTGCACCGGCCTTGCCGAGAAAGTTGATACTCGCCACGTTGCGGCCGAAAAGCATGAGCAGATTGCGCATAATGTGTTCGGCCTGCTCACCGAATGCGTAATCGATATTCACTATAAACGCAGCCCGGCTTGTATCCAGTTTACGTATTCCAGGATCCAGGCCTTCGTTTTCCAGCCGCGGTACATCGATAATCTGGACTTGAATTCCGGTAGAAGCAGTGGATTCAAGTCTGCTTATTCCGTGGGCTTCGCCGGTCTCCCGGCTCTCCCGGGCAGCGTCAGGATTCGCCGTGAAGAAATCACGTGCGAGGGCATAAACGAGATCCTCGGTTACCGGCCAGTTGCCCCCGGTGATATCCGGCCGCATGCGCCTGCCCCATTCAAGGATCTGATCGCGATTGCGGCGATACCAGGGATTGAGACAATTGGTAACAGAGTGTGTGTTGCTCGAGATGATGTGGACATCCACTTCTTCGGGGAGGCAGGCCGGATCATATCCGATGTGTTCCTGCGTTGCCGCTGCAAGCTGCGACGTCCAGGATTCAGCGCGGCGGCTGTTATAGGTGTTCGTCCTGCGACGGACATCGATCGCGAACATTTCGCGATGACGAACTACCTCGTATATTCGGCTGATTGTCTCACCGGGCCACAAGGACAGAAGACCTTCACGTTCCGCTCGTGTGAACGGCAGGGTCGCGAGAAAGTCCGCCTCGTCCCCGCACTCCGGATCGCTCAGAAACTGCGAGATCCGTTGAAGCTGGTCCACTTTGTTCAAACGGAGACGCAGCTTGCCGGCCTCGATCGAATACGTACAAAGACAGGTTATAAGATCGAACAGATCCGATAGACCATTTCTCACGAGGACAAGGTCTTTGCCGGGCAACATCTCCCATACTTCCCGGCGACGCGCAGAGGTGGAAACCGAGGGAAAGTACGCATCCGGGTTGCTGTAGGCTCCGGTGAGTTCATCACTCAACAGCAATGCGAAGGTGCGGGTTATGTTATCCGGCAGCCGGCGCACCGCGTATGAGAGAGCCGCGGTATCGAGTCTGCTGTCGTCGTTCACACCGGCATGAAGTGCCGGCTGCAGGGAGCGGAAGAATGGAAGCAGTTTCGCAACAATAATGTGGCCCTGGGTGACCGCCCGAAGAAGCTCCGCTTTGAACCGGTCGAACGAGGCGAATATTCCCTGACGATCGCGCAGCAGCGTCCCGAGCCCCTGGGCAAACACCGGCGATCGGCCCATGAGCGCGAGAAACTCGTCACCGGCCACACGAAAGCATTCCACCGGGCCGTCGGCGATTATCTCGTATGTACGCGGTACGTCGAACACGGGCTCCCACTCGCCGAAATAGTGCCCCGGCTCAACGCCGGTTATGCGACGTGGATATCCGCTCGCATCCGCCTCCTTCGGTGATGTGATCGTGACGGTACCGTCTTCGAGCAGATAGACGTAACGGTCTTCAGGATCACCCTGTCGGATAATCGTATCGCCTGCCTCGAAGTGTACGTACTCCAGGTTTTGTGCGAGTTCTTCCCGCAGGTTCGGGTCCAGAAAACGAAAAGGAATCACACGTTCAATTAACGCAAGTTCCCGGGTAAGCGTGGTTCTATCGCTCAACGTATTGCCTCATGATCTACAGGTTGCAGCCGGTGCAACAGTCGCTGTGCCAGTGACTGCCGGACGTGCGAAAGCGCCTGGGGACCGTTCATATGCTCGGTAGCCGAGTACACATCACGCTCGAGGCGCTTCCCGTCCGAATACTCCCAGAGCAGCATTGGGTTTGAGAGTATACCTGCGAGCATCTTCGAGTCGAACCCCCGTCTCATGGCAATCTGCGCGAAACTCGAATCTGCAATGCCGGCCGGATTCCGGCCGTCAACAACAAGGTAGCCGGTTGCATCGAGCATCTGCTCGAATGGACTTCGGGAGTAGTGAAATACACGACTCCGCGGCATGCGAGTATCGACCAATCCGTCCATGCGGATATCCGCGTACATATCGGCCACAAGGTCGGCGAAATAGCGATAGCCGAGAGTGGTGCGGAAGAGCATAACCGCGATATCGGTATCGCGGGTATTCTTGTGCATAAGCGCGGGAATGTCGTAGCCGATAATCCAGTAGCCGTCTATGTACTTCAGCGTCTGCCCGGCAACCGTAATAACCGAATTTTCATCCACCCAGATGGCGAACAGCCCTTCAGGCGTCATACCAAGAACCGACAGCGCCTCGAACCCACCTATGATCCAGGCGTCGCTGAAGCGTTCTCCGCTTCGTAACTCGAACTCTCGCTTCATCGGCTCGCTGAAGGAGGCCGCGCCATGCACCGCGAAAAAAAGCGTGTGTGAGTAATGCCGCTCTATAACCCGGTGGCGAATCATGTAATCGCCGGGCAGGTTCGCCATATAGACAAGCTCCAACCCGTCGCGATACGCCGGGCAGCGCTTCACAACGCGAAGGAGTCGACTTTCGATCTGCACACTGTTGGTTTCCGGACGGACGTAAACAAATATGTCCTGTTTATCAGGATCAGGATCGGGACCGGGGTAGGCTACCAACACCGAAGGCTGTTCGCCGTCATGTTCAAGCACCGGAAGCTGCCTCCAAGGGTAAGTGTAGCCCAAGGTAACCCGATTGTCATCCATCGCCGGCCACGGCAGCGGTCCAGCGGGCCGCCGGCTGCCGCCCCTGCCCCCGGGCCTTACCTGCCCCCGGGCCTTACCTGCCCC
>CAZMEV010000022.1:12738-16133 GCA_964565375.1 uncultured Spirochaetaceae bacterium
GCCCCCGGGCCTTACCTGCCCCGCCGGGCCGTCCGGGGGCCCGGCAGCTTCAGCTCTCGAGCAGGAGGCGAATATCGATTTCGCCGGCCGCGCACGGCATTTCCACACCCCAGTTCTCAAGCACCTGCGGATGCACTTCGCCGATCATGCCGACGCTTCGACCGCCGACCATAATATCCGCACGTCTGCCGGGCAGAAACCGCTCATCGGACGACTCGGAAAGCTCGTAATCCGCATTCAGAAAATACAACAGCACATGAAGCTGATCACGAATTGTGTTGAACGATACATCCGCATCGGAGGCAAGGAATCCAAGCACATCGTCGGTACGTGTGCCGGTTACATCGCGGTCGTCACGAGAGGCTACCTTTCCGATTTCGAAGCTCTTGTGCGGATACACCGCATTCGCGGAGCCCGATTCAACAGCGAGCAGTGACGGCAGAACGCTGTCCCGAACGAACTCGTAGTTTTCGCTCATCGGGTTATCGACACGGACCATGTCGCTTGTATCAAACGGCTCATCGCTGTCGAGCGGACGCATGAGCATTCGCTCACGATAGTCTCGTTTGGACCCGAGGTAGTTGAATACGAACTCCTGATATCCGAGCCCCACGAGAATTGACTTTATCTCGCGGCTGAACTCTTCGATCGATGTGAGGCGGCCAACGGTGAAGTCCTTCAGCGCCTCCGGCTCGAACCGGTGCATGCCGTGGCCGATCATAATATCCTCAGCGATATCAACCGGGTGGAGAAAGTCGTTGCGATACGCGGGGGGCCATACGCGCACGGTATCCGAGGCGGCGTTGTCGCCGCGTACGGACTCCGCTCGAATCCCCATATTCGAGAGCGCACGTACCGCCGCCTCCGGCGTGAAATCCACCCCGAGCCAGCGCGACACGAACGAAACATCAACATCCAGAGGAACCTGAAAGTACAGCGGCGATACGACGCTTCGCCCGAAGGGCGTGTCATAGGGATATTCGGTGCGCACAGGAAGGATTTCGAAGCCGGCATCCGCGAGATCACAGGCAACGATCGACGCTGAAAGCATGAGAATCCGGTAATCGGTTCCCGTCATTTCGACAAACACGCGCGAGTCGCCGGTTTCAACTGCGCCGATACGCGCGCTGTTGGTTACCGGCGGGAAGCTGAGCGCATCACCATTAGCATCACAAAGGTAGGGCATACGGTCAAAACCGGACACAATGTGGCCAAACTCCTGACCTTTGGGATGATGCTTTATGATCTCACGCAGCGACTGCTCGGTCTCGTTTTCCCCGAGAGGGACGAATCTCGTAGCGTCGGGATCGGCGGCTTTATACTGGACGGGAAACTGAATCAGATCGCTGCGATAGATTCCCATTGCGACCGCTCTGCGTTTCTGTCCGAAGTTCCAGCAGAGCTTCTCCTGTGTCTGAATCATATCAGCGAGCGTCGATTCGTCGATCTCTACGCCCTGTGCAATAAACCCCACGACGTACGGACGTCGAGATTCAAGCTCGGCGTCCACCGTAATCACCCGATCTCCGGTATCCGCCTGAGTCTCCGGCGTACTGAAGAAATCATAAGACGGCTTGCTCCCGCCACGATAAATCCTCAGCTGGCGCCCCAGCCCGGCGGTCGACCAGAGGTCAGGGCGATTAGTGTCGTTCAATTCTATTTTGACGATACCCTCTTCGTTTTCCCATTCGTCGATCTCTGCTTTGGCAACCGTCAGTTGCTCTTCAAGAGGATCATGTTCAAGACGCTCACCAACAAATCGGTCCAGTGCGTTGCGGTACAGTTCTATCTTCGGCATATCTATTTCCTTCGACTACTTTCGGCGGCGCAGCCGCACGCGCTCGAGATCGGTAGAGAACAGCTCACGCAGGTCATTGAGACCGAGATGCATAAGCGCCATTCGATCGATCCCTAATCCCCAGGCGAGAACAGGCACATCGATTCCAAGCGGCTCAGTCACTTCCGGTCGGAAGATCCCGGACCCGCCCAGCTCGAACCATCCGAGTTCAGGATGCTTAATGTGAACCTCCACCGATGGCTCGGTAAAGGGGAAGTAGCCCGGGACATAGCGCACATCTTCAGCTCCGGCGACCTCCTCGGCGAACAGCTTGAGCATACCCAGAAGGGTGCGCAGATTTACATCCTCGCCGAGCACGATACCTTCGGTCTGGTAGAAGTCACTCAGATGAGTAGCGTCGACCTGGTCGTAGCGAAAGCAGCGGACAATGCCGAAATACCGTCCCGGAACTTTTGCCTTCGGCAGCTGCTTTGCGCTGAGCACGGTTCCCTGACTCCGAAGAATAAGTCGCCGGGTGAAATCCCGGTCGAAATCGTACCCCCATCCACGACTGCCGGTCTTCCAGCCATTCTCGTGAGCGGCTGCGACCTGATCAAGCCAGGGCTGCTCGATTTCACGTGCATGCTTCGGCTCGGCCACGTAGTAGACGTCGTGAATATCGCGCGCAGCATGGAACTGCGGCATGAACAGGGCATCCGAGTTCCAGAATTCCGTCTCCACCAGCGGACCATCAAACTCCTCAAATCCAAGTCCGACGAGTTTGTCCTTAACGGTTTCAATATACTCGGCATACGGGTTGCGGCGACCGGGAACAAGCCGGGCCGGCGGCGTGTTAATGCTGTACTGCCGGAATGTTTTCTGCTTCCAGCTGCCGTCCCTGAGCATGGCAGGCGTCAGGCTGCCGACCTCTTCGCCGGTGAGACCGGCGGCGGCGACCTGCTGTTTCAGCCGGACACCGTGATCGGTGAGTTCAAGCGTTGCAATAGACCGCTCGGAAATCTTGAACGCGACTCCCGATGCACCACGCTTTTTCGCAATGGATGCAATAGCGGTCTGTTCCTCATCGGTAAGCTCGGAAGCATCGAGCACGCCCTCGCGGGCAGCACGATCGATCAACGCGCGCTGTCTCGACACCCACGGAGCCGCGTGCTCATCCACAAGCTCCACGCTTTTTCCCTCGCCCATCCGAACGGCGCCCGCCTTCGAGAGCCCACCGAAGGCTGAACCGATATCCTTCTTCTCGAGACCGATGGCTTCAGCGAGGTCATTCATGGGCGTCGGCCCATGTTCACGCACATAGGCGATCAGGCGCTCCTCAGGTGTACCGGCGTCGGCCTGTTCCCGCCCGAATTCGGTCAGCTCGTATACCGTTCGCTCGGTCCGCGAAACTTCCTGAAGCGCCCCACGCGCGGTCAACCAGCTTATTGCCTGGTTGCACTGGCCTTCTTTCAGATCAAGCGCCTGCTGCATCCCGGCAACCGTAATGCTGTCGCCCTTGTCATAGTGATTAAGAACCTTGACCTCAAGCGGATGCAGACTTTTCAGTTCTGTTGCTTCCATACCAGATGCTTCCATACCAGATGCTTCCATACCAGAT
>CAZMEV010000022.1:16233-27757 GCA_964565375.1 uncultured Spirochaetaceae bacterium
TGCTTCCATACCAGATGCTTCCATACCAGATGCTTCCATACCAGATATATCCTCTTACCCGTGTGTACCCCATGCATTCTGCTGCGGTGCATAACGCGCGCTGCAGTGTATAACGCGGCAAAGTACCCGGTTACTGAATCGTTTTTTCTGCGAGGGCCCGAAGAAACAGGCCGACGTCGCTGACAATACCCACTGCCTGACTCGATCCGCGGTCACTAAGTTTAGTGACGACCGCCGGGTTAATATCGACGCAGACAGTCTTAACCCAGGACGGCAGCATGTTGCCCGTTCCGATAGAGTGAAGCATTGAGCTGAGCATGAGAACAAGGGATGTCCCCTCGATGATCGATGCATACTGGCTCTGCGCCTCAATCATATCGTTTACGGTGTCCGGCAGCGGTCCGTCGTCGCGAATTGATCCGGCGAGGCAATAGGGAATTCCAGCTTTGATAATGTCGTGCATTACACCGTGAGTCAAAGCACCTGCCTCTACACACGCTTTCAACGAACCGTAACAGCGGACCCGGTTGATCGCACGCATGTGATTCTTATGCCCTTCCTGCGTCGGCATTCCGGTTTTCATTTCCACGCCGAGACTCGTACCGAGAAACTCACTTTCCACGTCGTGAACCGCTATAGCGTTCCCGGCGAGCACACCGTGGATATACCCTTCCCGCACAAGCGCCGAAAATGCTTCAGCCCCGCCGGTATGAATGATAACCGGACCGGCTACCGTCACGACCTTTTCCCCCGCGTCTTTCATCCGACGCAGCTCCGCGGCTATCGCATCGACGGTTACCTCGACGCTGCGCTCGCTTGACACTTCATTGGACATAAACCCGAATGCATCATTCGAGCGCTCACGAAACGGAGGAAAAACACGCAATGCGTCCGCATTGCATACCACGAGTTCCCCTTGCTGCACGTCCCTGATCTTACGGCACTCAGGACCGGAATCGGTTACAACAATAACGGCATCCATTCGCTGGCCGCGCACCTCGTACCACTGCCCGTCAAGATACACTTCGGTGCGATGATTCGTCGTGGAATAAAAGTCTTCCGGAACACATCCGTCCTTCGGAGCAGGCTTAAGGAATGCCTCGGGAGTTGCTTTTTCGTAGCACCCGGCAGCAATAAGTTTCTCGGTCAGCTCTCCAAGCCGCTCGGAAGAATCGGCGAAGACCTCGAGCTCGAGCTCCGAGTATTCTTCGTTGTTTCTGCCCATGTCGAAGCGAACCACGTTGTACCGGCAGCCCTCCGCCACGACGAGATTCAGAATATTGGTCATAATGCCGGAGTCGATGAGGTGCCCGGAGGCTATGAACTGCCGCGTCATGACCTATATGAGTACCGTAGTGGAAAGCGAATGTAAAGAAGTGCCGCGTCAGCGGCGACATGTGATAATAATTGTGCTAACGTTTCTTCAGGGATTCGTACTTCATGCTCAGTGCACGACACGCTGAACTCTCTTACTTATCTACCTGCCTCGATCGTCTGTCGGAACGCCGGCCAACCGGAGTTCTGGTTTCCGGCACCGCCGGAATAGGGAAAACCGCTCTTCTGAACGCATTCGCACGGAAAGCCTCGGCAAGAGGGTATCTTGTCTGCCGTGTATACCTCGGCGACTACGGGCCGGCGAGTCCGTTTGAGTTATGGCGGCGGGGAATGAGCGAATGGATCGAGCAGGCCACCCGTATGGGCCGCACGGACGCTGTTGAGTCGATCATGAGCGAATCGTGGGACGTGCTCTCCGGGCTTGCACCCGATCTCTTTATCCGCTATGGGCGTCCCGCAAGTTGCGACCACAGCCATCGTGCCGATCCCCGGATCGACGATGTAACCCGGCGGCTTGCCGAGGAAATTCGTCATTTCTACTACAGAAGCACCCACCTGATTCCTTTTGTCTTCATCGTGGATAATCTGCATTCAGCCGACAGCGACTCACTCGCGCTTATCCCCGACATTGCGCCGGTGACGGAAGAGTGGGCGGCAATGTTTGTCGGAAGTTTCCGGCCCGAACGTATTGCAGCGGGCACCGGCGCTGCTCGGATCATAGGCCACCTGCAGTCCCGAAGCGGGATGTACACAGTCGAACTCGGACCTCTCAGCGAGACTGACGTCGGCGCATATCTCAGCGATCACAACATGCACGCCGGCCGGCAGACGGTCACCGCCATGCACTCGATGACCGGTGGGCATCCGCTCCTGCTCGAGGAGTTACGCGCGCTGTTTGCACGGGCGGATCCCGTGGATACCGACTCGGAACTCCAACGCATTGCTGATTCAAACGACACGTTGACGAAACTTAACGCCATTATGGAGCGCCGACTTGCCTCAATAGAGGGAGTCGATCGGCGGATCCTGGAGGCAGCCGCCGTTCTCGGGGAGGATCTCGACATTCCTGCCCTCGTGCACTCCGTTGAATGCACCCGGCAGAAAGCAACCGATGCAATGAATGCAGCACGAGCTCTTGGTATTGTTGAAAAAGACAACAAGGCAGACGAACCCGTCTATCGATTCCGGCACTGGCTCGTGGAGAAGAGCATTGCTGCAACCATGGAGACAGACGCACGCAGATCGTTACATGCCCAGGTGGCCACCTACCTCTACGACACACTCAACGCGGATAATGTCGCCCTTCTTCGACGAACTGCGGAACATTTCCTCTCAAGCGGCGACGACCGGTATCTGCGACGCGGGATACATTGCGGCCTGAGGGCAGCGCGACTTGCGCTGCGGTTCGCCGGGTGGAGAGAGGCCGCAACCATTGTTTCCGAGCTCGAGCAGCACTATCGGCCCAGAATGACAGGGCCCGAACAGGTTGAGCTTGACCTTACCCTTGGAATCGTAATGCTCTACCAGGGGGACAAACCGGAAGCCCACAGACGGGTTTACAGAGCAACCGGCAGCATACTTTCCGGAACCCGTCTGGGGGAAGCACTCGAACTTATTCTCCGACCGGAAATCGAGGACCTGTGCGACCGTGACTTCGGAGAACTTCTGCGCGGCCTTTTGCCGGGAATCGCCGAATCACACTGGATACATCGAAGTGCGAAAGCGGATATCTCCAATGCATCTTCTCCGTATAGACATCTCCGGACTGCCGAAAAGAAGTCCGTAAGCTATCGAAAGAACCGTATAGAACTCCTGCACCACTTCGAACAACTCGCTCAATACAATGGGCTCGACGAGGTTATGAAGCACTCGTTGGAGTTACGGCGTCAGTTCGACCCGGCAGACGCCCGGGAGCACACTGAGCATGAACTGCACAGCGAGGTCATCGCACGGCACGCGATTTCGGAGGCGTATCGGGTGCTGTTCCGACAGGCCTACGAACCTATCGCCCAGCGCGCTTATGCCGTCGAAGCGCTGGAGCTTGCTCAGAAGACGGGAAATGGGTTTCTTGTCGCTGAAGCGTACCATGCGCTGTTCCGAATCCCGTCCCGTGCCCTCAATATACATGAAGCCCGCAGAATAAGCTCGGAAGGACTCTCGGTGTATCCGGTACATGACCCACTGCTCTACGGCCGAGCTCAAGTGGAAGCGCTGGCTGGGGATTATCAGGAGGCGCTGAAGTTTGTGTCGCTGCTGAGGCGCAACGCCGGCACTGGCCGAGCCGGCACCGACGGGGTCGGGACCGACGGAGCGGGCGCTGACGTGATCAGGACCGACGGCGCGGGCACTGACGGGACCGGGACCAACGGCGCGGGCCCCTCGGCAAGCCATATCTCCCTCGCCGCCGCAATTCACAGCGTCGCCGTAATTTTCGGTGGCATACGCGAGCTACTGAATGAGACTCAGAACATCGTCGGGGGGCTGCTCTCACGCAACCGGCTTTCGGGGGTCATCCGTGATCAGGCCACAGTTCTATTGACAGCCGGTCAATGCTATCTCGACCGAGTAGATAACCCGCAACACGCCTACACAAGAGTCAGCGGAATCGAGCCGGGGCCACTGCTCACTCGAGGCAGTATCGAACGAGTTCTTATGCTTCTCGCTGCAGCCGGCGGATGGGAAGGGCGCGTACAACGACACCTTGATCTTGCCCGCAGCTGGAATGCAAGACAGGGCGACCGTGCCACCGAGATACTCACACTCGCGGAAGCCGCCTCCCTGCTTTCCGGAGACAGGAGAATCGCCGCCTCCCGTCTGTCGCCGGGCATCGGAGCATACAGGACCGCATGCCGCCTCTTCGCCGAGGCCCGGTTAATGGCAGTGCGTTGCGGACTGACCTCGGTGCCCGGACTGATCCGTCCTCCAGACCGGAAACTGCTCCAACGAAGCGATACCCAATGGCCGACTCAGTCGCTGCCACGGGCGTTCAGAACCTGATGAAGCAGCGCCGCCCGGCCTCCACCTTCCCCCAATCTTGTAGACAGTAGAAGAATACTCCCTGCACCGTACCAAAGGGGGATGCGGGACACAAAATGGCATAGTATACTGCTGCACTAGTGCAGTCCATGAGAGGTACCGGGCTTTATTACCAACGGAACGATTGTCCTAATTCAGAACCTGGCGCTTCTTGTTACAGCCGGTGTTGTTTCGGCACTCCTGGATGAGAAGCTGCACCGCGCCCCGAAAACCGGTACGCTTCTGCAGGGGGGTCTCTTCTCTGCGGCAGTTGTCGCCACAATGGTCATGCCTCTCCACTTTGCCCCTGGTATCGCATTCGACGGTCGGACGATTGTTGTAAGCGTTGCTGCACTGTATTTCGGTCCTGTGGCCGCCGCGCTCCCTGTCGCAACCGCGGTCACAATCCGCACCGCTGCAGGCGGCGCCGGTATGATCATGGGAATCCTCACGACAGTATCCGCCGCACTTATTGGACTCTTATTCCGTCGCGGGTCCAGCAACTCACAGCCGGCAGGCTTTCGCAGACTCATTGTTATGGGTGCGGTGGTTCACGCAGTCATGCTGGTGCTCACCATAACACTTCCGGCTGACGCCATGCGCGAAGCGTTGCCCGCGATATGGGCACCGGTGATCATGCTTTTCCCATTGGCAACTGTGCTCATCGGTAAGGTGCTCGACGATCAGATTTACACACGACGCCTGCAGCGCGAGCTTACGAGTCAGAAACGCGAGCTTCTCCACATAATCGCCAGCCTGCCGGGGGCAATTTTCAAGCAGGCGCCGACGCCCGATACCCCCTTCGAATTCGTCAGCCGGGGAATTATGGACCTGACAGGATACCCGCCGGAGCATTTCGAATCAGGGGCTGTATGCCTCGAATCGATTCTTCAGGAACGGGAGGCGGCCCGGCGGTCCGCTGGAATACGGTCTGCGCTTGCGGAAGACAGCAGAAAAGATCACCAGACGCACTTCTATGTTGAGTACCGCCTGCAGTCGGCTGCCGGTCGGACTGTATGCATTGCCGAGCACGGCAGTATCACCCGTGATGCGACCGGTGCACCCGAGTGCATATACGGGATGCTTCTCGATATTACCGATCAGAAGACTGCCGAGCAATCCGTTCATCGCGCTTACGAGGAACGGGAAGCGCTGCTGCACGAGTTGTTTCACCGAAATAACAACACCATGCAGATCATTCAGTCGCTGCTTCGTATGCAGATCAACCGGGCGGATCCCTGCGCCGTTCCCTACCTGCGAACCGCAACGGGCCGCATTCAGGCGATGGCGATCGCCCAGCACAAACTGTATCATGCCGATGATCTGACAAACATCGATCTTTTGAGCCTTTGTACCGATCTCACCTCGCTTGTTTTGTCCGACCTCCCGGACAAGACACTGCGCGTTGACTCATTTACCGGTGGCGAGCCTGTTCAAACAGGACTGGAAGTCGCGGTACCGCTCGCCCTTGTTGTTTACGAGGCACTTTCCAATGCGGTCGTGCATGCGTTTAAGGAAAGACGCTGTGGTCGACTCGAAACCACCGTGTCGAGGCTATCGGAGACCGGCGCAGAAATCAGAGTACGGGATAATGGTAAGGGGTTACCCGCAGGCTTCTCATTGGACCATTGTGCCGGATTCGGACTCGGAGCAGCGAGGGACCTCATCATTCGCCAACTCCAAGGCGAACTGAGCATACAGACTGTGGCCGATGATAGCGGAGCCGTATGGACGGAAACAATAATACGTGTCGGACGGCTCAAATAGGCCCCCGCAGAAAGTGCCGGCAGAAAGTGCCGGCTGACAGTAGAGAACGACGGTGTATATCCGGGGCTTCAGACGCGGCCGCGTGATTAACAGGTCGTTGACGCGCACGCCCCCTGCAGAGGTAAGATGCGAAGCGACAGGGGTGCAGGCTCTGTCGCAGGCTGAGGGGGCAGCATTCCGCATCCTCCCGCGCAGTGACGCGTATCCGGTTTGCCCTGCGACGGCACCTTCAGAACATCCTCACAAATACAACATCTTCACAGACAGATCATAGTAAATTCAGAAAATAAACGTATACATTAGTGCACAACTGCGCCGAACATTGTTTCCGCCAATGAAATGGGAGTTGAATAATGTACGGGCAGAGCGGGAGTTATCAGCCGTTCATCCATAAGCACCAGATTGGCATGCATCTTGCATCAATAGGTCGGTGGACAGGATATCTATGGCTGAACTAACACGTCGACAGACCGGTTTCGAACAGGAAGGCTTCCTCACGGGGAGCATTTACAATACAACCTCAACGATTGACCCGGTTATAAGCACCGAACTCGTGCGAAAATCCATTCACATGCTTATCGCCCTCGTACCGTCGCTTGCAGCGGTACTCGGAAGTGGTATCACGCTTGGATTACTGGCCGGGGGAACTACCTTTTACACAATCGCAGAGGCCGGGCGACAGCAGGGTAAAGCTACCGTGCTTATCAGCCGGATTACCTCATTATCGATCCGTGATCGCGACCGCGGCCACTTTGTGCTCGGCCCTGTAACCCTCGGTCTCGGAGCAATGCTTACAATGTTCCTTTACCCCGCGCCGGTCGCCGCCATCGCCATTTATGCGCTTGCGTTCGGAGACGGCCTGTCGAGTCTCATCGGAAAGCTCGTGGGGCGCATTTCGTTATTCGGCGGAAGGAAAACGCTCGAAGGAAGTCTCGCGTGTTTTGTGGCAGTGTTCGGCGTGGCAGCGCAGTTCGTAGCACGTCCTGAACAGGCCTTTGTTATCGCCGTGGGAGCCACTATTATTGAGGCATTGCCCACCGAAGACTTCGACAATCTCATTCTGCCCCTTGGAACAGGGTTCATCGCGACCGCAGTGTTAACGCTCATGTAATCGCCCCCACCGGTGCCCCGGCGCCGCCCGACCGGCCGCTGCCCCAGGGGCGGCGCCAACCCCACAAAAACGTATTCGCTGGATGCCTGAGCCCCCTCGTCGGGGCTCAGGCAGTTTTTCTTCAGTGGGCGTATCATGAAAACCGGACATTCATGGCAGTCGACAGCGTATTACCCCCACAGATATACGGAGTAACTGCTGCGAATGAACGATACGAGCCCGAGAAAAAGAAGTAAGGCCCCGATAAGCTGAGCCGGCACCGACCCGAGAAACATCATGAGCTCGCGCGCGGCTATGAGCGCAGCCGCGGCCCAGATTACGCTTCGTCCGGCAGCGTCTTCGTTATCTACTGCGTAACGGATGAAGTTCAACATTGACAGCAAACTTACAATGGCGGTCAGCACCTGAAGGTTAACGTCCGACTGGAACGCATGGACAAAAGCATCCGTGAAACGGGTCGCATCAAGCGGCGCCATATAGGAGAGAAGAAGCCCAACGGTAAGGATGAAGCCGGACACCGACCAGAGCCGGGGGTTTACCGACCCCGCCGCGTATGAACTCGCCGCGAAAAGCGAGAGCACGCTGCTGAAATAGAAAAACAGTACAACGCGGCTGAGCACCAGGGACACTCGCACACCGACTCCCTCAAAATACAGTGGAATCTGCAACACCCGGAGTGCCGTAAACCCATGAAAGACAAGCGAAATACCGACAAAGAAAAGTATCGGGGAGATACTTCGTCGGAAGAACCGCCTGAGCCCAAGCGCACCGCCCGCCCCAATAATGACAGCAACAGCGCTTCCGAGGACCGTAGCGACCGGTACTCTGGGGGCTGCAGCGACAGACAATCCGTATAGCGCACCCGGCGCGTCGACAGGCATGGCTGCCACACGGCCGAGATACGGTAGTGTCAGCACGCCTGCAAGCCCCGTACAGACGATTAACACGGAATTGAGAGTAAGCAATGCGACGTTTCGGGCTTTCAGCGTCATATGTGCACTGTATACCACAATACAGTGGGCAAAAAAGCTACAGGAATGACCGAACTGAATCGATACTAAAAACGGGAGGAGGAAATTCTATGTTGCCAAGAGTCACCCGTACGGCGCTCATTATACTGCTCATCGGCACGGTTGCTGCCGTTCAGGCCGTCGCCGGCGACGTTGCGCGCTTCGAAAACCTCGGTTTTTCGACCGACAACAGCGTGTTCATGTTCGCGCAGTACGGGGTGGAGCAGGAAACAAGCACTCCATATGCGGAAATATACACCGTGGATGTCGCCGAAAATGAGTTCGTCCCCGGTGGGAGGTTCTCAAAGTCACCCGACCAGAGAGTGGCCGCAGGGCAGGACGGACGTGGCGTACTCCACTCGCTTCTGCATGATGCACGAACTGTTGTAAACGAACATGGTGTTGACCACAGCAGTCAGGGCCGCATCGTTTATGCGTTGCTCAATGAAGACGAACCTGAGGATGTCATTGAGTTTCGCGACTTTGACACCGGCGCCCGCTACCGGGCGGAACTAGTTCAGCAGCGCGACCAGGCAGATTCGGAGGTCAGGGCACGCTTCCATATTGATCTGACCCGCCACACGCCGGACGACAGAAGCCACAGCTATACCATTGGTCTTCCAGAGTTCTACCGCGACGGCGTTGAATCCTACCGTATCCGTCAGGCAATCCTCTCGCCGGACGAACGCTCACTGGTATTCGTCGTGGAAATGCGACGCCCGACCGAACACGGCAGTGCAGTACGCTACATGGTGGAGACTGTCCGGTTTTAGCAATGCGCGGTGGCTACCACCGTTTGCGGACAGAATTGACAGCCTGATATCCGCTCTTTAGAATCCCGGGCACCATGGCGGAAAGTATAACCCCTCGCTCTCAAAGCTACTCGGATTGGTATGTTGATATTGTCCTCAAGGGCCGTCTTGCTGATTACAGCCCGGTAAAAGGGACAATGGTTATTCGCCCGCGTGGATATGCGCTCTGGGAGCGCATGCAGTCCGCGCTGGATTCCATGTTCAAAGAGACCGGGCATCAGAACGCCTACTTTCCGCTTCTCATTCCGGAACACTTTCTGCAGAAGGAAGCCGAACACGTTGAAGGCTTCGCGCCGGAATGCGCTGTAGTGACACACGGTGGAGGCGAGAAACTCGACGAGCCCCTCGTTATCCGACCGACAAGCGAAACCATCATCTGGAGCATGTACAAAAAGTGGATCCAGAGTTACCGGGATCTTCCGCTTCTGATAAATCAGTGGGCGAACGTGCTCAGGTGGGAAAAGCGTACGCGGCTGTTCCTCCGAACCATGGAGTTTCTGTGGCAGGAGGGCCACACAGCTCACGCAACCGCCGAGGAAGCGCAGGAAGAGACCCTTCGCATGCTCGAGGTGTATCGGCGCTTCGCCGAGGAATACATGGCGATTCCGGTTCTCACAGGCGTAAAGAGTGAAAGCGAGAAGTTTGCAGGGGCGGTGAACACCTATGCCATAGAAGCCATGATGCAGGACCGCAAGTCGCTGCAGGCGGGTACCAGTCACTTCCTCGGGCAGAACTTCGCAAAAGCGTTCGATGTTACCTTCCAGTCCGCAGAGGGGCAGCTCGAATACGTATGGGCGACCAGCTGGGGGGTGAGTACACGCCTTATCGGCGCACTCATTATGGCCCACTCCGACGACAACGGACTTGTTCTTCCGCCGAAGCTCGCTCCAACGCAGGTAGTGCTCGTACCCATCTTCAAAAACAACAATAAGGCCGAAGTACTTGAATACGCGCGACGTATCAAGGCGGAGATTCCCGCCGAACTGCGAAGCGTTCTCGACGACGACGAAAACAACTCACCCGGCTGGAAGTTCGCTGAATGGGAACTTGCAGGCGCACCGATCCGCGTGGAGATCGGCCCACGGGACATGGAAAAAGGCCAGGCGGTACTGGTGCGCCGTGATACCGGCGAGAAAACCACTGTATCGGTCCGCGAGGTACCTACCCGAATTAACTCGCTCCTCGAAGAAATTCAGAACTCACTGTTCGAGCGCGCCCGTTCGTTCCGTGACGAAAACACCTTCGAACTCGACGATTACGAGGAAATGAAAGCGATGCTCAACGGCGACGGCGGGTTCGTGCTTGCTCCCTGGGACGGCGACCCTGAGACTGAGGCCAAAGTCAAGGAAGACACCAAGGCGACAATCCGCGTGCTGCCCTTCGGCAATGAGGAGAAGGCTCAAGGCCGCACCTGCGTCGTATCCGGCAATCCCGCCCGGCACATGGCAGTGTTCTCGCGAGCCTACTGAACCCAGGCCCCCGGCCACGTGGCACGGCCGGGCGGTGAACCTCGCAAACCTGCCGGCTCCCGGGCGGCCGGCAATCCCCGCTCACCGGCTGGTTCATGAAGGCCTGCCACGTGGCACGGGCAATCCCCGCGAATCCGCTTCCTGAAAAGTCACGGCGAATCTGCTATACTCCATAGTACGTGCGGCGACTTCCAGGTCTTATCACCGGTATTTTACTCGCTCTCATAGCGCTCCCGGAACTCAATGCGCTCTCGCTCGACGTGCGTGGCGGACTTGTGTGGATCGGTAACGGGTACCGGGAGCAGTATGTCGGGCGGAGAATCGAGGGAAGCGACGTGAGTCCGCTGCTTACCTTCACGGGTATCGGCGTGCACATCCCGCTGGGACTGACGGTTCCCGGAGGCGGCGAGCTCGGAGTCGCGCCCGGACTGGACTTCTGGTATAAGGACTACGCGTTCACCGGCGACGACGATTTTCCCGATGAGAGCGAGGGGCGTGCCGTTCCCACGCAGATAGAAACGGCACCTGTGGAAGGGCGCGAAGTGGCCGGTACCCTCGGGATTCTGCTCTCGGTACCGGTTGACATAGGCTTCCGTGTGGCAGAGCCGCTGACGCTTACCGCAGGATTCAGCCCGAGTATCCTCTTCCGCGCTCCGGTTAACCCCATCGAAGACTCGGATATCGGACAGCTTACGGAATACTTTTACTCGGAGTTTCGCTACCTGTACCCCGAATTGCGGTTCGGCGGACTGTGGGAGCTGAGCGATCAACTCGGGATTCAAACCCAGCTTCGAGGATTCGCACCGGTGGGCCGGCTTTTTGACGACGAAGAGTCGCTGCCATGGTGGGACTCGCTCATGGTCTCCGGGCAGGCCGGCCTCCGGATCAGCTTCTGAAGCGAGGTGCTGCCCGGTTCGGCCGGCCGGTATAGTGGGGAGTCCCGTGGGTTTCCCGGATGCGCCCGGCCCAGCCTGCGGCGCCCGGCCCAGCCTGCGGCGCCCGGCC
>CAZMEV010000022.1:27857-33613 GCA_964565375.1 uncultured Spirochaetaceae bacterium
GCGCCCGGCCCAGCCTGCGGCGCCCGGCCCAGCCTGCGGCGCCCGGCCGCACCTGTGCGGCCCGACATACAGGCAGACGGGCCGCTTAAATGTAGTCCTGCACATCCGGAAGCGCACGCTGTCGCTCACTTCCGGCAACAATACGAAGCACCGCTCCGGCGGTCATAATGTCGGCGAAGGCGCCTATGCCGAGCAGGATGGTGGCGGCCGGGCGCAGGATCAGAAACGCCTCTTCGAATCCCTGACCATGGCCGGCTGCAAGCATCCCGAGCAGGACCAGTACGCCCGAGCCGGGAACTCCAACGAGCATGAACGAGAACACGAATACGCTTCCGGCAACCCAAAGCACATCCGCGAAGGCAACATCGAGGCCAGAATATGAGTTGAGTACCACGATAAACGACATGGACGCGACCATGGCACTGCCTGCTTTCGCAAACAGCAGCGTAAAGGGCACGAGCACTCCGCCGACCCGGCGCTTCACGCCGAGGTTTTCGTGTCCGAGACAGGCAAAGGTTCCGCCGGCGAAGTAGGTATTTCCGGAAATGAGCGCCGCGAGGGCGGGCGGAACCATCCCGAGCAACCACGGTAAGGGATTCCATCGACCTCCAAAGAAATACACAAACAGCGGATAGATCAGAAGGGTGAGCACCGCCGCGCTTATCGCGGTCACAAGAATAATGGGACCGAAAAACGCCTGGTTGCCGAGCGTTCGAATGGTAATAACCGTGTGCGCGGCCACGGCGATAAGAGCAACTCCGAGCACCTGAACGATCGCCGCGTTGATCTGATAGAACACCCTTCCGAGCCCATCGAAGATATCCTCGAGCAGCGATGCGTAGCGATTGTCGGTGGAAACCGTAAGACCGAGCACCACCGCAAGCAGGAGCGCGGATATCAGCTCAGCCGGGGCGAGTGACAGTGAGGAAAGCGCATTGGCGGGAACCGCCTGTTGCAGAATAGCCAGGACACTCGGGGGCGTTGGAATGGGAGGCTCCTCGAGAATGATCGGCAGCGTCCCCGGATCGAGAAACACCACTGAAACAAGTCCGAGCACGACGGCGATGGCGGTGAACGCAAGAATGCCGGCGATTGCCTTGCCCAATGTCGCTATTGTCCGCTCGTTCTCCCGCAGGTCATGCACCGATACCACTGTACCGAAGAACACCAGCGGTACGAGCATGTAGGTTCCGATATTCACCGCGAACGCCGAGAGCTCTTCCCAGATCTCTGCATTGCCCTCCAGATCACTGATGAAGAAGCCGATCGCAATCCCTGCTGCGATTCCGAGGATGTATCTGATCCAGATTTTCATGCCGTCTCATACTCCATTGAAGAATTTTTAAGGTCGATGTTTCTAAGATCGGAACAGCGAGCGCAGCGCCGTCCGCTTGCCGTAGCGCTGCAGTCTCCCGCGGATTTTCGCGGGCCGCTCCCGACACTCGTTCTCTATAAACGTCGCATAGGCCTGTGCCTGTTCTTCTGAATCCGGTCCTATGAAGCCGAACACGGCAGGGCCGCTTTCACGGTAGTGGTCGAGCAGGGTTGAAAGAAAAGACTCGACAGCCCCGTAAACAAGCGAGCGCATGCTCGCCCCGACAGATTCTTCCGGCTCGGCCACCGCAACAATCAACGAACCCGCCGGAGGCCCTTCATAATTCTGTGGTGAGGCGGCGGAAAGGTGCCGAAGCAGTTCTCGGGCGAGATATACGGTCGACCTGAGCTGTTCGTCGAGATAGCGTTCTATATCCGAAATTCCGGTGTCCACCAGCGACGCAGCACAGGGGGCGGGTGCAGTAACAAGAACCGCGCGGTCAAGCGACCCTGAGGCAGTAACAGTCGCCGTCGTAAGCGAACGCGCGGACAGCGGCGAGCGTGGCGACCAGGGCAGGTGCAGCCGCTCGGATTGCCACGAAGGTTGGTTCACGCCCGGATCGGCACAGGCCACCGTTTCGCCGGAATTGGCTGCGTTGTTCATGAGTGTGGTTAAAAGCGGCCCGGAGGAGCCGGCGAAGAGCACGGTGCTCGGCATTGCGCGCCATCGTATCCGTGCGTGAAACGGGGGTCAACTGAATGCATGAATCGACTCCCCGTGCTTGACCCTTCAAGTATCACCTAAGTATTCTTGAATTCCTGAATGGATATTCAATAATTACATCGGAGATGAAAAGTACCCATGTCGAGACAGCCGGATGCAGAAAAAAGGAATCGGATTCTGGAGGCAGCCTACGAGACGTTCGGAACACTCGGGTTCCAGCGGGCGACGCTGAAGGACATCGCCGAACGCGCCTCGCTTTCAGCCGGGACGATTTATACGTACTTCACCGATAAGCGCGATCTGTTCAAACAGGCGGTTAACGAGACATGGGAGGAGTTTCACGAAGCAGTCGACCGGATTACCGCCGGGACGGGGAACTACGAGGAGAAAATGCGTTCGCTCGAGAGCGTGGGCCTCGATCTTCTGCGCCGCGTACACCCGATTCTCCACAGCATGTTCAGCGAGGCGGTGCGTATGGACATGTTCTCTTCGCACCTCGACAGACTCTGCGATCAGCTCGAGCAGCTGTATCTGCAGGGACGCGAAGAGGGCCAGGTTACCGACGCGGAAACCTACGAGCACCGGCGGTTTCTCCTTCGAACCTTCGCCTCCGGTGTGCTGCTGCAGCTGAGCATCGTACCTCCGGATAAACTCGACGACGAGATTGCAACGGTCAGGCAACACCTGCAGGCCGGTCGCGGGCTGTTCACAACCGGCAGCGCCTCGGAGCCGGTGGGGAGAGGAACTCTATGAAGCGCTCTCGTGTGGTCCTGACAGTGGTAATAACCGCCGCGGCGCTGATTTTTGTCGGAAGTCCACTCATTCAGTTTCTCATATCAGCGCTCGAAGAGGAGGAAGAAGTCCGCGGTGTGCCGGTGCGGCTCGCCTCCCCTGAACGCGGCACCCTCTCAGAGACCGCCCGCTACAGCGGAACGCTCAGCGCCGACCGCACCGCGAATGTGATCGCAAGGCATACCGGCGAGATCATCTCTCTTGAGGTGAGCCAGAACGACATGGTTGAAGCCGGGGATACGATCGCCGAGATAGAGGATGACTCCGCCCGGCTCGAGGTCGAACAGGCCCGGGCAAACCTTGAAATGCGCGAAAGCCGCCTGAGAGCAGCCCGTCGCGGCGCCCGTGACGAAGAAATCGAAAGCGCACGCGCCGACGTCCGGCAGGCGGAGTCGGAAATAGAAACCGCCGAGCGCGACCTCGAGCGCACACGGCGTCTCGCCGACGCCGGCACAGTCTCGCAGTCACGGCTGGAAGCGGCGGAGAACGATTTCCGAAGGGCACAGACGGAGCTTGAGAACGCTCGCCGGCAATTGCGAATACTCGAGGACGGTGCAACCGAAGAAGACCTCGAAGAGGCCGAAGCGGCTGTGCGCGCGGCTGAGCGTCAGCTCGACCTCGCGGAGTTACAGCTTCGCTACACCACTGTCCGGGCACCCGTGTCGGGGCGTGTTACAACCATCAACATAGAAGAAGGAAATAATGTGGATGTGGGAACGCCGGTGGCACAGATTGTCGGAGACGATATCGTACGGGCGGAAATACGCGTCCCCGAGCGCCGATACCGGGATTTCGCCTCCGAGGAACTTCGGCAGGAAGTCATGCTTCATCCGACCGCATTCGCCGGCGGCCGGCCGCGTGAGGCGACCATTTCACACGTGGGAAGTGCAATAGATCCGCGCACGCGCACTTTTGAGGTAGAAATTGTCGCCGGCAACGAAGACGGTTCGCTTCGCCCGGGCATGTATATCGAAGCGCATTTCACACTGCGGGAGCGAACCGACACGCTCATCGTACCCGACCGCGCCGTGGTGAACCGGGCAGGCCGCTTTGTCGTGTTCGCCGTCGACGACGATGAACAGGCCCGGGAGATCGAGGTCAGAAGGGGCCTGCGGTCGGACGGATATACCGAAGTTTCCGCTATCGGCGAAGAACCGCTGACCGAGGAAACACGCATTATCGTGGAGGGAAACAGCTTCCTCGAACACGAACAGATCGTCCGGGTCGTCGAGGGACCGTAGTACGAGCGGCACAGAGAAACAGCCTATGAGTATACCAAGAGCTGCTGTCAGACACCCTGTTACCTCCACGATGCTCTTCTGCGCAATGCTGCTGCTCGGCATTATTTCGCTCTCGCGCATCGGGCTCGAACTCTTCCCCGACGTAAACCTGCCGTCTGCGGTAGTGATCACGCCGGCGCCGGGAGTCAGCCCTTTCGACGTAGAAGAGCAGATTACCCGTCCGCTCGAGGACAGCCTTTCTACGATAGCCGGTGTCCAGGAGCTTCAGTCCACATCCGAGGAAGGTGTAAGTCAGGTCGTCGTGGCCTTCGAGTCCGGCACGGACCTCGACACGGTCGTCCCCGACGTGCGTGAACGTGTGAACGACGTCACCGGCGATTTTCCTTCGGGCACCGAGGACTCGGCGATTTTCCGGTTTTCGGCGGGCATGGTGCCGACGCTGCAGATCGTCGCACTTACCGAAACCGAAGGAATTGACATACGCCGGCTCGTCGAAGATGAAATACAGCCGGAGATCGAGCGGGTGGCGGGCGTCTCACAGGTGCGTCTTTTCGGCGGCAGAGAGCCTGCCGTGATGGTGCGCGTGGACCTCGATGCTATCGCCGCACTCGGCATTCCCCTCTCACAGGTCGCGGACGCCTTCGAGGCCGACAACATTACAATGCCGGCCGGGTCCATCGGACTCGAGGACCAGCAGCTCATTCTTCGCGCCGACGCAGAGTTCAGAAATATCGACGATATCGGGGACATGCTCATAGGCTCGGCCGGACAGGTTCCCATTTCCCTGCGTCATGTCGCGGACATTGAACTCGATTATCGTCCGCAGCGCGAGTTCATGCGCACCGCAGACGGCGAAGGGGTGCGTATTGCGGTATTCAAACAGCCCGGCGCCAATACCGTCGACGTAAACGAAGAGGTCCTCGAGCGCATTGACCGCCTGAAAGGGACTGTCCTGCCGCCGAGCGTCCGCATGGAAGTTCAGGAGGATCAGGCCGATACAGTCCGTGACGCGATCGGTGGTGTCGGTGAAGCCGCCGTGCAGGGCGGGCTGCTGGCGGTGCTCGTGCTGCTGTTCTTCCTGCGCAACATGCGGAGTACGTTTATCGTCACCACGGTAATTCCGGTCAGCGTGATCGCAACATTTTCGCTGATCGACTTCGCCGGCATGTCGCTGAACCTTACAAGCCTCGCCGGGGTGACCCTCGCCATCGGCATGTTCGTGGATAACGCCATTGTCGTTCTCGAGGCAATTTACCGAAAGGCACTTGCCGGCTGTCCGCCGGATGAAGCGGCCATCGTCGGCACCGAGGAGGTCGGCAAGGCGATAACCGCGAGCACGCTTACGAGCATGTCGGTATTCCTTCCCATGCTCTTTGTCGAGGGAATCGCCGGCATCATGTTCGAGGATCTGTCGCTGACGATTACCTTCAGCCTCGGCGTTTCGCTTCTCTCCGCGCTGATCATTATCCCGGTGCTGAGCGCGAAGTTCATGAAGGTGCGACCGGTCGCGCGGGGCGCAGCCGGCGACGGCACAGGGCAGGCCGGCCAGAGCGCAGCACCAGCCGGCGCTCCGGCAGCCGACGGCGCTTCAGGATCCCAGGGCGCCCCAGCCTCCGACAGCGCTCCAGACTCCGACAGCGCTCCAGACTCCAACGGCGCTCCGAACTCCACCGGCGCCCCAGCCT
>CAZMEV010000023.1:0-9271 GCA_964565375.1 uncultured Spirochaetaceae bacterium
CTCTCATCCTTGACTCCTCCTTGGTTAGTAACACACAGCCCATCCATGGTACTGTCACGTATATCGAAGTATATGTTCGGCCCATACCGTTGTCAAACGTCGGGGCCCCTTAATCGCCGTGCAGTTCGGAGTCAACTTCTATATTCTCTCCGGCTCCTGCAGCCGGAGCATGTTCAAGCAGCCGCTGAAAGGGGCGCACAATCAACAGTTGACGATCTGTGTCCGACAGCGACTCTGCCGCCGAAGCCACAAGCCGGGGCTGCAGCGATACGAACAGCAACCCGTTCTCTTCACTTCCAGCCCTCAGGGCAGACTGCCTGTCGCCAGCTCCGGAAACAACAATTCTTCCCCCGTCCTCGGCGAACGCCTCAACGCGGCGGCGAGCCTGCGTATCCGAGGTAACCTGCCGGGGCGAAATCTCTTCTACGACTCCGGACTCCGCAAGATCGTCCTGCATCTCTCCCTGCATTGTCTCGAGAAAAAGGTTGATGGGTTCCCGGTTTTCTCCCGCGAACAGCAAAACCTCCGATTCGTCCCCGCGGATGCGCTGTGCGATCCATACTGCTGCACTTCGAACAGCGGCTTCATCATTAAAGTATATGCGCGCAGGCTCTGTGTGCGAATTCTCAGGTGTCGGCACCCCGTCGGCCGTGGAAGTGTCATGCGCTTCGCCGCCGAGAACAACCATCGACTCGAGCGCATCCGGCGGAAGCACCTGCAGAACATCCGAAAGCAATGCCGGTATAGCGATGCGACTGCGGGGATAGTCGGCAGCCGCTAACTCTACCGCATCCTGCGGTTCATCGCCGGCGCTTTCAATTATTATGCGTGAAGTCAGCCCCGAGGTACTCCGCGCAACGCTTCGAAGCTCGGATCTGCCTCCGTAGGCTTCGGCCGTTGCCTCATCAAGTACGACAACGAGCTCCGGCGTACATGCCCCAACCGAAAGCAGCACAATCAGACCACACAGGGCTCGCCTTCCGGTTCGCACCACGGATCTGCGGCGATAGGACACTGGAGTCGTAGTGACGTTTCCGGACATTGGGGAAACCATCGACCTCAAAAACTCTTATAAGAAACTCCGGAAATAGGCACCCTGAAGTATATGCGTCGCGCCCGCGGCGGCACCGGCAATCGCTACGGTGAGGAGTACCGAATAGGCGGTATAGCGAAGCAGGAACAGCTGTGGGACGAACGCCGGAAGAATCAGGACAACAAGCATGGCCGCAATCCAGCCCACGCGGACCCATCCGAAGCTTCCCCGGGCAGCGGTCATGAATGAGGCTACAAACAGCATAATGGAAACACGAAGCGCCGGCACGAGAAAGAGTTCAAAAATCGAGGGATATCGTACCGGGTACACCACTTCTATAACACTGAAAATGGTGAGAAAGCCGGCGGCAAACGACAGCCAGCCGATAAAGAAGTCGGTTGAACGTTCAATGAACAGCCATCGACACAGCAGTGCGCAGCCAACGACGAGCACAACCGCCGGGCCGGCGACATCGAGACCGAGTACACGGAGGAAGAGCTCGGATGGCTCATAGGAAATGACGGTTATGTCCCGCACCCGATAGAAAAGCCCGTACACAACGAGCGCAAGTATGCCGCCGCGAATCGCCGGGGTGATGAGCGTTTTTCGGGGTAGCCCATGAGCGCCCATGAGTGCAACAACGAAGAGAAACGAGAGTGGGACCGCGGTCAGCAAAAATAGCGTCATAGCCGAATGCGGAACGTAGCACGCCCTGTCAACGCTGATCAAGTAACCAACGGCTCAACGCATCCTGGACAGCGCAGGAGCGCGTCCTGGACAGCGCAGGAGCGCGTCCTGGACAGCGCAGGAGCGCGTCCTGGACAGCGCGAGGCGCATCCGGGAATGCCCATTGACAGCGTCGTGGCGCAATAACTACCTTTCCTGCACTCTCAAATGTCGAATACAGATGTGAATACCGGCAGCTACGGCCTTGTTGAACCACAGTATGTAACGTTCGCCTCGAATCCGGATGAGCCGGGCATTATGCTCGACTGCGGGCAGGAGTTACGACCGTTTACGCTCTGCTACGAGACCTACGGTACGCTTAACGAAGACCGATCCAACGCGATACTGGTTCTTCATGCATTCTCAGGGGATGCGCATGCGGCCGGCTACCACAGTTACGAGGATAAGGCTCCTGGCTGGTGGGATCCGATGATCGGTCCCGGGAAGGCTCTCGATACTGATCGCTACTTCGTTATCTGCTCGAATGTAATCGGCGGGTGCAGCGGCTCGACCGGACCCGGATCTATTAATCCGGCCACGGGTCGTCGTTACGGACTTCAGTTTCCCGTCATTACTATTCACGATATGGTCAAGGCGCAGCATCACCTCCTCGACTACCTCGGCATTCAGAAGCTGCTCGCCGTTACGGGTGGATCAATGGGCGGCATGCAGGCGCTGAAGTGGGCATCTGAGTATTCGTCACGGATCGGGGCGGCGATCTGCCTTGCGACAACTGCCCGGTTGAGCGCGCAGGGAATTGCCTTCGACGCGGTCGGCCGCAATGCGATTATGAGCGATCCGAGATGGAACAACGGCGACTACTACGAGAGTGAACCTCCCGCGCGAGGCCTCGCGATCGCTCGAATGATCGGGCACATAACCTACCTCTCCGATGAATCAATGCGAATGAAGTTCGGACGCAGACTTCAGGAACGTGCGCAGGCGGAGCTTGATTTTCTCGATCAGTTCGAGGTGGAAAGCTACCTCGAGCACAAGGGTGGAACATTTGTCGACCGCTTTGATGCGAACAGCTATATATATCTGAGCAAAGCCGTGGATTACTTTGACCTCGCAGCGACCCATGGCAGTATTGACGATGCTATGCGGGACGCGACCTGTAAGTTTCTCGTCCTTTCATTCACAAGCGATTGGCTGTACCCGCCGTACCACTCAAAAGAGATCGTGCGCGCACTTATGAGACAGGGGAAAGACGTCAGTTACTCTGAGCTCTCAAGCCCGTATGGCCATGACGCGTTCCTTCTCGAAGTTGAGCGACAGGCGCCACTGGTATCCGCTTTTCTGGAGACGATTGAAAGAGGTGCTCAACAGTGAATACCGAACGGCTGTCATATGACCAGATTGTCGGGCTTGTGGACCCGGGTGCCAGCGTACTTGATCTCGGCTGCGGCGACGGCAGCCTTCTCGAACGGCTCATACGTGAACGCGGTGTGCGCGGACGTGGGGTGGAAATCGAAGAGGCGATGATCCGTGAGTGTATCGCCAAAGGGATCAGCGTTTTCCAGGGAAACCTGGACGAAGGACTTCAGGACTACGACTCTCAGACATATGACTTCGTCATTCTGAACCAGACGATCCAGGTCGTACATGAGCCGGTTCTGCTTCTGAAGGAAATGATACGCGTGGGACGCCGCGTGATTGTCGGATTTCCCAATTTCGGTTTTCTCGTAAACCGCATTCAGCTCGGCTTTTTCGGTCACATGCCGAAGCATCGATCGCTTCCGTACGAATGGTACAACACCCCGAATATTCATCTGTGTACGCGTAAAGATTTCCACGAACTCTGCGATCAGCTGAATATCCGCGTGCACAACGAAATCTGCTTTTCGGGAACCCGCCGTGTACCGCCTGCATTTTCCAACCTGTTTGCACGCTCGGTGTACTTTGTTCTTTCCGCTGCGTAACAGGCGATTGAGTATCCCTGATATGGCGATACGAGACGTTATATGGACACACCACGCGAAGGTTTGCTATAGTTTTAAGTCGTATTCTCCCGGCGCACGCACTGGCGCGCCGGGTATTCACCAGGTTGGTCTGCAGGAAAGGCCGTTCGTTCCGACGTTCCGGCGATACAGCACACCCTGTCGAACATAGACCGTAGGAGGTATATTGGCGTCAAAGGATTTACGAGTAAATGAGATGATTCGCGTTCGGGAGGTTCGCCTCATCGACGAGGAAGGGGAACAGCGCGGCATCATACCAACTCCGGAGGCTCTCCAACTCGCGAAAGACAGTGGACTTGATCTTGTCGAAGTAGCCCCGCAAGCCCGACCGCCGGTCTGCAAGATTCTGGACTACGGCAAATATAAGTTCGAGCAGGACAAGAAAATCCGTGACTCCAAGAAGAACCAGAAACAGGTCAAGCTGAAAGAAATTCGAATGCAGCCCAAGATCGAAGGGCATGATCTGGAGTTCAAGACGAAGCATATACGCGAGTTTCTCGAAGACGGGTACAAGGTAAAGGTTACCATACGGTTTCGTGGACGGGAGATGGCACACACCGAGCTCGGTAAGGATGTGCTCGACCGGATATTCGATTTGCTCGACGGATATGCGCAACTCGATCGGGCGCCGGCAATGGAAGGGCGCTTCATGTCCATGATTGTCAGCCCCAAGTCCAAGAAATAACGCGAATACAGACGGTCTCGCGGCGCTCTGAACACCGTTTAAGCCTTTGCATAAAGGGGCAATCTCGTCGTAGTATTCGCAGCGCAGTTTCTGACAATAAGATTCGGCAGTATTACGGAGTGGCAAAAGCCTGTGAAACTGGTTCTCCATAATGATGTTGTGCCTTCGGACACCTGCAGTGAGAACGCGCGCAGCAAAAACAGCAATACCAACGAACAAGGAAGCATACAATGCCAAAGATGAAGACAAGAAAAAGCGCTTCGAAGCGCTACAGAATATCCGCAAACGGCAAGGTTAAATACAAGAAGCAGGGACTCAGGCACATTCTGACCAAAAAGTCCACGAAACGAAAACGACAGCTGCGTAAGACTGGAGTACTGAGCCCCGCAGAGCAACGCCGTGCGCGTCAGCTCACACCGTACGCGTAACCGTGCTTCAGGTACCGGGAACGTACTGAACAAGCAAAGATATCCACTTTCAGGAGACGTGAAACATGCCACGCGCAGTAGACGGAACACGGCGTAAAGACCGCCGCGAGAAAATCCTTCGCGATGCGAAGGGATATTGGGGAAGAAGAAGCAAACTTCATCGAACTGCAAAAGATGCGGTCGCCAAAAGCGGAATGTACGCATATCGCGACCGGCGCCAGCGCAAACGGGATTTCCGGCGCCTCTGGATCGCGCGCATTTCCGCTGCATGCCGGAACGAGGGGGTCACCTACTCCCGGTTCATGAGCGGACTCAGACGGGCAGACATCGCCTTGAACAGAAAGGCCCTTTCGAATCTCGCAATCGAAGACCCTGATGCATTCCGGAGTCTCGTGGAAACGGCGAAAGAACATACCACTGCCACCGGCTGAAGCGCAGAATCCGGTTGAAGAGCGGCACGGAATCCGGCTGAAGCGCGGAATCCGGCGTAAACCGGAGATACACGAAGGTGTATCGCAATTCCCCGACGTCTGGCCGTTACAATTGATGGTCAGGGGATCGGGGCCACGTAATCGAACCGCCGACTTACGGAAGGTGCAGCAGAAACGGTGACGTTCGCGAGGTTATCAGAAATCAGTTCGAGAAGACGGGGATGACAAGGATATGATCACTGTTGAGCAAATCCAATTGCTTGAGTCGAGAGTCACCAAGGCGGTTCGTAAAATTGAGGCGCTGCAGGATGAGAATGCGACACTTCGAGACCGGCTTTCCCGTTACGAGAAGCGGATTGAAGAACTCGAAATTCTTATCAATGAGTTCAAAGACAGCCAGAACGACATAGAACAGGGTATTCTGAATGCACTGTCTCAGCTTGACGAACTCGAAGACCAGGTAACCGGTGAACCGGAAACCTCGGGAGAAGTCCCTAGCAGGAACGATAGCGGAACCGGCAACAGCAGCGGCGTAGCATCAGCCTGGACCAACTCGCAGGGTGAACCTGGTTCCGCATCCTCACCTGACGACGGCGGAAAGTCTTCCCGGGCATCCGCTCCCTCGAATGATCAGTCGGAAGGGCTGCCCGAACAGCACTCCGTACAGTCGGTCGCACAGGACGCATCGGACGAGGTATCCTCCACTGCGCCCGGGACTGCATCCTCCGGGCAGAATACGTCGTCGCAGGAGCGTGCGGAAGATAATACAAGTGTGTCTTTACCCTCGGAGTCTTCACCTTCGGATATGCAGCGGGATCGAGCCGATGAGACAGCGGATCGCGATTCGGACCAATCAGATCCCGAGGAGGAGCAGGGAGTGGAGCTTGATATTTTTTGAGAAGCTTCTTCTGCTGTACGGCTACTCTTCGATAGCCGAGTCCTCAGCCTCTGATTCCAGGTACACGTAACGTGAAGCGTTCAATGCGAATTGACCTGCTTGGTACCAGTTTTACGATTCAAACTGACGAAGATCCGGCTTACCTTCGCAACCTCGTGGGCTATTACCGCGACAAACTGACCGAGGTACGACAGTCGGTTAACACAACCGATGATCTCAAAGTTGCGATTCTTGGAGCCTTGACGGTAGTAGATGAACTGTTCAAGGAACGGCACCGACATGGAGAATCGGGAAAACCGCAATCTGCAGACGAACAAGCCCCATCAAGTGACTCTGCCGCTGAATCACAGGTACCCTCGTACGGGGATCTCTCCGAGCTCGCCGACCGGTTGATCAAGCGGCTTGACGCCGCGCTTGAAGAGACTGACGGACACACCCCGCACGATCAGAGTTAATTTTCGTTTTATGGAGGAGGCGGGTTACCCTGGCAGAGTTTCCTCCGCTGAACAGGTTCAAACGTAGTCGATCGAACGGTGCGTCTTGAGAAGCTGAAGCCCCGGCCGCTTGGCGCGTATTCACCGCACTCACATATGAACTGAACATGACTTCACGTTTGACTCAGGCAGCAGTCAACGCGTAGTATCGAGAGTCTACCAGTATGGCTATTAATACCAGTCAACAGATTACCCACTACTACAATGCGTACGCAGAGCAGGAAGTCACGTTTACCAAAGAAGTGATTCGGACTGTTCGACTGCTGACCAAACAGGTTCACCTGCGCTGTCTCGGGTATCAGTGGCCATGCATAATCTATTCAAGTTCCATGACTCAGGCCAAGGTTATCGTCAACATGACCGACAGCTTGAAAGGAGCAATTCGAAAATCCAACAGTCTGGTCTCGCTTCGTTTCAGCTTCGTGCACTCTGACAAAACTGACCCGGTGAGCTTTTTCGTTTCAGCCAAGATCACCGGGTTCACTCCCTACAGCAGCGACAACAAAAACCTGAGCTTTCTGTCTCTCACTTTCACACAGCGTCCCCCCGACGGACTTATTGAGGTGCTCGGCGCATTACTCCAGGCAACTCAGAACAGTACCCAGCGCAAGGACGAGCGTATCCCCATGAGTGAGGAAACCGCCTCTGCTATGGGATTTGATATTCGCGGAGTTCAAATGTTCGTCCAGGGCGTACCGCGCAAATGCATTCTCCGCGATCTGAGCTTCGGGGGAGCCAAGGTCATTCTCATGGGTGTGCCGAAGTTCCTTCTGAATAAGGAGGTCATCGTACGAATACCGCCCGTTGAGAAAGATCGGCCGAAACTTGATCTACCTGGGACGGTAATTCGCTTTGAACCAGTAGAAGGAAGAGCGGACATCGCCGCCTTCGCAATACAATTCGACTCGGAACGACTTCCCATGAGTTACAAACTGAAATTGAGCGAGTACCTCAACGCGGAGTCATCCCCAAAGGCCCGTGCACAGGAGCGCGTACGACAGCAGAATGAGGCGACGGAGAGTCGAAGAGCCGAAGCTGAGAAGAAAGCTCGCGAATCACGGGCGCAAAACTCGAGTGACGATGACGAAGGAACCGATGGCAACACATAGACAGTGGCAATAAATACTGCCTGCTGTCGATCAAAATGGACGAGTCACGCTGTACCGGCCACCATAGCGCAGGAGTTGGTACAGCAAATACAGGAGGTCACCGCACCGCCTCCACTGATCTGAAAGGACCCTGAGAGCAATATGTCACGAGAAAACGACGCACTTGCAAACATCTACTACATAGAAGTTCCCGACCATTTGAGCGAAGCGGCAGGAGACATCCCGCTTGACACCGGAAAGAAACTACCCGTCGAATATCCGCCGGACGCCGATCCACGCGATCAGAGTGCGCTGAGCTGGGAAATGATTATTGCCGGTATGCTCAAAATACTGGCCTACGATCCCGACCACGAGGACGCCGACTACTACCGTCGGTTTATAGCTAAGGCAAAGCCGGACCTGGTAAACGAATTGACGGAAACCGGAGTAATGAAAGCGAAAAACTCGGATTTCGCTATCGCTGAAGAAATATTTCTGGCACTAAGGGGCCTCTTGCCGGGCAATCCGCTTCCTATCCTGAACCTCGCACTGTTGTATGAGCAAGCCGCCGACGCAGAGCCGGAAGAGAGCGAACGGCGCCGGCAACGCGAGGACCGGGCAATTACCTGTTACCGGGAGGTGCTTGAACATGACGAGGCTCCGGCCGAGGCAAGCTTCAATGCGGGATTCTTCTATCTGCGACGCAGCAATCACGAGAGAGCACGGGAGTTGTTTGAACGGTACCTCGAGGAAACCTCCGAGCAGGATGAATCTGAAGAACAGAATGAATCTGAAGACATTGAGGACAGCGAGGAAGAGCAGAGCCAGGTTCAGGAACGTAGGACGCAGGCTCGCAAGATTGTCGATGAAATCCGTTCGCGAGAACTCGATGATACCCTGTTCAAGGAAGCATTTGATTTCGTGAAGCTCGGTCGCGAAGACGATGCCATAGAGCGCATCCAGCAGTTTATCGAGAAACACCCCGACGTCTGGAATGCATGGTTCATTTTAGGGTGGGCACAGCGGCGGAAGTCACTATACACCGAAGGAAGAGCCTCTTTTGAAAAAGCGATAGAACTCGGAGGCGGGAATCCCGACACACTGAACGAGCTTGCTATCTGTCTGATGGAGTCCGGCGATCTCAGCGAAAGCCTCAGCCGCCTGCAGGAAGCCCTCTCCATAGAACCGGAAAACACCAAAGTCATGTCCAATATGGGGATAGTGCTTCTCAAGCAGGGGGATCCGAGCAGTGCACTCCGGTTCTTTCATTCAGTGCTTGAGTACGATCCCCAGGATCCGGTTGCGCTTGAGTACCTGAAACAGCTCGAGGAAGGCTGAACGGCTGCTGCTTAACACTCCCCGGCTTTCGTCAGGCCCCACGAATTTTTCGCAGCCTCAACGCCAGCTTCAACTTCAGCCTCAACGATAGCTCTTGTCCCTGGCCTGCCCTTCGCCTGGCCCTGACCTGGCCTGGCGCTCGCCTGGCCCTGACCTGGCATCAGCCGCAGTGCGAGGCAATCCGGGGCA
>CAZMEV010000023.1:9371-33356 GCA_964565375.1 uncultured Spirochaetaceae bacterium
CCGGGGCAATCCGGGCACACACGGGGGTACCAGCCACAGATTCCGAAGGAAATCGCGAAATTCTTTTGATTTTTTCGGCGTTTTGACTAAAGTTATATGTGCAGGGTGTCGAAAATCAGATCGGGAGGACTACGTACGTCTGTACCTTCGCCCCGAGGCACATACCCCCCTTATCTATAAGGGTCGACGGGTGTGCATAAAAACTTTAATTCAAGGAGGTATGAAAAACATAAAACAGACGATTTATGGCGGTTCTATTCGACATCGTTGATGTCTGAAACCGACACAATCGTACACACGGCCGACAGGCAAGGATGCCTGTGATTTTCGGTCCATGGAGGAGAACTATGATCATTAACCATAACACCAGCGCCGCATTTGCTCAGCGCCAGGTGGGTATGACCCAGCGATCGCTCGAAGGTAATATTGAGCGTCTTTCATCCGGACACCGCATTAATCGTGCGGGTGACGATGCTTCCGGCCTCGCCGTCAGCGAGAAGCTTCGTAGTCAGATTCGGGGCCTGCAACGGGCTTCCGAAAACGCGCAGGACGGAGTTTCGTTCATACAGACGACAGAGGGATATCTACAGAATTCCCAGGACATTCTTCAGCGACTTCGTGAACTTGCTGTGCAGTCGTCGAACGGAATCTACACCGCCGAAGATCGCATGCAGATCCAGGTCGAGGTTTCGCAACTCGTAGCGGAAATCGATCGAATCGCGTCCCACGCGCAATTTAACGGGCTTAACATGCTCACCGGTCGATTTGCAGCGGAAACCGGCGACAATACCGTTACCGCGAGTATGCACTTCCACATCGGTGCGAACATGGATCAGCGGATGCAGGTTCACATCGGAACGATGACCGCAACCGGACTCGGAATGCGCGGTGTCGGCGATGGGGAGATCCTTTCCCTTTCAAGCCCGGATAGCGCGAACATGGCTATCGGACAGATTGATGACGCCCTTGCCTCTGTGAGTCGACAACGGGCTGACCTCGGTGCCTATCAGAATCGTCTTGAATACGCAGTTCGGGGGCTCGACATCGGTGCGGAGAACCTTCAGGCCGCCGAGAGCAGAATCCGGGATACCAATATGGCGTCCGAGATGGTGAACTTCACACGTAACCAGATTCTGCAACAGACAGGCACCGCAATGCTTGCTCAGGCGAACCTGACACCGCAGTCAGTGTTGCAATTGATTCAATAGGCGAATGACTCTGCAGCGTGGTGACTGAGTCGGTGTAACCGGCTTTTTTCACAGACGGCTGCTGGATTCAGGGAACCCGGTTGAATTCAAGGACTCCTGTTGGGTTTCGGAAAACCTGTGCCCGCAGCATGTAAAAGATCTCGTATCGTTCTTTGACATAGCTCTCCTATAAATCCCGGCGGCGGAGGGTTTGCTGGTCAGTCGTGGCACTGGAACTCCAGAGCCGGCCCGATGACGACCACACTCTCCGTCGCGTGGACGGCAGTCGGAGCGGAAGAAGCGCGAGTGATGCTTCCGTGCCGTTCTCCGGGAGATTCGAAGCAGGGATCGCTTCGGAACACTGTGTTCAAGGAGGGCGCAATATGATCATAAATCATAACACCGGTGCTGCCTTTGCCAATCGGTCATTGCAAAACCGACAGTCGGAGATGCAGACAAGCATTGAACGACTGTCTTCGGGATTGCGCATAAACCGGGCGGCCGACGATGCATCGGGGTTAGCGGTGTCTGAAAAGCTGCGAAGCCAGATTCGAGGACTGAATCAGGCAGAGCGAAACATTCAGAACGCCGTATCGTTCATCCAGACAAGCGAAGGGTATCTTCAGAATTCGCAGGATATCATGCACCGGATACGGGAACTTGCCGTTCAGTCGGCAAACGGTATCTATACCGCCGAAGACCGGGCGTTAATCCAGGTGGAGGTATCACAACTTGTGGATGAGATTAACAGGATCGCCTCACACGCTCAGTTCAATGGACTGAACATGCTGACAGGGCGGTTCGCCGGGGACGGTGACGAAGTTATGCAGTTTCAGGTAGGCGCAAATATGGACCAGAATACGCGCGTCTATATTGGAACGATGACTGCTGCCGGACTCGGTTTGACGGCTGCCGAGAACGGGAATCAAGAAAACGGGAATGAAGAGAACGGCAACGGAGTCGCTCCGATCTCGATTTCAACGCCCGCGGCAGCGAATGAGGCCATTGGACGGGTTGATGAGGCTTTACAGACTCTCTCGCGGCAGCGAGCGGATCTTGGAGCTTACCAGAACCGGTTCGAAATGGCATCGCGGGGAGTCGCAATTGCGGCCGAGAACCTGCAGGCGGCAGAATCACAGATTCGCGATACGAATATGGCTCACGAAATGGTGGGATTTGTTCGCAATCAGATTCTCATGCAGAGCAACACGGCGATGCTTGCACAGGCAAACATCATGCCGCAATCCGTGTTGAAATTACTGGGCTGAGCAGCCCGGTTCCAGCGGAGAATACTCCGAGCTTCGCGGAACCAACGCTCACCGAACACGTATCGTCATTCAAGCAGGAGATTCCTGGACGTCATCTCCATGTGCGATGACGATCTCGTTTCAAAGAATACATGCCGGCCGTCAATGGAGGTCTCGCGCCCTCCACCGGCCGCGTCTTACAGGGAGGTAAGATGTATGAGTATGGAGATTAACCCCATCCTTCCCTCACTGAGGGCTTACAGGGGCCAGAACGCGACGGGTACACCACGCGCTTCGATTCAAGGAAGATTCGACGCAGATCATACGCTCGGTGTTCCTTCTCGCGAAGAAGTTGAAAAGATGGTACAGGAATTACAGACCAGCACCGAAACGATCCATAAACGGCTGCGGTTTACGATGAATCAGGATCTCGACCGCATCGTTGTCAAGGTGGTCGACGCACGAACCGACACTGTAATAAAGGAGTTGCCACCGGAGTCGCTCCAGAGGGTTCAGGCACGATTACGGGAGGCGATCGGTCTTCTGCTTGATGAAACCGGGTAAGACCGGCAGAGCAATTCGTGTCGACGCTCGATGAGTTTTCCCGTAATGTGGTATCATTAAAGTGTGCAGGATGCCGAAGATTCTCCGGGTAATGGCAGCGTCCGGAACAAGTTACGTATGCGTCACATGGGTCGATTCGGGAGATACAACCAGGGATTAACGCTTCTCGCTCTGCTCATCGCTGCGGTCGGTACGGTACCCGCCTTCGGCGATGGACCGAATATACCCGGCGTGTCGGGTCGCTACGACACAGAAGGAATGATCGAGGAAATTCTTGAAGCCGAGAAAGAACCGATACGCCGCCAGGAAAACCGGATTGACGAACTTGAGCAGGAGCGCGCGGCGTGGCGAAGAATCGGGCAGCGACTATCAGCGCTCGAAAACTCGGCACAGAATCTGTTCGGATTCCGAAATCCCTTCGCCGACAGACGGGTTCAAAGCAGTGACCCGAACGCTGTTACCGCGCAGGCTGACCGCGATGCAGAGCAGCAGCGGACGATGATTGAGGTCGAGCGCATTGCCACCGCCGACATATTCCAGTCGGACCCCGTTCCCATAGATTACGAAGTTCCCTCAGGCGAGTACACGTTTTCCGTTGGCGACGAACGCCGCGGATTCGCTTTCGACGGAGGAGGCATAGATGACTTCGTCGGGCAGGTTAACAGGCGACTGTCGGACATACTGCAGATTCGATCAGTCCGTAACACTCGTGATACTCGCGTGCTTGTATTCCGATCTCAGATACCCGGGGCCGGAAACAGGCTTCAGTTCGAGGATGCCGCCGAGCGGCTGGCGCTTGCCACCGGAGTAATCGAGGAAGTGCGCGCTGATGAGCTCGACGCGACCCCGACAACTGCAAACACCACACTGCAGGATGGCGACCGTGGCGAGGCGCTTTTCGAAGATGACGAATCGCTGAAAGTCGGTCCCACGGCTGAGGCTACCGTTGAATCAGAATCGCTTGAAATCGCACAGCAGTATGTTCTTGAGCTTGAAATAGCTGTCGAGAACCTTGGACGTCCGGAACATGAGGAACCCGAACCGCCGGATGGCCCTCAGATCCCGCCGGTCGGGGATGTTGAGCTCGACGGTGTTACCGTTCCGTTCGCCGACTCTCTGTTTGATATACCGGATTGGGAAGCACCGGAACCTCCTGAGGAAGTTGAAGATCCGCAGTTTCTTTATATTCTTTCGGGGGGAGAGCAAATTCCCGCTGGTGAGATCGATGATACCGAGGGATTTGTCCGGTTGGAAGTACCTGTCGGGGAAATAACCGACGTGTTCGATGGTTTCCGCATTGAAAACCGTAACACGTTCCGCGAAGTGTACGTACGTAATGCAGTCGTTCGTGATCCGGAATCTCACGACGGATTTCGCCCACGAATTGCAATCGAAGAAGCCGGCGACGCAGTATTTACGCTCGATGGTGTCAGAGTCACACGCGATACCAACGAAATCGACGATGTTCTCGATGATATCACGTTAGAATTACGTGAAGCAGGTACCGGACCTGTTGCGCTCGATATAGAGCCTGATTTCGATCGTATTGAAGAGCGCGTTATTGAGTTTCTCGCCAATTATAACGAGCTGATCACGGAAATTAATATTCTTACAAGGACGGATCGCGAGATAATCGATCAGCTCGACTGGCTCGAGCCGGATGAGGTTGAAGCCGCTGAGGAACGGCTCGGAATGCTTCAGGGGAATACTACCCTGAATCAACTGCGAAGCAGGCTCCAGACCATAATGATGAATCCATATGAGACAAGGGCCGGCGACCGAATACGACTTCTGGCTCACATTGGAGTATCGAGCAACACGAGCGGATTCGGACAGGGTGTGGACATGAGCCGAATGCGTGGATATCTCGAACTCGACGACGAGCAATTCGACTCGAGCATTGTAAATGACCACGGGGCACTTCGTGATCTTTTCGGCCGGGATTCAAGCGGAAACGGCGCTATTGACAGCGGCGTGGCGTACGAAGTGCTGCAGTATGTTCAGGCGTTTACCCGCACCGGTGGTTTACTGGCTAATCGAGAACAGACCATTGAGTCGAGCATAGATCGTGCCGAAACCGAAATCAGCAGGCAGAACGAGCGTATAGACCGGCGTGAACAGCAGCTTCGCCGCGAGTTCGGCGAAATGGAGCGTGCGGTCGAGGAAATGGAAGGCATCCGTGGTCGTCTCGAGGGCCTCCAGAACCAGGGCCAACAGAATTAATCTTTTTAGCACGCTGAATGTGCTCAGGTGGTGACACATGAAAATCGTAGTAAACGACCGGGAACTCGACGTTACACTGCAGGACGAAACGACAGCCGGTGAGGTTGTAGATGAACTGAAAGAATGGCTTGCCGGCTCCGGAATGAGCATTCAACGGTTCTGTCTCGACAATACTGACGTATCCGATGAACAGCGGGAAACATGGGCGGCGACGCGCGTTGAGAACATAGGGACCATCGAGGTTGAGGCTGCCCTGCCCGCCGAAAGAGACCCTCAATCACTCGTAACCCTTATTGAGTACTTCGAGCTTCTCAGTCGGAATCTGGAGCAAGGAAGTGAGAAAGCACTTCGCGATGTTCTCGGGGAGTTTGGTTATCTGGAGCAGTCGCTTGACCGTGTCCTGCGGTTGACCGGCGGCTCGGATACACTCGATCCCATTCGACGCCTGAGCCGATCTCTGGTCGAAGAGAACAGCTCGGTGACCGAGGAGGATTGCGCCGAGGCACTCAAGGCAGCTTCGAACGCGCTCTCGGCGCTGCAATCACGACTCAGCGAAATCGTACGGCCCGAGAAGGAACTCGAGATTACCGCAAGTCTACTCAATGAACAGTTGCCTGCTGTCTCGGAAACAGCAATCCTTCTTCAGCAGGGGAAGGATGAGGAGGCAATGGCCCGCATCGCCCGATTCAGCGACCTTGTGGCCAAGTTCACGCGGCTCAAGCCTGAAGCGGAGACAGAAGGTCTGCGTTCACAGCTTAGTGAACTCGTTGAAGCTTTCGAGGCGAAAGACAGTGTACTCATCGGAGATCTCCTCGAATATGAGATCGTCCCCGCCATTGAAGACGCCGTCGCCAACCACATTTACCGGAAAGGAGCATGATAGCACTCCAGCAGGGAACACAGTTTTTCGCCGAACCCGATCCGGTCGACGGCATTATCTTCGGAGGTATATTCATCGCGCTGCTGGGTATTGCGGTAGTCTATACACGGATGAGCGCCGGAACGCAACGCAGCGGCTCCGGCGGTACTGTGAGGTTCTCCCGATTTGCATTCCGTCGGGCAGCACGGAAGACAGGCTTAGACCGCTTTCAAGCACGCCTGCTTGAAAGATTGGCACGAGAGCAGCAGATTGCCGAACCGAGACGTCTTCTGACAAGCCGACATCAGCTCGACCGGGTTATTCGTCGCGGCCTGAGAAGCATAGAATCCGAAGACATCTCCGAAACCGAGAAACACCAACGACGGTTCAACCTGCTGAATCTGCGCCGGTCTTTTGATCGAATGCAACCTGAGAAAGGGCAGACGCTCGAAAACACGTCGCAGTTACGCTCCGGAAACGTTCTTACGTTGATTACCACTACGAAGGAGCAATTCGATTGTCGGCTCACCGCAAACGCCGAATCAATGCTTGTCCTCGAAGCCCCGCGTACGCCGGGAGGCGAAATGATTGTCTGGGACAAGCATACACCACTGAAAGTGACGTTTCGCGGCGGTGACGGTACGTTGTACGGATTCAAGTCACATGTTGTCGGCTACCGGAAACAGCGGGCCGCCCATCAACTGTTTATTGCACACAGCGATACAGTACGCTCCGTTCAGAAACGCAGATCTCCCCGACGCGAGTTCCGTCGCCCCGCGTATTTCTACCCGATCCGCGTTGTGCAGTCAGGTAGAGGGAAAAAAGTCCGAAGGGAAGCTATTGTGGACGACAGCCGCCGCGATCTCGGGACCATAGAGGACATCTCTGCGGGCGGATGCGCACTTCGTGCACGTGGAGCCCTCAAGAAGGGCAGCCTGATCAAGCTTTCATTTGAAATGGAAAAAGGGTCTCCGGTAGCTGTGTACGGTAAGGTTCGTGGTGTTGACGCCGGCTACCGGGGCAACCTCATGCATGTCATGTTTACCCGCGTCAGTCGCGCCAATATGGCCACGATACTTGAGTATGTCTACGGCTACGTGGACCATGAATAACCCTGTCCGGTAAGATTGACTGCACAGGCGCATACCGCCTACATTCTCGCAGAGTATCATAGAAAACTATGCAGATCTTAGAGTTAAGAAACCTTAAACGCAAAGACGTACCCCTCGCCTATCGTCGCACCTTCACAGCAGAGGCAATCCTCGAAGGAAAGAACAGCGGTCAGATAACGCAACCGGTAGAGTTCGATCTTGAACAGAATGCCGGGGGCGCCACCAGTGTGAGTATTCGCATTCGCGGCCGGGCGAAATATCCGATAATACCGCTCGTCCGCGAACTGCGAAGCTACATTTCAAGCATGAACGACGCGGGGAAACTCCACTGATTCGGCTTATCTCTTGTTCGCCCGAGGACACAAGAAAGATTGCTGCGAATCTCGCCTGCCTGCAACTGTGCGGTTGTACTATTCGCCTCTTCGGTCATCTCGGTGCCGGAAAAACGGAATTCGTACGCGGATTTACACAGGCACTTGACGATTCAGTACAGGTTCAGAGCCCATCATTTACGCTCGTGAACGCCTACCCTACCAATCCACCGGTCTACCATGCCGACCTGTACCGAATAGGCGATGAAGAAGAGTACGAGGATCTTGACCTGGAAGCTGAGGCCGCTGAAGGAATACTTATCATTGAATGGGCCGAACGCGCTGGTTCGTTACTCGAAGACGCAGACCTGGATGTAACAATTGGATACCGCAGCGACACGGAGAGAACCATCGACATAAAAACACGAGATCCGGATCGCGAACAGGAAATGAAACACCTGCTCGCCGGAGATGGCACCGGGAGGAACTCGCTGTGATTTCCCATGACAATACGACCGGGCTCACATTGGCATTCGATACCTCTTCGCGAGTTCTCGATGTGGTACTTACAGATGGAAACGAACATGCCCGGTACAGGGCAGATGCAGGCAGACGCCATAACGAGCTGCTTACTTCCGCGATACGCGATTTGCTGGAACAGTGGCGGATACGTCCACAAGACCTTGACGGGCTTGTCTGCTGCGGCGGACCGGGAAGTTTTACAGGACTCCGGATCGGAATAGCGACGGCAAAAGGGATTTCCGCAGCTCACGGAATTCCCGTCTATGCAGTTCCTACCCTCACTGCGTACCGGTGGGCCTCGAACGACAGACTCGTTATTTCGGCGATCGATGGAAGGAAGAGACGGTTTTACGCGGAATTGTTCGATGGAAACCTGAGTATGTTTGGTCCGGTAGATGCAGAGCCCGGTCATATTCTGGAAGCCATGCAGGCACTTACAACGCAGGAGTTCAACCCATTTCCGGAGGGTGACGGCAGCCGAATCCAGGTCGTCGGGCCGGATTCAGAGCAATTTATTCATGAGATTGAAACGCTGAATCCGGTCCTGGCAGGACGGCTGAGACCTGATCCAGGCTACTACGACGGTGTCGCCCATGCACTCGTCGAATGTGTGCGCGGTGCTGCAAATGAAGCCGGCAGATTTCTTCTTGATGATGCTGCGGGGCCTGAGTACCTGCGCCCGAGCCAGGCCGAAGAGTAGTTCTATCGGGAAACTACATCCGGTCAATCGGGAGCACCGTTGTCCCCGGATTCCGACTGGCCGGCACTACCTTCGGAGCCTGCCTCCTCACTCTGCTCGTTAAGCCATTCGCTGAACTCGGGAATATCCGGTTGGGACCTCGCCGCCATACGGTTTTCAGCTTGAATCGCTTCGTAGACTTCGTGCCGGTAAACACCGACGCTCCGCGGAGCACTCACCCCGAGCTTCACCTGATCTCCTTTGATCTCGACAACGGAAACCTCTATATCGTCTCCTATTACAATTCGCTCATTCAGTTTTCGAGCGAGAATCAGCATGCGTCGGACCTCATTCCGGCAAGCTCGTCCTGAATACTGTGGCGTATCATCCACTTCGGGTTTGTGCTGATAATCTGCCGCCCGATGCGTTTTTTCCGGTGAATTACAATCGGACCCTGAAGATTGGCTGTCATTCGTCGCTCGTCTTCAGGGATGGTCACAATACAGAATACGAGCAATTCCTCATTTGTTTCGGCTCCGAGCGCTTCGATGTCACCCTCGGTTGCATCAAGGGTGTAATCAGGCCGGAATACAAGGGGATCGAGCAGCACAAAGGCTACGTCTGTTTCGTCGAGGCTCTGAAGCCAGTAGAATGGCTGCTGGTGAGCGTCGAGCAGCGCGAATTTACGAAGGTGCTCGAAACCGAACAGCCCCACCGGAAAGTCGACCAGCTGGCGCTCGTCAATTTCTATTTCACCATATGCTTTCGTTTCAATTATCATACATACCTCAGCGCAGGAAATCGAGCAGTGTTGTCGGAAGAATACGCCCTGCTACCCCCAGGGCCGCCTCATGCGTGTATTCCATCATTCTCATTTCAGTCAACGCTTCCGCCATATCAACGTCGACCTCACGCGAGTGCTGGTTGTCGATTTCACCCTTCACCCTCATGGTGCGGTCGTAGCTCAGCTCAAGTCTGCTGTCCTGTGCGCCGAGCTGTGCAAGTCTTCCGACCATATTGTCGAGCGCCTGATCTATACCGCCGAGCGAGGCGCCGCCGACGTCGATCTGATCGTCGGCAAGAAGACGGTCACGGAGGTTGATCATCATATCAAAGGCGCTTCCACCGAACTGCTGCGCGCCGGGTGCAATATTATCAGGTGGCCGGGAGGCCTGCGGATCAACGATTCCGAGGTCAGCCAGCACGCTACCCTCGCCGTCCTGTAGCCACAGCTGGTGTGGTGACGTGCTTTCGATGACCAGTCCGTCCTGTACCGGGTCGAGCCGCGCCCGGACGGCGGCGTCGCTTGTATTAATGCTGTCGATTACCGCAAATACCGAGTCACCCTCGTTAACATCAATCCTCACTCCATCTATATAGAAATTGGAGTCCTCGCCTGCTACATAGTCAGTACCATCCACGTCGGAATAGATCTGCTGCTGTTCCGCCCAGAAAAACGAGTTTCCGGGAACATTCAGGCCGACCAGTGAACCGTCCCCGATCTCGGTCATATTCTGCGTAATATCACCGTTGTACAGGACGTCGGTGATACGGTTGCCGTCGAGTCCTTCGACTGTTCCGGTGAGTGTCTGAAACGCGGTGCTGCGCGAACGGGCACCGGCGAACAGGGCATCACCGGTTCCATCTTTTGCGTTTCCGATCTGAACGAGCTCCTCGAGCAGTTCGTCGACCTCGGCAGCCATATGCCGTCGTTCCTCGTCGGTATACGTTCCGTTCGCGCCCTGAATGGCAATTTCGCGGACTCGCTGCATGATATCGACCGATTGCTGCATGTAGCCTTCAGCAACACGATTGGTATCACGGGCATGCTCTATATTGTTCGCATACCGCTCGAGTCGCAACGAATAACTCTCAAAACGGGTTGCATGCGCTGCTCCGACAGGATCGTCCCGAAGGTTCTGAATACGCTGCTGGCTCGAGATCTGGTTCTGCACACGGCGACGGTCGGCCTCCTGCCTCTGCATGAAAAAGCGCGTGTTATCGTTTGGAAGATTCGTACTTATCCTGTTCATGACGCACCCATACCCATGATAATCGTTTCAAGCATACGATCCACCTGTGTTACGAACCGGGCTGCAGCGTTGTATCCGTGTTGAAACTTGATCATCTGTGAGAGTTCCTCGTCGATATTCACACCGGAAATTGAATCCCGCCAGTCGCGAAGTTCTTTCATTTGAAGCTCTGCTGTCTGAAACTGATTTCGCGCCTGCTCGCCCCGTAAGCCTATGCTGGCCGCAGTATCCGCGAAATAATCGTCGAACGTGGATATCTGCCCGACCATTACCGGCTGATGACGAAGCTGGGCTATTGCCTCCGCGGCCCCTCCGTCCCCGATCTCTCCTTCCCTGCCCTGACGTGAGAGTCCTGCAGCAATAGTTGCCGGCTCCTGCTCAATTTCCGGGTTAATCCCGATCCATGCCGATGGATTTCGCTCAGGAGCAACGGCAAAGTCTGTTTGCTCTCTCAGTGCCGTAACTGCGTCGGCGGTCTGCCAGCTGTAGGCGCCCTCTTCTCCGCTTTCTGAAAGAATACCGGCATAGCCGGCCAGAAATTCACCGCTGTCGGCAACATCGCGAATTACGAAATCAGGATTATCTACGTCTTCCGCGGGAGTCCCCTTCAATGTGATCTGATTGTTGCGGTTGATACGGGCAACAACTTCAGCTCCTGCGTTGTTAATCCTGGAAATAACCTGTTCGACCGTATCCGTTGAGTTGTATTCGATATTTACCGGACCATCGGGGCCTGACAACGTTATCGTACCTTCGAGACCTATCTGCTCGCTCGGATCCACTTCGTTGGTCCCGCTCATACGAAACAGGTAGGTCGAATCGAACGCTCCGTCTCCGCTTGTGTCCACATTACCGAGGGTATTCTCCACGACCTGTTCGTATCCGAAGAAATCGCGGTCAGTTCGCCCGTTACTGCCATATCCTTCTCTATGAATTTCATTGACAAGGTCGGTGAAGTTCACGGCCATGTTATCGAGATTCTGGATTTCGCCACGCACGTCGTCATCCCGCAGTTCCAGGTGTGCACCGATCCTGCCTCCCTGAATCTTCACTTCTTCCCCGGAATGCTCCCAGATAACATCTGAGTAGCCGGCGTTGTTCGGATCTGCCTGGGTGCGCATTTCCTTCACCACGGTACCCTGAATAAGGTGATGTCCGTCGATATTAACGCGAAACTCATCAGGATCCCTGCGATCGGTTGAAACATTCACATATTGCCCAAGACGCTCCACGAGAAGGTCCCGGCGGTCGTACAGATCATTTGGATCGTCTCCGGCCGCTTCAGCGGATCTGATCTGCCGGTTAAGTCCGGCAATATCACGGGCCAGATCGTTTACCTGTTCTACACCGCCGCGAATTTCGTCTTCGAGCATTCTTCGAATACGATCAAGATCGTTGTAGCGGTCGTTAATGTTGTCCACAAGCGTTTTTCCGCGCTCGAGTACCGCCTCCCGGGAACTCTGCTGCGCCGGATGCATGGACAGCTCCTGCCATGAGTCCCAGAAACGGTCGAGATCACCCCGTATGGACTCTTCGGCAGGCTCATTGTAAATCTGCTCAAGCATGAGCACGTATTTATCGCGTTCTTCCCAGTAGGTCTCCGTATGTGCCTGCTCTACGACGCGGCCCTCCAGTATTTCATCACGTACGCGCGAAATCCTGGACACTTCGACGCCCTGACCAAGCTGACCGGCACGCTCCGGGCGGGTAAGTCCCGGCCGGGTAAGCGGGCTGACGGTAGAGAACTCGGCGCGTTGTCTGCTGTAACCTTCTGTGGACGCATTGGTGACATTGTGCCCCACGGTGGTCAGGGCCCGACTGTGCGCCAGAAGTCCGCGTTTTCCTAATTCAATACCTGAAAAAGTCGACTGCATTCCCGGTTCCTACAAAGTCTGGTTGACGACAAACGCGCTGCCTTCGCGCGCGGAGGCGGCGCCCGACCGGCGATAGATAGTGCCCTTGCGCTGCGGAAAGAGCTCGGCGAGAACAGCCTCGAGGGACTCGCTGCTCTTCGACACGTAACCGGCAAGTGTAGAGTTCTGCCCGGAGAGGCGCATTACCGCAACTTTAAGCATGCGGTATTTCTCTGCAAGCCGTGATCTTGGAGCGTTTTCGAGTCGCGTGAGCAGCTCATAGAACGTATCAGATTCTCCGAGTCCACACTCTTCTCGAAGACGCCGATATGCCGACTGCCTCGCTTCTTCAAGCTTTTCGAGCTCATGAGACCTCGACTCAAGCCGGGACAACGAGTGTTCGAGTGTTCCCCAGTCGCGGTTAATGACCGCTTTCTGCAGCGCACTGTGTTCCTCCGCGGCAGAATCGAGCAGGGAAATCTGGTTATCGAGCACCTCTTCTAACTGTTCCAACGGGTGCTGCATAGCGATTTCGGGCATTATGCGACCTCCTCAGGCTTGATTATCGGCATTCCGCACCTCCGGCATAAGCGCCTGTTCCTTCTTCTCGGATCAGTGATTTTTGCGCTACCATAGCGTCCTCGAAAGGAGTTCTGAATGAAACGGCATCTCGGCCTTTTTCTCGGAGTAATTTCTCTCGCGCTGATTGTCGGATTCACCATCCCGTTTCCTGCCGGTTCGCACAGGGACTCAGATTCATCCGGCGACACATATTCCGAAGACGAAATCCGTACTCTTGATCGCGCTGTTCAGAACATGGATGCTGCAAATACAGTAAGTTCGGACGAAACAGTACGTGAAAACCGGGCGAATGCCGGCAACGAGGTCCAACTGGAGTCAGAAACAGAAAAGAGTTCGGAAATCGAGGCTACGATCGACGAGATATACGCCGGTATGAACGTCGAGGAACGGCTTTCTCAGCTTCTTCTTCTCGGATGGCCCGGATCGACACCATCTGAGCGGATCATGCGCTGGATAGACCGCGGACTCGGCGGGGTGAAAATATTCGGGTGGAACGGCCGTAATACATTCCGACTGGCCGGAGCGATCGCCGAAATGCAGGAAGCCGCACTCAACCGTGATGCAGGGCACGAAGAGCCTCTTCCCCTTTTTACGGTGACTGATCAGGAAGGTGGCTGGGTCCGCCATGTGCGCGGCAATACCAGCCGAAGTCCAGGTAATATGGCGCTCGGCGCTACCGGTATCCCGGCAGATACCTATGATACGGGAAAGCATCTTGCCCGGGAAATGCGCGCCGTCGGTGTTAATGTGAACCTCGCCCCGGTAGTGGATGTGTACCGCAACACAGGGGCTGCTGTTATTGGCCCCAGGGCTTTCGGGGACGATCCGGCCCGTATTGGGCTTTTGGGGCTTGCGTACCTGAAAGGGCAGGAGGAAGTCGGTGTGATTTCAGCCGCCAAGCACTTCCCCGGTCACGGTAATACGGACGGCGACAGTCACATCTTCCTGCCGGAATTACCTGAAACGCGCGAGGAGCTTGAATACATCGACCTTGTTCCATTCCGGATGATGATTCGCGAAGGAGTCCCGGCAGTGCTCAGCGGTCACCTCGCCTTTCCGGAAATTACCGGGAGCAACACACCTGCATCACTGTCGTATCAGATTATGACCGATCTGCTGCGTGATGAGCTCGGGTTCGAGGGGATCGTCATTACCGACGATATGCACATGCGAGGCGCGACCGCGTATGCGGACCGGCGCGGTTGGAGTTTCGCTGAATTACTGGTGCGGGCCATTGAAGCGGGAAATGATCTCATAATGCTCTCGCAGACGCCCGACCCCGACGGAAAGCTTTGGGAGACGCTTGTCGATGCGTATGAACATCGCCCCGGTTTCAGTGACCGAGTTGAGGAGGCTGTTAAACGCAATCTGCGGGTAAAGCTGCAGTATCTCGGTGACAACACGGACTTTCCCCGCGTACCCGACACGGAGGCACTTTCGCAGTCTCTGCCGAGTCCCGGTGCAACAGACTTCTTTGAAGATCTTGCCCGACGCGCGGTTTCCGTGGTCCGGTCGGAACGCATTCCGCTCGACCTCGGGGATGAGCTTCCGCCGGACGCTGCCGGAGATCCTTCCGCAGCTTCTTCCGCAGCTTCTTCCGCAGGCCCTTCCGCAGAGCCTGAAACAGGGAAGGTGCTGCTCACCGGAAATGTCGGAACTTTTTTCGACGCAGCCGAGACAGTGTTCCCCGACGCAGCTCAATTTCGCTTTCCTTACTCACCCTCGGACAGGAGCAGACCCGAGGACCGCATGGAGGTCGTTGAACACGCTCAGGAGGCAGACCTTATCGTGTTCGGACTCTCGAACCGCAGCAGCCTCGAGGTACTGCAGGAACTCGAAGAGTACGCTGAACGAATCGTTGTCATTTCCACGTTTTCGCCACTGCTCCTTGAGGAGGCACCGTTTGTCGAGGATGCAATCGCCGTTTATAGTACCATGCAGTCAAGTTTTGAGGCCGGTTTTGAGGTGCTCAAAGGCGAACGAGAGCCACAGGGCACAGTTCCGTTGAGAGGGTTAACACAGCGATGAGTTTCCCGATAACCACTACCGAGGGAGCATGGGTCCATGCGAGACGAAGCCACTTCGAGGCAGTAAAACGCTTTCTTCTCCCGCGTGAATCGACCTGCGTAACCGTTACCGAAGCAATGCCGGGTGCAAAAGGCCCAGGACGCAAGAACGGGAGATTCACGGTATTCACCAATCGGGGCACGGTATCCGGCTGCGTATTTCACACTGCAAACGGGTTCGTCTTCCCGGTATTTCCGGAGGACGGACTGCCGGAACCGGGAAGCCTCGTCCGGAAACTACGCGGACCCTCCCAGCGACTCTTCTGTGTTATGGGCCTTCGCCGGGATGTGGAGTCCTTGAAGCAGTTGTTTTTTGATGACCCGATCGAGGAGATTCACTACTATCACATGAGTCGCACCTGCGGCTCTCCCCTTGATCACCAGCCGCTGCCGGAATCGATGACTGTTCGGAAAGCCGGTCCCGCCGACGCTGAAGTGCTGTATCCAATCCAGCGTGACTACGAAATCGAAGAAGTTGTGCTCGCCGCCGATCGTTTCGATCCGGCAGGGTGTATGTATCAGCTGAAAACCAGTCTGAAGAACCAGCTCGTGTATCTCATAGAGCACCGGGGGCGCCCGATCGCGAAAGCACAAACGAATGCACGCGGCTTCTACTGGGATCAGATAGGTGGTGTCTTCACAGAGCGTTCACAACGGGGACGAGGAATCGGCCGGGCGGTTATGTACAAGCTCCTGAGAGATGTTGAGTGCGCGAGGCGGAATACCAGTCTTTTTGTGAAGCAGCATAACGAATCGGCCCTTCGCATGTATCGGCGTCTCGGCTACAGTACGCGTGATGAGTTCACAATTGCATACTACCGGCCGGTCTGATGAGAACAGTGCTCTCGAGCCGCCTCTGCGCGTGCTGCTGGTAACGAGCGAGCTTCCTCCCTACGCCAAGGCGGGCGGTCTCGGCGATATGGTTTCGTCGCTCGCCACGGGCCTCGCACGACTCGGCGTCGATACCCGCATACTCATGCCGAGGTACGGCTGGATAGATGTCACCGGCATGTACCGCGTACCGAGCCCGGTGGCTTGTGACTATAACCTCGAGGAGTGGTGGACGGCTGTGTACGAGTCATCCCTGCCGGTAGAGCCCCGCGTACGTGTATATCTTCTCGACCGGCTGGATATGTTTGATCGGCCGGGTCTCTACGGAGATAACGGCGGTGTATACAATGACAACCAGGCACGATTCGGACTTCTCTCGAGCGCGGCTCTTGCCGTCTCGCGAACTATGGAATGGATTCCGCATGTCATTCACGCCCACGACTGGCCCTCGGCACCTGCCCTTTCCATGGTAACCGGGAAGGGGCGACTGACCGGCTTCGCAGAAACGGCAACAGTCCTTACGGTTCACAATATCGCTCACCCTGGACCAGATGTGGCCGGTGCCGAGTATCTCGAGCGAGCACCGAAAAACCGATCGTCTACCGGCAACTCGGAATCAGCTCCCGCGGCACCGCAAAGCGCTCTCGGGCAGGGAATCTCGTTCGCCGACCGCATTGTGTTCGTTTCTCCTTCCTTTGCCGAGGAGTTGCAGAACGAAGCGAACCGATGGGGCTTTGCAGAGCTTCTGAACCGGCGAAATGATGCGATACACAGCATTCTCAACGGTATCGATTACGCAACCTGGAATCCCGGGGCCGACCCGTGTCTTCCGGTGGCGTTCGACCATGACCGTCTGACGCAAAAGACGATCATGCGGCGGGCGTTGCTTGAGGAGTTCGGACTTCCCGATGATCAGTCCCGACCACTGATCGGAATGGTCGGACGTCTCGACAGGCAGAAGGGATTCGACAGTCTTCTCGAACCGGAGACCGGTATTCTCGAGCCGATGCTGCGTGAAAACCGCTTTCTCATGGTCATCGTGGGTACAGGAAATCCCGATTACGAACAGCGTTTGCAGTACCTGTCGCAGCGGTACCGGAATCTCAGCGTGGCACTTCGCTTCGACGATTGCCTGGCACATCGAGTTGAAGCCGGAAGTGACTTCTTTCTCATGCCGAGCCGGTTCGAGCCGTGCGGACTGAATCAAATGTTCAGTCTCCGATATGGAGCAATTCCGCTCGTATCACCTGTGGGCGGGCTTCGGGATACGGTTGTCAACGTGTCGAACGACGGCACCAAGGGGACCGGCATTGTGATGAACGGAAGCAGCCCCGATGATATCCGCGAGGGTGTCGAACGGGGCCTGGCGCTCTGGCAGCGGGGTCCGAAAGTACTTGAGCAGGTCCGTATTCGCGGAATGCAGGTGAGATTCAAGCTTGAAGAAATGGCCCACGAGTATCTTGAACTCTATCGCGAAGCCTTGCGCCTGAGACGATCGTAGCGGTGCTCTATATCCTTCCGCGCGGTCCCCGTGTGGTGCCGAAGCTTCTCACACACCGCAAGAGCCGCAGGTATATTCTTCTGTCGATGCTCAAGGTGTTTAGCCAGTTCGATTCCGGCGACGACGCTCTGCCCTTCGTGAAACAGCCGTGACCACAGGCGGGAAGCTTCCTCGAACCGTCCCTGGCGCTTCATAAGCCCGGCAAGCAAAACCATAGACCGGCGCACCTCGCCGGTCGGTTTCTTTCCGGAACAGGCATGATGAAGCCATCCCACGGCTGATTCAATACCCTCGGCAGCAAGAAGCGCGCGTGCGACACCGACCGCATCCACCACGATGCTTGTGCCGGACTGGCCCTCGCCGCATGTCCGTGACTGCCGCTCCGAGCTCGAAGCGGGCACATTGCTTGAGGTATTGGCCCGCCTCGAAGCGGGCCAATCGCCTGGGGCGTTGGACCACCCTGAAGCGGGCGCGCGGGCCGGCCGCGACGAGTCAGCTGTCATACGAAGCTCAATGCCTGTATGCCCGCTTGACCGGTTCGTTTTGCCTGTTGCACGACGGTTCGCCTGTGCGAGCGTACGCTCGAGGAAGTCGAGAAGAAGAACGAGTGAGAGCATGTCCTGCTCATGATGTGCAACCACATCGCGCAGCACTTCTCCCGCTCCCGTTTCGAGAAAAGCGAAATACCGTTCCGGCACTTCGGCCCCCGGAACGTCGCGGTCCCGCTTGACACCCAGCAGATGGTTCTCAATTGTCGACAACCTGCAATCGGGAAGCACCCGTGCCCACAGCCTGCGTACCGGATACAGAAGGTCGAGCTGCGCCGGCTCGCTCCAGCGGATCCCGTTCATAAGAAAACGCGAGCGAAGCAGGTTCGTATCGAATCCCTTGCCGTTGTAGCTGACAAGAAGACACTCCGGCGAAAGCAACCGCGCGGTCCATTCGAGGAATTCGGGTTCATCGGGGTAGTCAGGCAGCAGAATCTGCTGCAGCTGTACCCGGCTCGTGTCAAGCACGGTGACCGCACCAACAAGAAAGGCGACGTTGCCCGCACCTGCCCCGAGCCCGGTACTTTCCACATCGAAGAACACAGGCTCTCCGGCTTCGGCGGGAAACACCATTCCGCCGTTTCGCCACGTTTCGAGTACGCCTGCCGCAGCACGGCCGATCTCCCGATCCACCGAACGGACAAGCGCTCCGTTCAGGCGCTCGCGAAACCCCAGCCGTTCCAGCGATCTGCGGGTCTCCGATGATGCGAGATCCTCCGTGTGCTCCTTCGGCGCGGACGGTCGCCGGCCGCGGCTTTCGGTTCGGAGCTGTGTCCGATCCCGACGCTGCCGGCCAGGCTCACCCGCCTCCCGGCCGGACACCTGTTCACGGGCGGGCTCACCCGCCTCCCGGCCGGACACCTGGTCACGGCCAGGCTCACCCGCCTCCCGGCCGGAGGCATCGCCTTGCCCGGGCTCCCTGCGCTGCTTCTTGAGCCGTCGCAGCCGATCGTACAGCGGCTCGCTCACGCATGCTCCTCCAGTGACGACAACCAGCCGTTCAGAAGTGTGGCAACCGCGTGCTTCGGATTACTGTCGATTTCCGTTCGAGAGTCACGCGGCCCGATACAGTTCGGGCAGCCTTCACTGCACTCACACTCATCCAGCAATGTACGTGCTGCCTCGAGGACATGGGAAAGCTTGCGATCCAGCATTTCCGCTAAGCCTATACCGCCGGGATAGTTGTCATAGAGGTACAGTGCAGGAGCTTCAAAATGCGGATCGCGGATCCTCTCGGCGATTCCGATATCGCGTGGATCACAAAGCAGGAACACCGGCGCAATATTCTTCAATAATGATCCGAGCCGCGCTATTACAACCGGCTGTGCTTCCGCCGGAAGTGTTGCCAGTGCGTCTCCCGCAATTGTCCCGACCGGAAAGGCAACAGCAAGGCACCGGGTATGCATCTGTTCTTCCGGCAGGCTGATTTCGCCGTAGCCGATGTTTTCATGAGTACGGTAGCGAATCTTTTTGAACTTGGCGACCTGTGTTCGAACGAGAATATCACCGATAATGGTAACACAATCGGGTCGCTCGCGACGTTCGTCCTCGTACAACACCTTGATGTCACGTTTGACCACCGCATCGGTATAGTAATTGACATCGGTTTCTTCCACGTAACACCGCCTGTTCTCTATATCCAGGTCGGTTACGAAGTACTGCCTGCCCCGGTGGATGTAGACAGCGTTCTCGTACACCTCTTCTTTCGCACTTGGCCGGTCAATTTCCCCGATTACCTCATGACGTCCGCCGGTTGTATCGACAATAACAACATTTTCGTTGGTCGCACTGCGAAGTGAAACGTGCTCAGCCGGATAGCTTCGGTCCGACCAGTAAAAGGTGTCGCGCGTGTATCGCACCACGCCGGTTTCCTCGAGCGCATGAAGGTAATCGCCTGCGAACTCCGGGAACGGTTCGGTTTCCCGAACCGGCAGTTCGAAGGTCGCGCACTTGAGGTGGTCGGTAAGCACATAGACGTTCTCCGGATCAATGAACCCGTTTTCAGGACTTCGCCCGAAAAAATAGTCCGGATTCTTGACCATGTACTGGTCAAGCGGATTGCTGCTTGCAATAAGTATGGCCACGCTCAGCGCGTTTCGGCGGCCCGCACGTCCGGCCTGCTGCCACGCGCTCGAGATAGCTCCCGGGAGGCCGGCCGAAATAGCGACGTCGAGCCCTCCAATATCAATTCCGAGCTCGAGCGCATTGGTGGAAACTACGCCGTGTATGTCACCATTTCGCAGTCCTTTTTCAATACTGCGACGCTCTCCGGGCAGATAGCCTCCCCGATAGCTTTCCACACGGGTACGCGAGTTCTCGGTATAGGTGTTTGCTAATGCGCGATTTATATAGCTTGCAATAAGCTCGGTGCGTGTTCTGCTTTTAGCGAACACAATTGTCTTTATCCGGTGCTGCAGAAATCTCATTGCGAGCCGCTGCGCCTCGAGAACGACACCCCGCCGGATTCCCTGAACGCGATCAACGAACGGCGGATTGTACAGAATGATGTGCTTTTCCCCGCGTGGCGCTCCACTGCTGTCGACGAGTTCCATTTCCTCTTCCACAATCTGTGAAGCGAGCTCGCGTGGATTGCCGATGGTCGCCGAACAACACACGAACACAGGGTCGGCACCGTAGAACCGGCATATGCGCTTAAGTCGCCGGATCAGATTCGTCAGATGGCTGCCGAACACCCCCCGGTAGGTGTGCACCTCATCGATAACGACATACCGCAGGTTCTTCAAAAATGTGATCCACTTGGGATGGTTCGGCAGCACACCAGAATGCAGCATGTCGGGATTTGAAATAATGATCTGACCGGTTGTGCGCGCTGCCGCTCTCACGCTTGTCGGCGTATCTCCGTCGTAGGTGGCAATTTTCACCGGCAGCTCCCCGTAATTGACACTGCCGTTGAGTTCCGACTGCTGATCCTGACTGAGCGCCTTCGTTGGAAACATATAAAGCGCACGAGCCGCCGGATCGTTCAGAATAGTCTGGAGCACCGGGAGATTGTAGCAAAGGGTCTTTCCGCTTGCCGTTGGCGTTACGATAGTTGTGTGACGCCCCGAAATCACATGGTCCCACGCCTCTGCCTGGTGGGAATACAGGGACACTATTCCACGAGCTCGCAGCGCTTCAGCAAGATCCGGGCGAAGCGATTCGGGGAATGCGCGGTAATCACCCTCACGCTCCGGAGTATGCTCCCACCGCGTCACACAATCGGTGAAGGCTGTGTCCTGTTTCAGTTCTTCAAGGAGTGCTGAAAGTTCGCTCACAATACTCTCCTGTAGCCACCGGATCGTAGCACAGATTGAAGGATAACAACTATCGGCGGCAAGGTTCAGGCGCGGGCGCTCATTTTCGCTTGACCCGAGCCCGAAGGCAGCACAAACTTGAGTCACTATGAGCGAGGTACTGTCGATAATTCTCGGTGGAGGAAAAGGTCAACGTTTATACCCGCTGACCAAGGAACGTGCAAAGCCGGCGGTTCCATTCGGGGGAAAATACCGCCTCGTCGACGTTCCCATTTCCAACAGTATCAATTCAGGCTTTCGCCGGATGTACGTGCTCACACAGTTCAACTCGGCTAGTCTGCACATTCATCTTGCCAACACCTACATTTTTGACAGCTTCTCACGAGGTTTTGTCGAAATTCTCGCGGCCGAACAGACATACGACGACTATGGCTGGTACCAGGGTACCGCCGATGCAGTGCGAAAGAACCTGGTGCATTTCAGGCCCCAGGAACCGACCCACTACGTTATTCTCTCAGGCGATCAGCTGTACCGGATGAATATCGCCGATATGGTAAAGCAGCACGAAGAACAGGGTGCCCGCATAACCGTCGCGACCACCCCCGTTACCCGGAACGCGGCCGAAGCATTCGGCGTGCTCAGCGCCGATTCAAACGGCCGGATCGAAGCGTTTACCGAAAAACCACCTCTATCCACCGATATTTCGCACATGCGCGTACCGCGCTCATTGCAGGGAGGAGAGTACCCGGTCGATGCTCACGGGGAACCCAAGGAATACCTTGGAAGCATGGGCATTTACGTGTTCAACGCCGACGCGCTCGAAGGATCCCTCGACAATGAATACACCGATTTCGGACACGAGATAATTCCCGCGGAAATCGAACGGGGAGGAGTCTTCGCCTACCTGTTCGACGGATTCTGGGAGGATATCGGTACAATCCAGAGCTTTTACGATACAAACATCAACCTCGCAAGCATTAATCCGGATTTCAACTTCTACGATGAGAAAATGCCCATTTTCACCCATCGCCGCGATCTTCCCGCAAGCAAGTTCAACTCGTGCACCGTACGCGAAAGCCTCGCCGGCGACGGATGCGTCCTCACCGATGCAACCGTCAGCCGATCAATCGTCGGAATTCGCACCTATGTGGAAAGCGGCGCCTCCCTCGACGGCGTTGTGTGCATGGGAGCCGATTACTACGAAACGCAGGAGCATAAACGCCATAATCGGGAGCTCGGCCGACCTGATATCGCAATAGGCCCCGGTGCAATGGTTCGCAACGCCATTATCGACAAGAACGCACGAATCGGTCCTGGAGCACGCATCGGCTACGCGCAGGATCACTATGAAGACGGCGATTACGAGCATCATCACGTTCGCGACGGAATCATAATGATTCCGAAGAATGGAACAATTCCGGCCGATTACGAGATTTAGGAGAGTTAAGGTTGATGTTTCTCCGCATACGCGTTCGTTCGGCGGAGGAAACCGGACGAACGCTGCCCCAGTCGTGGCACGAAGCCGGACAGTGCTGCAGCGAACCTTGAAGGCATTCAGCTGAAATCGTCAGGGCCGTCGAGATGATACAGAAGGTACTCGAATATTCCGTAATCACTCGAGGCCATATCCAGCTCGGCCATTTGTTCGATCGTTACCCAGGCGACATGGTCGTGCTCTTCAAGTGAGAAGTTCTCCGACAGAAGATCAACAAGGTACGCCTGCAGCGTAAAGTGCACTTCCTTGTGCTGAAAACTCCCCCGGTAGAACAGCGGGCCGACTCGGATGTGGACCCCGAGTTCCTCGAGAAACTCGCGCTTCAAAGCTGCGGCCGGCGCTTCATGGTTGCCGACCTTCCCCCCGATAAACTCCCACTTGTCCGCCAGATCGCTGTCTCCCTCGGCAGCACGGTGTGCCATAAGGTAGCTGTCGCCACGCCGCGCAACCCCGGCCACGCTCATCGTCTCCTGCAGCGGTTCGTCGGGCGTGGCTGTCGGCGAGCTTTGCTCGAGAAGCTGATCGTCGGAATCGTCGGGCATTACCGGCTGGAAATCTGACATACAGGCTCTCCCTTTTACAGAAGTTGAAAGCTGTGCAGAAACAAATGCGCAAGGCCTGCTACCACTGAAACGATTCCATACACATTCCGGGGTTTAATAAAGACACGATCGAGCCGCGAAAGTGCGAGAACGCCCCGGTCGCTCTTCACTTTCTCCCCAAGCGCGTCACGGAATCGTTCCAGCAGAAGCGTGAATCCGGTTACCATAGCAGTCAGCGCAGGAACAAAATCACCGAGAATAATCCAGTTATCACCGGTAACCACGAAGAGTTTAACCAGGCCCACTGCCAGCGTTGTAACACCGATTACAAGGCGAATCGTGTCGTCGGTGAAGCCCTCATCGTTCAGCACATAGTCCAGTCCGATCTTCTCGCTCAAGAAGTCGAACGCCAGGGTAAGGCCGCCGAGAATATTGAATACAACTGCCAGAACGTAAAACTGATACATGCTCTTGTAACCTTTCGAAACATGAAGAGTAACCTTCACAGGTACCGCCGTCAACGAACCGACGCACGGATCTCGAAGGCCTCTTCGCCCCACTCGACGGCTACACGAA
>CAZMEV010000024.1:0-32700 GCA_964565375.1 uncultured Spirochaetaceae bacterium
CCGCGGTCGTAAAAGGCACGAGTTCATCCGGAAACGAGTGTCTGATCGCCTACTACACGCGGCGGACTGGATCGGAGGTGGATTCGGATACCATTCGGCGAACGTTGCGCGGACAGCTTCCGGCGGTCGTGGTTCCCGACTTCTTTGTTGAGGTTGATGTTTTCCCCACGAACGATAATGGAAAGCTGAATCGAAAGGCGCTGCCGGACCACTATCACGCTGTCGGAGGCGTAGCGCCTGCTCCTGTGGGCGTCCTGGAGGGCCACGAAGAGAAAGTAGCGCAACTCTGGGGACAACTGCTCGGGGTCGCCTGCACCGACACGACGACAAACTTCTTTGACATGGGCGGAAACTCAATGACTCTGCTCGAGCTTCGCGGACACCTCGAGCGCGAGTTCGACACTGCGGTGACGATCGCAGAGCTTTTTCAGTATCCAACCATTTCCGGAATGGCATCGCTGTTTCGGCCGACCGATACCACAGGCGAGGCAGCCGACTCGCTCACAGATCGTGTAAACCGACGTCGCGATTCGCTGCGCAATCTCGGCGCCAGGCGGAAAATAGCCCGCTGACCATAAGGGGCAGGATTGCCCTGCAGGAGCCACGTTATGAAATGTACGCTCTTTGCTGCCTTTATCCTTACGTTCGGCCTATCTCTCGCGAGTTGTCCACTACCGGTGTTGCCGGACCGCGACTCCGATGTGAATCGCCGCGACGAAAGCACAGAACTCGACCAGGCGAGTGCCGTAGTGTTCACGCCGGTGGCGGGGGAGTTTAACTCGAATATAAGCGTGAGCATGTCGAGCGCCACTTCCGGATCGACGATCTACTACACCGTGAACCTGTCCGGGAATGCGCCCGCTGATCCAGTTCCGGATTCAAGCGGAACACAAGTGTATACGTCACCCGTTTCGGTGACCGGCGACGGAACAACGGCCAGATTCAAGGCGATCGCGTTGGCCAACGGGTATCGCCCCAGTGTGATAGCAGAGGCAACGTATACGATTGACTTCAGCTCGGCAGCGTCGCCCACCTTCAGCCCGGCAGAAGGTACGCTCAGTTCGGATTCTTCGATCACGGTCTCGACCAATACCACCGGTGCCACGATTTACTACACGATTGACCGGGACGGTGGAGAGCCGGCGGATCCCGTGCCTGGTGAGAGTGAAGCGTTCGACGACGGCAATCCGATTGAGATAACCGGGCACGGAACGACGGCCACGATAAAGGCCATAGCTGTGGCCGACGGATTCAACAATAGTACGGTAAGCCGCGCCGTTTACACGATCGAATACCCGATCGCTGAAGCGCCAACATTCGATCCTGTAGAGGGCACGTTTACCGGGGACATTGAGGTGAGCATGTTGAGTGCCACTTCCGGATCGACGATCTACTACACTGTGAATCTGGCCGGGAATGCGCCCGCTGATCCCGATCCGGATTCAAGCGGGACGCAAGTGTATACGTCGCCCGTTTCGGTGACCGGCGACGGGACAACGGCCAGATTCAAAGCGATCGCGGTAGCCGAGGGGTATCGGCCGAGTGTAATAGCAGAGGCCACGTATACAATTGACTTCACCTCGGCAGCGGCTCCCGACTTCAGTCCGTCAGGAGGAGACTTCACCGAAGACCTTGCAGTCAGTCTGTCGACAACGACCGCCGATGCCACGATTTACTACACTATTGATGATGCGGGTGGAGAGCCGGCGGATCCGGTGCCTGGTGAGAGTGGTACCGAGGAATACGTCACCTCGATTACGGTCACAGGCGAAGGGACCACAACGATTAAGGCGATTGCTGTGGCCGAGGGATTTCGCAACAGTACGGTAAGTCAGGCAGCGTATACAATCGAGTACGAAGATGAGCCGGAACCTGATCCCGACCCCGGCAACGGCGACGACAACGGAAACGACGACCCGATCGATCCTGGCGACGAAAACGACAACGGCGACGACTGACGGTCTTCGACCATTATCCGGTGGGTCCCGATGGTAGCCGACCGAAGCTGAAAACCGACGTACTCTGTGCTGCGTCGGTTTTCTTTTACCTGGCCAGTTACATTTCTGTAATTGCCCGGAGTTCACCCGCTGTGGGATTCCACCGCCACGGAGGCCGACTGGTACGCGGGCAAACCTTAAGATCCACCGATGACCGCTTCGGCGCGGGCGGATCCGCTGGGGCGAGGTTGTAACCATCAGCCTTGAAAAATTCCTTCTCCTACACTGTGGTGAAAACGATTGTGGTGGCTACGCGGGAGCGGTAGGATCGGTGGGTATGGGATGGCGGACAGGCGGATTACTGGTCCTGGCGTTCGGGTTGCTCGCGCCGGCCTCGAGTGCGGGAGGCGATGATGCGATCTCGCAGGCGATCGACCACGAGCTGCCGGCTCGGATGGCCCGCTACGATGTGCCGGGTGCGGCGGTTGCGCTGGTGCGTGACGGAGAGTCTGTGTGGTCGGGCGCTTATGGATATGCTGATGTTAAGGATAGCCGCCGCGTTACCGACGAGACGCGTTTTGAGGCGGGATCGATCGCGAAGCCGTTAACGGCGTGGGGCATAATGGTGCTCGTCGAGGATGGGCGGCTCAACCTGGACGATCCGGCGGTTGACCACCTCCCCGACGATGTGGCGGCACGGCTGGATTCCGTTGAGTACGATCCTCGCGAGGTAACGGTGGAAATGCTGCTTTCGAACAGCAGCGGACTCCCGGCCTCCATTGGAATTCCCGGCCCGGACGGGTTTCGATCCGGGGAGGTGGATGCTGATGCTCTGCGACTCGGGCGCCGCCCGGGTGAACAGTTCGTGTACTCGAACCCGGGCTTCGTGCTCGCGGCTTTAATAATTGAAGAGGTGTCGGGACAGGCCTACGCCGGTTTCATGGAAGAACGTGTGCTCGAGCCGCTGGGAATGCATGACAGTGGCTTCGGCGCGCAGCCACGGTTCGAGGGGCGTGCCGCGACGGGGTACACATTCGACGGCGAGCCGGTGGCCTGGAGGGAGCACGGTCCGCTCGGCGCGGGCGGGTTGTACTCGACGGCGGAGGATCTCGCGCGCTTCGTGGCTGCGACGGTGAGCTATGGGGGAGGCGAAGCTGAGGGCGCCGGGTGGGGCGGCGGTTCAGCGCCCGCAGTTGGCGGAGGTGCGGGGCGGGCCGGCGGTCAGGAAGCCGGCGCAAGCGAGGAGGCAGCGGCTGCGCGAATCGACGCCGAACCCGAATTTGGCGCCAGGTTGCCGCTATCAGTCGAATCAATTAAGCAACTCCACACGCCGTGCGTGCCGGTTTCCGGAGCCTATCACTCCCTTATGTCCGATTCGTATGCGCTCGGGCATTTCGTTGAAACGCTTTCCGACGGGCAGCCTCTGTTGACCCACGGCGGCGAAAGCGGTGGCTGGATGGCCGCCTTCTTCGCGCTCCCGGAATCGGGTGAGGGCATAGTGCTTCTGACTAACAGCCGTCGCAGCTGGGCTCTTATGGAACTGGTGGGGCTCTGGACGGAAGAACTAGGCATCGTGGCCCCTGTCATGTCGCAGAGTTTTGCGCGTCTTCGGGCCGGCGTGGTCGCGATTACGGTGCTTGCCGGAGCTTTGGCGGTCGGGTTGCTGATCGCTGTCGGGCTGCAATGGTCGCGCGGAACGCGGAGGCCCGCGTTGTTTATACAAAGGGCGCTGGTTGAGAGACGGGGGACGCCGGGTTCCAGGCGGGCTCTGGCTTCGGGCCGGGCGGTGCCGGGTCCCAGGCGGGCTCTGGTGCTGCGTGGTATCCTGCTGTTACTCGCTGTGGCGCTTGCGGCGGGATGGTGGTTCCTGGTGCACGGGATAGTCGCGATGTTCTTTCCTGTGCTGGTTGGGTATCCGGCGGTGGCGGTATCGCTTCTCGCGGTGACACTGTTTGTTATGTCGGGTACGGTTCGCGTCGGAGCCGGGCGCTTGTTAAGCAGTTATGAATGAAACCCGTTTGCGCGAATGGATTGAACGTGAGGCGCGCTGGGAGTTCTCGAGGAGCGGCGGACCCGGCGGTCAGAACGTTAACAAAGTGAATACCCGTGCGACCCTGCGGTTGGATATCAGCCTGCTTCCGGTGGATGACGCGTCAAAGCACCGTGTTCGCGAACGGCTTGCCAACCGGATCACGGGTGAGGATGAGCTTCTTATTCATGCCTCCGAGGGGCGGTCCCAGACAGCCAACCGCCGCGCCGCGGTCCATCGTGCGGCTTCTCTCCTGGCCGCCGCGCTTCGCAGACAGAAACGCCGCAAGCCCACCCGGCCGTCGAAGGGCGCCGAGGAACGACGGCTCGGTGCGAAAAAGTTGCGCGGGCGGCACAAGCGCAACCGCCGCCCGCCGGAGCCTGAGTAACCCGGCCTGGTGTGGTGCCCGCCGGAGCCTGAGTAACCCCGCAGCAGCGTATCACTGAGCCTGTAACCCAGGCACCGTAAACCGTGCGCATTTGCTGCTTGCATCAATGAGTTCCGGGGAGTACTCTGCGGCTAAGTAAGAAGGGCTCCCCGCATGGAACATGGCTCACCGGAATCATCAATAGAACAGTCACGACTCGAAACGCAGGTATTGGCCAAGTGGAAACGCCGGGTGTACCAGCTGGCGCTTGGCGCGGGATCGCTTATTCTCATGCTCAGCTGGTATATGCGGGCACCGGGAGACATCTTCATCGCGTGGGTGTATCCGTTCTTTGCGCTTCTCTTTGTTCTGGTGCTTGTGCTCCTGAGGATTCCCGGCACTCGTCTTTCACGGCTGGAGATGGGAATGTTTGTTGGAGCGGCTGCGCTGATTCTTTCCCGTCTTGCCTGGCACTTCTTTGTAATCGGCTCGGTGGGGGAACGGCTCCTCGTTCTTACCGGTGGGCACTACTGGTCGGTGGGTATTCTGCTTGTGGCCGGGTTCGTCATGTTTGACAGGCTCCGGGGTATAAGAGCTGGCAGTGCGGTACTCGTTCTCTCGATTGTAATCGCGGTCATCGGGCTCACACTGGTACCTCCCGCAGCTGGGTTGAGAGGGCATGCTGTACGGCATCTGCTTCGTGTCCACCTTTTTCTCATTATCATATTCACCCTTTCGAGCGCCGGCGCTATCCTCCGCGAGCATTACAGTCGAGCCCTTCTTCGCACCGAGCTTCTTGAAGAGTGGGCTAATGTCGATGCTTTGACGGGGCTCGGAAATCGGCGCGCGGCGGACCGACGCTTAACGGAGACTGTATCTCACGCAGTTCGTCATGAACGCCCTCTGGCGATCATTATGAGCGATATAGACCGTTTCAAATGGATTAACGATGAGCATGGGCATACATTCGGTGACTCGGTTCTGAAAGAAATTGCCGTGCGGCTCAGCAGGTTCACCCGTGAGTCTGATTTCGTTGCCCGTTGGGGCGGAGAAGAGTTTCTCATTATCGCACCGGACACGCGCGGCGCAGAGGCGGCACATCTTGCCGAACGGTGCCGCACCGGCGTTGCTGCTGAGCAGATCATGGGGGTGCAGGTTACGATGACCTTCGGAGTTGCCGAGCACACACCTGACGACACCATTGATTCACTGTTAATACGGGCCGACGCGAATCTATATGAGGGCAAGGAAACCGGGCGTAACAGGGTAGTGTCCGACAGTTATTCCGCGTGATGCTCGTTGCAGAACGCGTAATCTCCCGCGATTCCAGGTGCCTCGCACAGATTTCCTTTTTTTGTAAATAAAGCGCCTTTTATGTGATCTCGGGTATATTAAAGCTTGAATTACTCACAACAGAATGTTACATGTGAGGCAAATCACAATGAACAGGTTGGAGGTTCTTATGCGACGTATAGTAATTCTTACAACAGCGACCCTGCTTCTGATTATTGGTGCTGCTGTAGCCGGCGCGAGTGACACTGTTCCTATTGAGGAACGCGGCTATGCAAATACCGAATCGTTAATCAGCGCTGAAGAGCTGAAGGATATAAAGGATCGGGATTCGGTGAAAGTCGTTGATATTCGTAATCTCACCGGCTTTGCATCGGGGCATATACCCGGTGCTGTTCGTATCGCTCCCGACGATCTCGCGGACGCATCGGCCCATGTAAATCATATCGCGCTGGATGCGGATGAGACCGCAAGTCTTCTGGCGGATAACGGCATTCGCTCGGAGGATACGGTTGTTGTCTATTGCGGCAACGGTGTCTGGAGTGCAAGAGCCTGGTGGCTTCTGTCCATGTACGGACACGAAGATGTCAGATTTCTTGACGGTGGTATAGAGCGATGGAAAGCACTTGATTTTGATACAAGAACGTTCGGCGGCAGGAGTTCAAGCGCCGAGTTCGCCTTTGCCGGCTCTTCGAATCCCGAGCTTATGGCAACGCGGGACGATGTGCTTGCTGCCCTCGAAAACGAAACGGTTATACTCGACGTTCGAGCTCGTGGTGAATACACCGGAGAGGATGTACTCAGCGGCGCCGGAGAGGGCGGACGCGTTCCGGGTGCCGTATGGGTTGAATGGTCCGAGGCAGTAAATGACGACGGCACGCTCAAGGCCGCTTCCGAACTCGAGTCGCTCTATGCAGAGCATGGTATTACCGGTTCCGAGATGATAATTCCGTATTGCCAGGGCGGGGTGCGCTCAGCTCACACAACCTTCGTCCTGTCCGAGTTGCTCGGGTATGACGTTGCCAACTATGACGGTTCCTGGCTCGACTGGAGTAACGCCGGCGATGTACCGATCGAAACGGGTAGCTGACAGCGGCGCCAAAAGAGCTGCAAGTACCTGATTACCGAAGATATCGTTCGAACGTGCGCCACTGTCCGATGCGATGGTGGCGCACCATTATCTGCCCTGCCGCTTGCCAAATTACATGCACTTCAAAACCCGTTTATTTCAACACGCGTGAATCCTTAACGCCGGGCATTTAAACGGCATCCCGGCCCACGCCGACCGCATCCTCGATGGCCACAGTCTGCCGCGTGCGATTGCGGAAGAACGATACTTCCTTATACCCGGCTGCTGAAAGGTTTGCCAGTGCCCGGTCAAAGTACTGGCCCACCTGCTTCGGTTTGTGCGAATCGGATCCCAGGGTAAACCGGACGCCGGCTTCGCGTGCCCATTGCATGGTAACGGGATCAGGATGCATCTGGTAAACGCCCTTGATCATGCCGCTGGTGTTCACTTCGAGACATACATTGTGTCGAGCAGCGCTTTCGAAGAACGTGCGTATTTCCCGTTCGTAGTCGGCGGGTTCGAACGGAGTGACCGTCCCGTAAATCCGGATGAGGTCGGGATGCGCAATGCTGTCATATCGACCTCGTGCAACCTCCTTTGACAGGATCGAAAAATAGTCGCGGATGATTTCAGCATCGCTTGCGAACCCTTCGCTTCGGATCCGGTTCTGATAGGAGGTAAGCTGATGGTGAAGCGATCCGAGCACGAAGTCGAAGTCCCAGGCTTCGATTGTGCGGTCCATGCGCTTCATAATCGACTCGTCCGGGAACACTTCCGCCTCAATTCCAAAGAGCACTTCAACGCCGCGGCCTTTGCCGTACTCTGCAGCGTCAGCCACAAGTTCCCGGTAGCGCGGCAGGTCGGATTCGGCCATGCGGGTTCCGCGGGTACCGAATGATGCATCGTCCATAGGGATGTGGCATGTGAAGGTTATAAGATCTACTCCGGCCTTGCAGGCAGCATTAACATACTCACGAGGTTCGCCGATAGCGTGTCCGCAGAGCGGGGTGTGCATGTGACAGTCTGTTAGCATGAACCCCATATAATAGCTATACCGTGTCGTCCGTGCAAATGCCTGCGGGTGTGTTGTCGCGTCGATCCGGAAAACCGGTTCAGCAGATACGGGGAAGCTGTTCGCCGCTCGGTCGGTCGAGAATACGGGTAACACCGATTGCGCTGTTTACGACCACGGGAGCCTCGCGCTTGGCCGTCACTCGGCCCAGATTCACCGGAGCCGTCCCGGCAGCGGCGTGAGGTTTCAGTACTTCAAGTGCTGAATCGGCGTATTCACCCGGAATGATCGCTACGAAACGCCCTTCACATGCCACATGAACCGGGTTAAGCCCGAGTATTTCGCAGGCGCCGCGGACCGCTTCGGATACCGGTAGCGCCCGTTCCTCAATACCGACGGTTAGACCGGCATCCGAGGCAATTTCGATGAGTGCGGCACCGAGACCGCCGCGAGTACAGTCACGCATGCAGCGCACCGGTATGCCTGAATCTATGAGCGCAAGCGCTGCCTCAGCGACAGAGGCCGAATCGCTTTCGAGAGGGGGGTCAAAATCAAGTCCCTCGCGAGCCGCCATAATCGCCATTCCGTGCCGGGCAAGGTCACCGTTCACAATGACTACATCTCCCTCCTGCACCATGTGCGCGCCAAGCTCCAGCCGGTGTTCGATCGTGCCCACACCGGCGGTATTAATCATTAACCCGTCTCCGCGCGTACGTTCGATCACCTTGGTATCCCCGGTAACTACCGAGACACCGACGTGATCTGCTGCCTGCCGCATGCTGCGAAGAACCCGGTCGAGGACGTCCATGTCCAGGCCTTCCTCGAGGATGAATCCGGCACTGATGTAACGGGGACGGGCGCCGACCATGGCAAGATCGTTCACCGTTCCATGTATGGAAAGGCTTCCTACGCTGCCTCCGGGGAATATTACCGGCTTTACGACAAACGAGTCGGTGGTGAATGCCTGGGCCGTCGCGCAGGCCGGCAGGATCGCCGCGTCGCTTCCGGATTGGAGCGAGCCGTCACTGAGTCGTGCCGCGAAGAGCTCGCGAATCAGCTCCTGCATGGCTTTTCCGCCGCCCCCGTGAGCCATGGTTATGCGCTGGGGAAGCGGGTGGGGCAATGGGCATGAAAAGCTCTCGGGTAATGTGCTCACGATTCGTGCTCCTGAATCTACACCGCTGAGCGCGTCTCGACGCCACGGTATCGGTAGTAAGCCGCGCAGGCGCCCTCTCCGGAGACCATGGGCGCTCCGAGCGGATGCTCGGGCGTACACCCGGTGCCGAAGGCGGGGCATTCGTGCGGCTTTTTAACCCCCTGCAGCACCTTGCCTGCAATGCACTCTGTATCGGCTTCATGCCTGCCCGGGGTCAAACCGAATCGGTGGTCGGCGTCGTGCGCCGCGTATTTTGACTTTACTACGAGACCGCTGTCGGGAATGTCACCAAGACCACGCCACGTTCTCGTATCGACCTCAAAAACTTCCGACAACAGTGCCTGTGCCGTCCTGTTGCCTTCCCGCGTAACCGCCCGTTCGTATGCGTTTTCCACTTCCGGGGTTCCGGACTCAAGTCGTCTGATACATGAAAGGGCGCCGCGAAGAATATCCAGCGGTTCGAAGCCTGTTACAACGATCGGGACTCCATAGTGAGCGCTGATCGGTTCGTACTCCCAGTAGCCCATGATAGCGCACACATGCCCGGCGGCAAGAAATCCCTCGACACGGGTTTCGGGTGAGGAGAGTATGGCTTCCATCGCCGGCGGCACCCGTACCTGCGCGGTGAGAATGGAAAAGTTCTTCACTCCTTTTCGATACGCCTGCGCAACCGCGAGGGCGTTCGCGGGAGCCGTGGTTTCGAATCCGACGGCAAAGAAAACAACGTCACGATCGGGGTTCTCCTCGGCGATCCGGACCGCGTCCACCGGGGCGTAGACCATGCGAACGTCCCCGCCGTCCGACCGTGCCGAAAGCAGGTCTTCCTTCGTTCCCGGCACCCGCATCATATCGCCGAACGAACACACGATGGTATCCGGCTGCCGGGCGAGGGCAATCGCATGATCGATCCGGTCGACAGGCGTTACGCACACCGGGCAGCCCGGACCATGAACAAGCGTGATTTCAGGAGGCAGCAGTTCGTCGATGCCGAACCGAACGATTGCGTGTGTCTGCCCCCCGCACGTTTCCATGAGGGTATGGGGTCGCGTCACCGCGCGCCGAATCTCTTCGGCGAGTGCCTGCGCCTGTTCGGGATCACGGAATTCGTCGATGAACTTCACGACTCGGCTCCCGGGTCTTCCTCTTCGACCGTCTCTCCGATGTGGCTGAGATATGCAAGCGTCTCAGCAGCTTCTTCTTCGTCGACAATGCTTATGGCAAGCCCGGCATGAATCAGCGCGAACTGTCCGACCTCTGCCTCCGGCGTCATGGCCAGCGATACTTCTTTGCTTACATCGCCGAAGCGTACCTTCGCCGTGCGAAGAAACTCGTCCTCGCCGTGAATACTTACGATTTCTCCTGGAATTGCCAGACACATAGGTGCCTCCTTTCCGACGTTCTCCCGCTTAACGATGCAACAGATAGTATGCCTGTCCGAGGGCTATACCCCCGTCGTTGGGAGGAACGTGTTGTGCCAACCACACCCGCATCCCATCGCGCCGCAACCGCTCCGCCGTTTCCTCGGTGAGCAGGCGATTCTGGAAACAGCCTCCCGCGAGTACTACATCCGCGAGGCCGCTGCGGGATACCACTGCCCGTATGCTCTCGGCAAGCGCTACGTGAATGCCGCGTGCTATGCGGCTTACGTCGCTGCCTGCCTTGTAATCGGCAATGACCTTCGAAAAGGCCTGCCGCCAGTCACATTCACAATATGACTGTTTTTCATATATGTCTATGTTGTAATGCAGTCCGGAATGCGATCGCATCGCACATTGTTCAAGCATGACTGCAGCCTGCCCTTCGTACGAGTTGAACTGAGCAATATCTAGAATGCTTGCAAACCCGTCGAACAGTCGGCCGACGCTCGTGGTAAACGGCGCGTTAATGCCTCGAGTGAGTGCCGACCGAAGCGCCTTCGGGACGCCGTCGGCCACTGCCGGTTCACTGTCCCTCGAGCCCAGGCCGGCGTCCATGTCAAAATCGCAGGCCTGCATCATACCGAGCGCGCTTCGTCGTGGTTCGCGGGCTGCCTGATCGCCGCCGGGAAGCCTGAAGGGTGTTATCGTGCCGAAGCGGTGGTAGCCGCTGGTGGTGCACTCGAGAAACTCTCCGCCCCAGATCCCTCCGTCGTCTCCGAGGCCGACACCGTCCCACGCAACTCCCGCGACCGGTCCGACAAGGCCGTGTTCGGCCATGACCGAAAGGACATGCGCGAAGTGATGTTGTACCCGGTGGAGCGGCAGGCCGGTTTCTTCGGCGTACCTGCTGCTCGCATAGTCAGGATGAAGGTCGCAGGCGACCGCCGACGGCTCGAGTCGAAAAAGCTCTGTCAGGGCGCCGCTTGTGTGCACGAAGGCGCGGTATGAGCTTTCGGTTTCAAGATCGCCGAGATGCTGGCTCAGGAAAACCGGTATCGTTCCGCCCGCGTCACCGACGTCGCCGGCGCCCCTGGCCTCACCGGCCTCACCGGCGGTCTGTGGCGCAACGGCTACGGTGTTTTTCAGATGAGCGCCGACAGCGAGAATCGCTCTTCGCCCGACTTCGCCGTCACCGTGACGCGGATCACCATGGCCACCCTGGTCACCACGGCTATCATGGAAGCCATGGTCACCACGGTCAGGGCCATGGTCACCAGGGCCACCATGGCCACCATCGACCTGAGCGGCGCGTACGTTGACCGGAAGCGGAGCAAACCCCCGCGCCCTGCGGAGCACACGCATGCGTCCGTCCATGTACCTGACAATGCTGTCGTCGACCGCCCGTTCGATCGGCCGGTTGTGAACGAGAAAGCGGTCGGCAATCCCTGAGAGTTTCGAGAGTGCCTCGTACTCATCGATGCAAAGCGGTTCTTCGCTGATATTCCCACTTGTGGCAATGACCGGTGCCGGGAACGCTTCGAGCAGAAGGTGATGCAAGGGCGTGTAGGGAAGCATGATGCCGATTGTGGCTTCACCGCCGGCGCCGCTGTAGCCGGTGCCGCTGTAGCCGGTGGCGCTGTAGCCGGTGCCGCTGTGAACCGAATCCGCTACTCGACATGAACTGCGCCGATCGAGAATAACAATCGGTGCTTCAGCGGAATGAAGCATTGCCGCTTCTTCCTCGTTTACGAATGCATCGCGGCGGATACGCTCCTCGTCCGGATACATGAGGGCGAAGGGCTTTTCGCTTCTGTGCTTGCGGCGTCGCAGACGCTCTACAGCTTCCCGGTTTTCGCCGTCACACAACAGATGAAATCCGCCAAGGCCTTTCACAGCCAGAATCCTGCCGTCGGCAAGGATCCGTCCGGCTTCTTCGATTACGTTAGTACCGGTTGTGTCAGCACCGGTTGCATTGCCGTCTGAATCCCAGAGTTCTATCGTGGGTCCGCAATGGGGGCATGCTATCGGCTGTGCGTGGAATCGCCGATCTGCAGGGTCTTCATATTCACGGCGGCATGCCTCACACATTTCGAATTCCGCCATGGTCGTATTCGGCCGGTCGTATGGAACGTGCCCGATAATTGAGTAGCGCGGTCCGCAGTGGGTGCAGTTTATAAACGGATAGGAAAACCTTCGATCATCCGGGTCGTGCATTTCAGCCAGACACGCGTCGCAGGTTGCCAGATCCGGAAGCACCAGCGTCCGGGCCTGTGTGCCGGCAGGAGCGCTTTCGATGATTTCAAAACGCTCCGAACCGATCGGTGTGTGTTCTACGATGTGAACAGCAGTGATGCGCGCATGTGGCGGTGCATCCGTTTTTAATTTCCGGAGAAATAGATCGATGTTTTCCCGGTTGCCCTCGAGACATACCGTGACGCCGGCTGCAGTGTTGCGGACATCGCCCGCGAGACCGAGTCGGCCGGCAAGATTGTACACAAAGGGGCGAAACCCCACCCCCTGAACGACGCCGTCAATATCCGCACAAATGCGCCGGGTTGTTTCTTCTGCTGTCTTCATGCCCCTTCGGGTGTCGCTTTCTTCGATACACATGAGCGCAGCCACTCGCTCCAGGCGTCCATGCCCTCGCCGCTTCGGCACGAAAGCCGCATGATCTGTACATCCTTGTTGAGCCTGCGAATGCTGTCGTGAAAGAAGGTCTCGTCAAAATCGATATGAGGCAGCAAATCGATTTTGTTCAGCAGCACGACATCGGCGCTTCGAAACAGTGCAGGATACTTCGCCGGTTTATCGTGGCCTTCGGTCACGCTTACGACCGCGACGCGCCTGTTTTCTCCAAGGTCGAAGCTTACCGGACAGACGAGGTTTCCCACATTCTCGATAATAATGAGGTCAAGCGATGTGAGGTCGAAACTTTCGAGACCGCGGAGGACGAGGTTTGCCTCGAGATGGCACCCGCCGGCGGTATTAACCTGTACGACCGGAACGTCGAGTGCGGCAATGCGTTCGGCATCGAGGTTTGTGTCGGGATCGCCTTCTATGACCGCGAGGCGAAACTCCTGCCCCAGGCTTTCGATCGCCCGCTCAATGAGCGTGGTCTTTCCCGAGCCCGGTGCGCTTATCACGTTTATCGCGGGGACTCCCGCCTCCTGGAGGGTACTCCGCACCTTTGCAGCCAGCTCATCGTTTACCTGCAGCACGTTTTCGACAACATTCACTTTCATATTGTTTCCTCTTCCTGCTCTTCGTCCTCTTCAAGCTCAATTTCCATGACGGTGAGTTCGTTTCCCGACAGCGCCTCGCCGCCAAGACCGTCGCAGACCGGACACACCCAGAAGACAGTGTCGGGTGAATACTCGCGGCCGCATTCGCCGCAGCGAACACGTGCGGGTACCGTTTCCCACTGCAGCTGCGCCCCGTGCGCAGGAGTGCCGCGCTTGCCGGCGTCGAACGCGTTTTCAAGGGCCTCGGGTACCACCGACTGCAGTTCTCCGATCTGCACGTGAATACGCCTGATCGGTGGATTGCCGTACTCCGCGGAAATCCGGAACGAGATTTCCAGTATCCGCTCAGCTATCGCTGCTTCATGCATACTTGCTCGCCGGCGCCGGGTACCGCTCTTCGATCCAGTCGAATATGAATCGCGCTGCCGATTCGGCGTTTTTACCTGCTTCAGGACTTAGGCCTTCGCCGAGGCCGAAGTGAACGCCGCGAACCCCGAGGATCCACGCCGGTGGCGGCGGGCTGAAGTAGTCGGCGCAGACGGCTAACAACGCTTCGGGCGACATCGCATGCGACGAGAACTCGATACGACCGGCTGCGCCGGCTTCGCGAAGCGCGAACGGTTCGGTGGCAGCCTCATCCGCGTCAATGAACAGGACAGCGGCAGCCTCCGCAATGAGCGCAGCATCCTCGATATTCAGCTGCATGGGGGTTTCCACCACGATGCCGGGACGGGCGCGCTGCTCGATCTGCTCGGCAATAGCCGGGCCGAGGCCGTCATCCCCGCGCCCCGGATTACCGTAACCGAATACCAGAAGCTCAGCTGCTCTGCTCATGAACCGTCGGTCTCCTTCACTGAGATGAGTGTTCCGTCGGAATCATAGAGCTCGGCATGAAGCGGCATTTTCCCGAGCGCATGTGTCGCACAGCTCAGGCACGGGTCGAACGCGCGAATGCCGACTTCAATGTGGTTCAGCAGCCCTTCGGTTATTTCCTTGCCGTCGAGGTACTGATCCGCAATCCGTCGAACGGCCCGGTTCATGGCCTCGTTGTTATGCGTCGTGGATACGATGAGGTTTCCGCTGGTAATGCGGTCGTCCTCGTCTACTTTGTAGGCATGAATAAGGGTGCCCCGCGGGGCCTCTATAAACGCCTTCGACTGACTGCGGCGTTTTCCACTCTTTACGAGGTCACCGGAAAGAAGATCCGGATCTTCGAGCAGTTCGGCGATCTTCTCTGCCGAGTGTACGGTCTCGATCATTCGAGCCCAGTGAAATGCCATTGTTGACTGAACCGGCTTGCCGCCACCGAGGCTTACGAACTCTTTGCGCTGCTCTTCAGCGATGGGAGTATCGATATAGTTGCAGTTATTGATCCGTGCAAGCGGACCGACGCGGTACCAGCCGTGTTCCTTTCCGAGTGACCGGATGAACGGGAATTTCATGTAGCTCCAGGAGCGTACTTCTTCCCGAAGGTAGTCGTCGTATTCAGCTGCCGGCACACGATCGAAAATCGGTTTCCCATCGGCTGCCCGTGCCCGCAGTACACCGTCGTAAAGATCGAGCTCACCGTCGTGACCGACAATACTCAGACTGTTGGCTTCGAACGTTCCGAAATCAAGAAGGCGTTCCTTATCGGCGAGGACAATGCTTTTACACAGTTCGAGTCCTTCCACCGTCCATTCGATAATCCGGTCCACCTGCTCCTTCAGCCTCGCAACTTCGTCGGCGTCTACATGCTTATTTACCCCACCCGGTATGGCGCCGGTGCCATGAATTTTCTTTCCAAGGGTGGCCTGGATAACTTCCTGTCCGAATTTCCGCATGAGCACAGCCTTCTTGGCCGTTTCAGGCTGTGACTTGATTACGCCGATTATGTTGCGCTGCTCAACGGGTGAATCGAATCCGAACAGCAGATCCGGGGAGGCAAGGTGAAAGAAATGCAGCGCGTGTGACTGGAGCGTCTGACCGTAGTGGGCCAGCCTCCGGATTTTCTCCGCGCTCGGCGTCAGCATATCAACGCCGACAATGCCGTCCATAGCCTTCGATGCGCACAGATGATGGCTGACGGGACAGATTCCGCACAAGCGTTGAACCGTCACCGGAGCTTCCCAGTAAAAACGTCCCTGGATAAAGCGCTCGAACCCCCGAAACTCAATAATATGAAACCGGGTCTCGGAAATGTGGCCTGCTTCATCGAGGTGCATGGTTACCTTTCCATGTCCCTCGACCCGCGTTACCGGGTTAATGACAATCTTTCGTCCGCGTTTTTCCGCTGTATCGCTCATAGGTTTCCTCCGACTATTACCGGCCTCTATCAGTCAAACTTCACATCTTCGTAGCTGAACTCGGGTTCACGACCTTCAAGCAGAGCCCCGATCGCAGACCACAACACATCCGCCGACGGCGGACATCCGGGAATCTCATAATCGATTCTGACCACGTCATGGGCCGGATAGACCTTGTCCAGCAGTATCGGCAGCTCCGGGTCGTCAGGAATACTGCCGTTTTCCACGGTCGGTCCGGATACGAACGCTTCCTCGAGGCACTCCCGCAGGGGCACGAGATTGCGCATTGCCGGAACGCCACCGTTGAGCGCGCATGCTCCGATCGCCACGAGAATCCGGCAGTTTTTGCGAAAGTCGCGAAGGAACTCTACGTTTTCATCGTTGCTCACCCCACCCTCGATAAGTCCTATATCCACCAGTTTGTCGAACCGTTTCTTATCGTTTATGGGTGATTTGTCGAAGTCCACGAGTTCCACAAGGTCAAGAATGCGCTCGTCTATATCGAGGAGTGACATGTGGCATCCGAAACAGCCGGTGAAGTGGCCGGTAGCCAGTGTTGGTTTTGCCATGAACAGCCTCCTTGTTTTACTCGCGTCCCGGGACGTCGATCGGTGTGTGATCGTATTTGCGCATGCCTACCGGCTTTGAGAAACCTTTTCGTTTTACCCGCAGGCACTGAGTCGGGCAGTAGGCCACAGCCTTATCGGTCGCCTCGATATCGGTATCGCCGAGTCGGTCGCTTACCGCAACGATCACTTCCTTGTGTATTCCCCGGTTGCGGTACCCGAAGATCGACTTTCCGTCGAGGACCGCGCTCGCCCGGACACATCGCCCGCACAGAATGCAGCGGTTACGGTCAATGAATACATCGGGATGAGAGCCGTCGGTCGCTCGCGGGATATTAAGGTACGGGTAGTGCGGCGCGGTCATGCCGAGTCGATAGGCGACTGCCTGCAGCTCACAGTCGCCGCTTACTTCACAGGACGGGCAGAAATGGTTTCCCTCGACGAAGGTCATCTCGACGAGGTCTTTCCTGATTGCATTCAGCTCCTCGGTATCGTTTTCAACGACCATTCCTTCCTGAACGGGTTTGGTGCATGCGGCCGCATTTTTGCCGTTCATCTTGACCGTGCAGACACGACAGTGCCCGGACGGCGGTAGATCCGGATGATCGCAGAGGCGCGGAATATAGATTCCTGCTTTATCGGCTGCCTGAATAACGGTGGATCCGGGGTCTGCGGCCACCGCCACTCCGTCTATCGTAATGTTTACTTTTTCCTGCAAATCGCTCATTCGTGTACCTCCTCGGGAACCGGTCGCCCGGCCGCCTGGGCTCCGCGCCGAATAGCCTCGTGCATGTCGAAATGCGGCGTGTCGGGCTCGTCCTTCAGTCGTTTTTCGTACAGTTCCGGCAGGCTCTCAAGGCTTGTGACAAGCGGGCGAGGTGCGGTCACGCCGAGACCGCACCGACTTGAACCGGATATGGTCGCGCATGTCTGTTTAATCTGCTCAAGTTCGGCTCTTGAAACCCCTCCGGCTACCAGCCGGTCCATGAACTCTGCCAGAATCGTTGTGCCGATTCTGCAGGGGGCGCACCAGCCGCAGGACTCCTCGGCGAAAAAGTGCGAGAACTGACGCATGTATTCGAGCACATCCCGGGTGTTGTCGAACACGATAAATGACCCACCGGTGGGGATATCCTCAAAGGCTATTTTTCGCGAAAAATCCCGGGGCGAAACACACTTCCCGCTTGCACCCCCGATCTGCACGGCCTGGGTGTCACGAGCTTCGACGAGCGAGAGTATCTCCTCGATCGTCGTGCCGTACTCGATTTCATACACACCGGGGCGGCCGACGTCGCCGGAAATGCTTAAGAGTTTGGTGCCCTTGGATTTCTCCGTTCCAAAGCTCGAGAACCACTGTGGGCCGCAGTGAATTACCGATGCGGCGGATGCGAACGTTTCGACATTACTGACAAGGGTCGGCTGATTGTGATACCCGTGTTCGACCGGAAATGGGGGGCGTTCGCGCGGGGCCGCCCGGCGGCCTTCCAATGATTCGATTAACGCAAACTCCTCTCCGACGATATACGACCCTGCACCGAGCTGAATGCGTATATCGAAATCGAAACCGGTGTGTCCGAGAATGGCGGTTCCGAGTTGGCCGGCATCCCGTCTGTGCTGCAGGACAGCTTCGAGTTGATCGTAAAGATACTCATACTCTCCCCGAAGATACACAATACCCTCGGTTGCCCCTACGGCATAAGCGGCCACGGTCATACCTTCGAAGACCTGATGCGCGTTTCGTGCGAGCAGGATACGGTCTTTGAAGGTTCCGGGTTCACCCTCGTCGGCGTTGCAGATCACGTAGTGCTTTTCACCGGGCGCGTCCCTGCACGTCTGCCACTTAATGGCCGCGGGGAACCCCGCACCGCCCGCGCCCCGCATGCCGGATTCCTTTATTTCGGAAATGACCTCGTCAGGTGTCAGTTCCAGAAGCCGTTCGAGACCACTGTCTCCGGTGTCCATACACTGGAAAATGATAGGGCCGGGTTGTTCGAGATTGTGGACAACCTGGGCCTTCGGGTGATCACTCAGGTCCTTGCCGGCTCGAAGCCCGGAGACAATGGATGGTACATCCTCCGCGTGCAGATTTGTGAACGCGATACCGTCGATCAGCGCGTTCGGAGCCTGATCGCTCAACCCGATACACGGTGTATAGCTTAGCGAAATCGCTCCGTCGTTTGTGGTTGTCCCGAACTTCGTACCGCACTCGTGCTCGAAGGCCGCTGCTACATCGTCGGCACCCATCATGCGCTCGACAACCGCATTGCAAAGCCGCACCACCGATCGCCCCTGAGGGGTCATGGAAAAGTGTCCGTAGAAGCTTACGGCATCGCGAACCTCAACCGGCGTCATTCCGAGACACGTTGCCATAATCGGTATTGCATCGTGCGGGACATAGCCGAAGAGTCTGTTCACCGCGCGCGCAACGTCCATGAGTCGCGTGCGGTCAGCCCCGTGGTCGTGAACGATTTGTTCAATAAGGGTTGCCTGTTCCTGTCGCATGGTATCCCTCTTTCCGCTTTCCGGGAGAGTCCCGGAATCATGGCGTCACCGGCAGCAGAAATTTAATGTGCAGACCAGCACATTAAATTAGCCTAAATCTTTATTTTGCATATTTTTACTGCATCCCACATTTCTTATGCTACACCCGGTTGTCCGAGCTCTCAAATGCTGAACGGGGGTGCGCGCCGAAAAAAACGCATAAATTTACATCCGCCGGGCGAATCCTTCACGGTTCCGCGGCAGATGTGGTGATACAATTCGGTGACATCAGAATGCGAACTCCGTTCACAGTAGTCGACGCCCGCACGGGCATGTCGCCGCAGCAGTTCATCGCCGATTTCTCCGCTTCCACCTGGCTCAGCCCTGAGGCCCGTCTGCGGTTGCGTTCGGTCATGTGCCGTGCCGCTTCCCGGGTGGGGATTCTTGAGGTCGATGATTCTCAGGGCTTTTTCGCGTTGCGTTTTACCGCAGCCCGGGAGCACTGCAGTTTCGCCGAATGTCGTGAGATCGTATCGGATGTATGCAACGCGTATGCATTTGAGCGGGTAGAGAGCAGGTTCGCCTCTCACATGCTTGAGGCATTGTTTGAAGCCGAGCGTTATGTCCATGGCCGGGGTGACGCCGACGGTGTGCTGCACGAAGCTATGAACAGCGTAGTCCTCGCGACCGGATCCGCCATTATTGCGAACGCGCTACTTTGTCGGACAATCGGCCGGCGTCGCCTGCGAATTGCAGCTCCGGTGGACACAGGCTTTGGTACAATCACCTTTTCCCACGGGACTTTCGAGCTTCCTGCACCCGCAACCCGGTATCTGCTTACTACACGGAGTATCCCCTGTATCTCCCGTCTGCCGGGCGAGCGGGTGACACCGACGGGAGCCGCGCTGCTTGTGACCCTCAGGTGCTTCGGCGCCGACTACACCCCACTCGCTTGCGAACCAGCGGCGTGCTTCGCGCTGCCCCGCAATCCGCTCGCCGGTGCTGCAACCGGCCTCAGGTAAACGGCACGGGTATTCTCCGCGTTATCCACCGGCCGCGATCCGGCTGTCCACGGCAGGCATGCAGTTCCCCGGTGTGCGGGTTCATGATTACGGCTGCGTTGGTACTTATGTCGTCAGCACCGGTGTTATAGCGGCAAATGCAGTTGTCTCCGCCCTCGCGGTCGCTGAAAGCCCCCCGTGCCCGTTCAGGCGTTACCGGTGTCGATGACTCCGTAAGCGCCCCGAACAGTTCGCTGAGCCGCTTCTGCCGGAACCCGGTAGACTCGTCGGTGACCGGAACCTCGAGCGCTTTGAGCCTCGGGTCGAGCACGTGGTTACAGTGCACGTAGGTGCCTTCCGTTATTTCCACACGCGCTTCATTCGTGGCACTGCACTCAATTCCCCATGCAGTACCGAAGCGGTCGGCGGTATAGTAGTAGTGAGCAGCCGCTCGTGGTGCGCCGGAAACCACCTCAAGTGCTTCCTTCGCATTCCTGCTTCGAAGTGCACGGTGAATAATACTTAAGTACTGTACGCCGGGCCGCGCGTCCTTCGTCTGCAGATTCGTGTTGCCGACGCAAACCCCTTCGCTGTTCAGTCCGATGAGACTCAGGCACCCGGTAAGGGTAATCGACAGCGTCTCCGGCGCGTCCTCAGGCTTGCGGTGAACGAGTCGAACGAACGGCATGTTGTCGTCCATAAGATCCCATGTCTGTCCCGCAAGGACCGGAGGTGCCTGCTCGTCGGCCGCGATGTGAACAAACGATGAGCATCCCTCCGAGTCCGCCGGTCTATCACCGAATGCAAGGAAATCGCGAAGGTCGGTGAGTCCCTGTGTGACAAACAATTGAGCCTCGGTAAGCCCTGCACCCCTGGCGATCCCCTCGAACTCCGTATAGCCTTCCGGGTCAAACCGCCTTGTCGCAGGCAGGCAGGCTTCAGCGGCCGTGAGCACATCGCGTGTCGTTCCGCGATGCCCGCGCCGTTCACGCATGTACTCGAGTGCGGCAATAAGCCTGCGTTCGTATAGTTGCCGGGTTTCTCCTCTTGTATGTTCACCGAACGCTTCGCCCATTGCTTCAGACGTTCCTGCAAGCTCGATCGTATCAAGCGTAACGGGGCCGGATTCGTGGTCAGTCATTCTCTCTCCCAATGCACGCCGGCTGCGACTGGACCGGATTGTCGAGGTTCTTCGCAGAATCTTAATACAATCCGGGTTGATCGTCCGCACGGAGCACCGAGAATTTAACCGGAAGGGACACAACCGCGATACAAGCGAACCGTGTCCCGGGAGTGAACGGACTATGAAAATGCACAAATCATCAATTCTTGGGGTTCTTGTGGCGGGCCTTTTCCTGAGTACGGCGGCATTCGGTCAGGACGCCGGCATGGATGCAGTCGAAAATGACGAGCTCGATGAAGAGCAGCAGGAACAGGTTGAGCCGGTCAGCGATGAAGAGATTAACCATTTTGCCGGTATTCAGTTGACTGTTCGACGTGAGCAACAGGAGCTCGAAGCGGAGATAACCGAGATCCGTCGCGGTAGCGCACTGTCAGCCGGCGAGTTTCGGCGGCTGCAGCGGGCAGTCGAAAATGCCGGGGGTGATCTCGAGCAGATCGATGAAGCGCTGCTTGAAGATGAGCGGTATAACGACGTAGTCACCGATCTGGCCGATGTGCGCTCACGCAGCACAGAAATCGTGGAAGAAGCTGTCGCGCAGAGTCCTGTAGATGAATCGAGATTCAACGAGCTGGCAATTATTATCTCTAACGATCGACAGCTTTCGCAGGAGGTGAATCAGATCGTCGCGGCCGAACTTGAAGAAGAGCGCGCCGAGCAGGAAGCGGAGGCCGCAGAAGAGGCCGCGGCTGATGATGAACCCGAAGAGGTCGAAGACCTCGATGGGGATGAAGACCCTGATGAGGAGCCTGACTCGTAAGCGGGTATCGGGTCCCTGTCCGCGGGCCGGGGTATCCCGGAGTCGAAGCTTCGGATATCCCGGACAATCCCCTGCATCAGAATGGAATTTGATGCGCCCCACGGGGGCTTCAGACGCTGCCTTGCACGTTGCTCTGTGATATCGTGTGAACGGTTTTCGTCAACTGGAGGCAGTGTTGAATATTTTCTTTGATCTTGACGGCACCCTCACCGATCCGTCAGAGGGAATAACCCGGTGTCTCGAGTACGCAGTCATCGGTGCCGGCGGGATGAGTCATTCGCGAAAAGAACTCACCAAGTACATCGGTCCACCGCTGCGCGATTCGTTGCAGGAGCTTCTTCCAAAGGCCGACGACGTACAGCTCAACCGCGCGATCGGTATGTATCGCCGGCGGTATTCATCTCACGGCATGTTTGAGAATCGGTTGTATCCGGATATTTCGCGAATGCTCGATGAGCTTGACGATCTCGGCCATTCCATGTGGGTTGTTACCGCAAAACCCCACCATTTCGCTGAAAAGATCCTGGACTTCCTTGAAATCTCGAGTTCATTCCGTGGGGTCTATGGACCGGAGCTCAGCGATGAGGTCGTCCGGAAGCAAGCCTTTATTCGGCAGGCTCTTAACGACAATTCTCTGTCGGCACACGAAGCGGTTATGGTTGGGGATCGCTCGTACGATGTACATGCAGCTCGCGAAGAAGGCGTTTATGCCATCGGAGTATTGTGGGGCTTCGGCTCCCGTGAGGAACTCGAATCAGCCGGCGCCGACCTTCTCATAAACACGCCCGGCGAACTCACAGGTGCAATTCAGCAACTGGGTATCTCCCGCTGAGTGCCCCCGAAGGAATCCAGCAGCCGGGTATCTCCTGCTGACGGCCCCGAGGAAATCCAGGGCGGTATTTTCTGCGGATTGCCCGGCAGTAAATCCAGGGCACAGGTGGATTTGGAGCGTCCCATATGCCGATATCTGAACAAGAGACATCAGCCGAGCGCCCCCTCACGATTGATACACTCACCGTGCTTCGCCATGTCACCTGGGAATTGCCCCAGACACTGCTCGGTGTACTGGTGTTTTCGTTTGTGAAGCTTTTCGACCGCGAAGCAAAGACCTTCCGTGCTCCCTCCGCGACGCTTGTTACTCGCACAACGCTACTCGGTGGCGGCGTTTCTCTCGGGATGTTTCTGTTTTCCTTCGATTACGAGCGCAGATTCGGACGTAAGCTTGTCGCCGCGCAGCAGCGCATGGAGGCTCACGAGCTCGGCCATGCCCGCCAGTCGTGTCTGCTCGGGCCGCTCTATCTTTTTATCGTCGGCGTGCCGTCCATAAGTCGCGCCGCACTTTTCAGGATCGCCCGCGCCGCCGGCCGCCGGATCCCGGCGGACCGCTACTACCGTGGGTATCCCGAGGCCTGGGCCGACCGCCTCGGCGGCGTACAACGCCCGCAGCGGTAGACCACGTGACCAGCGGCGCAAAACGGCCGCGGTGGTAGACTACGTAAACCAGCGGCGGCCCCGGTGGTAGACCACGTGACCAGCGGCGCGAAACGGCCGCGGTGGTAGACCGCGTGAACCAGCGGCGGCCCCGGTGGTAGCGCGCGCAACCACGGTGCGCCAAGGCAATGACCGGTTCGCCCGCCATCTGGCCTTCGTTTCGGTTAGAACTTCATTAGACTGTGTCAGAAATTGGTTAAATACCTTCACGACAGATACTTAGCTTCGCTATGCTCTGACCATGAACGTTGCCATGAGTTGTGCCGGTGAGGGGTTCGGTCACGTTTCGCGTCTGATAAGTTTCGCTCAGGCGCTTGAGGCCCGACACGATCTTGTTCTCTTCGTGCCGTCGTCGGTTCAGCACCATATCCGGCGCAATCTGCCGGGTGCGCATGTCGTGACGATTCCGTACTTTCATATGGTCAAACGCGAGGATCGAATTGATTATCTCGCGACTGCACGGCAGAACCTTTCAAAGGCAATCCGGTTTCGCGCCGATGTTTCGGCCATTCGGCGAGCGCTTGCCGCATCGGGCGCCGAGGCGCTCATAAGCGACTATGAACCGTATCTGCCGGCCGCCGCGCGGAGTCTTGACCTTCCGGTGCTGCAGATCAGTCATCCGAGTATCGTCATTAAATCGCCGAGCATACTTCCCGATGCCATCGTCGCAAAGGCGATCGCTCACGCGATGACCGGCCGCTTCGACCGGAGGCGGTTCGTTTCATTTTACAACGGCGATATCGGGCCGATTCTGCGCGAGGAGCTTACACGGCATCCGGTAACGCGCGGAGACTACTTCGTTGTATATGTGAAGCCGACCTACCGCTCGCGGGTCGTATCCGAGCTTTCTAAGCTGGGCGTATCATATCGGCTCTTCCCCAATCCGCGCGAGGACTACGCCGAGGCGCTTGCAGGCTGCAGAGCACTTATTACCGGCGCCGGGCATCAGAGCCTCAGCGAAGCGGTGACGCTCGGAAAACCGGTGTTCGCAATCCCGCAGCGCGGACAATACGAGCAGCGGCTGAATGCGCGCATGCTTGTCGAGTCGGGCTGGGGCATGAAAGGGCGCTTCTCGAACCTCCACAAAACGCTTCCCGCTTTTGTTCGGGAGGTTGATGGTCTTCCGCGCGCCCGTGCTGCCGGCGAAGAATACACCGGCCCTCGGGGTTCCCGGTTTCACTTCAGCAACGACCGCGACCTTGCAGTCGACCGGATTGAGTCGTTTCTCGCCGAGTACGCAGGTGCCGGAAACCTTCGCCGGTTTTTCCTGAACGTACAACACACAATGGCCGATGCCTTTGCATCGCATCGGAAAGCGGGGTAAGGCGTATATGATCGGCAATATTGTATCCGGGTCGCCGGCGGCAAGAGTCTCAAATGATATCGCGTGGGGGCCACCGACTGCGGATGTCGGCGGCCTGCCGCCGGGCAGCACCCTGACACGACCGGCCCCTGCAACACCCGGCAGCACTGAAGCTCAACAGACCGCCGCCCGGTCCGTCCCCATAAAACATCCTTTCAGCTTTCATAACCTTTCGCGTCTTTACCGGCGCACCACAGCCGAGCGCATTCCGCAGGACCGTCCGTCGGTGGTCTTCAGTGATTTTCACGCCGGTGACGGAGGGCCGCGGGACGACTTCGTTACCAATGCCGATCTTGCGATTACGGTGCTCGAAGAGTACTTGCGCCGCGGATACCGCCTCATTCTCAACGGCGATGTCGAAGAGCTTCAGAAATTTCCGCTGGAAACGGTGCGCCGGCAGTGGAAGTCCCTCTACCGGGTATTCAACCGATTTGAACGCAAGGACAGGCTTCTTCGCCTTGTCGGAAATCACGACCTGGACCTTATCTACGACAGTGAGTTCGACACGCCGATCCACGAAGCGCTGCGGTGGGAAGTCGGCGACAGAGAGAATCCCGATACCATGTTCATATTTCACGGGCATCAGGCCTCACGCCGCTATGAGCTTTACAACGACCATGTCGGCTGGATCCTCCGGAATATCGTAAGTAAGCTTCCGGTGAAAAACCGCTCGGTGAGTGCGAATAACTTCAAAAAGAAGGCAATAGAGGAGCGCATCTACGAGTTTTCGCGCCAGAAACGCATTGCCTCAATAATCGGCCATACGCACCGGCCCCTTTTCGAGTCCCTCTCGAAGACGGACTGGGTAAAGTACAATATCGAGCGGCTGTGCCGACGGCACAGCATCGCCGAGCGGTCGGAGCGCGAGGGAATTCGCGCCGAAATTGACCGCCTTAAGGCCTACCTCGCCCGCACCGTCCCGGATCGCCGGAAGGACATCGGAAGCATTTACCACGATACGTTCGTGGTGCCTTCCATGTTTAACGCCGGCTGTGTGCTGGGAAAGCGCGGCATTACCTGCATTGAGCTGGATGCCGAGGATATTTCGTTGAAGTACTGGTTCGATTCACGGCGAAGTGATTCCGACCCGCGGTATGACGCCTGCGACAGTGTATCCCTGCCGGGCACCGCCTACCGCGAATCGGTTCTTCAGTCGGAAAGTCTGCGCTACATCTTTTCGCGCATTCACCTGCTTTCGTAGTATAAAGGGGCGGCTGGTGGCCGCTATGTCACGCGGTCGTCCGGATGTCAGGAAGCCGCCCGGATGTCAGGCATTCACCCCCCGACGTCCGCGGGCCAGATGCCTGCAGGAAGAGGCAGCCGGAGCCGGACAGGACGCCGGCCTGCTCCCGGCCGTAATAACTGCCGGGATTATATCCGAGAGCCTTTAATTGCGCTTCGCGCTTCGCTTGCCGGCTCGCGAGTGATTCGAGTCACGCCTGGAGAAGCGTTCGCCGCCGCCGGCCCGGCCGCCCTTGCCGCGGGAATGCGAATCGCCGCGGGGCCCGCCGCCGTTCCGGCTGGAGGACCATTCGTCGTGGCCGCTTCCACCTTCGCGTCCTTCGAAGCCGCTGCCGCGGAAGCCGCCTTTATTGCTCCGGCCGTTGCCACGTGGAGCGCTTCCGCCGCGGTTATCCCGGCCGTTGCCACGGGGAGCACCGCCGCCGCGCTTTCCGCCATCCTGGCGACGCGGCTTAATGTCTATGTGCCACTCGTGATCGGAGTCGATGGTAATGCTCTTCTCGATAAGCCGCTCAATGGACTTGAGCGAACCAAACTCTTCGCGGTTGCACAGAGAAACAGCGCTTCCGGTAGCTCCCGCGCGCCCGGTCCGCCCGATGCGGTGTATATACGTCTCCGCCTCGTTCGGCATTTCGTAGTTAATCACGTGGGAAATGCTGTCGACGTCAATGCCGCGGGCGGCGACATCCGTTGCGACGAGAACCTGGACTTTGCCGCTTCTGAAGAGATCGAGCGCGCGCTTGCGCTGATTCTGAGTGCGGTCGCCGTGAATCTCGGCGCTGTCAATGTGCTGTTTCGAAAGGTGCTTCGCAAGGCGCGAGGCCTTGTGCTTGGTCCGCGTGAACACGAGCGCCTTGAACATCTGTCGCTTCTCAATGAGGTCGACGAGCAGCCGGGTCTTATCATCCTGGTCGACGAACATGACCGACTGTTCTATTCCTTCCACGTTCATTTCTCCGGATGAGCACTCAACGCGCTCTGGGTTCGTGAGAATCTCGCGCGAGAGTCTGGCAATCTCGTCCGGCATGGTGGCGGAGTAGAGCACGGTCTGCCGCGAGGCGGAGGTCATGGCCACGATCTTTCGAATGTCCGGCATGAATCCCATATCGAGCATACGGTCGCCCTCGTCGAGAACGAGGTATTCAACCTTCGACAGGTCAATACGGCGTTCTTCGATGAAGTCGAGCAGTCGCCCCGGCGTGGCTACGAGGATATCGGGGCCCGCCTCGAGCGAGCGGGTCTGGCTCGGTTTTGGCGCGCCGCCGTAAACGCATGCCCCGCGAAGCTGTGATCCGGCGCCGTAGGTCCGGGTGCTCTCGAAAATCTGTATCGCGAGCTCCCTTGTCGGTGCGAGAATCAGGGCGGTCGGCATGGCGTTGCGCGGTGCGCGCCGGCCTCTGCCGCTGTTTCGCGAGTCGCGCCCGGCATTTCGCGAATCGCGCGAGGTGCTCCTTGCGCCACCTCGAGACTCGCCCTCCGAGCCTCCCTTTCCATTGGCCTGTGGAGTACCATTGGCCTGTGGAGTATTTGTGGAAAGAGTGTGAATCATGGGGAGTACGAACGAAGCGGTCTTGCCGGCGCCGGTCTGGGCGGTTGCAAGAACGTCACGTCCTTCGATCACGAACGGAATCGTTCGAGCCTGGACTTCCGTGGGGATGGTGTATCCGCATTTGGATACAGCAGTCTGTACGCTCGGCGCGAGGCCGAGTTCGTCAAATCGGGGTGAGTTCATTAAGGTCCTTCTGTGACAGCTTCAGCCTGTGCCCGCGGAAGGTGTGTGTTCTGTGGAATCAGATCAGCAGGCAGGAAGTGCACAGCGCCTGCGAAAGGAAGTTATTGCTCGTGAGTTAACGATACATGCGGTGCCCGTGTCAACTGCCCTGCGCCGAGTATCCAACCTTCTTCCTGCTCGCATGCGTGACATTCAGCCGACGTCATGCCGGATGGAGGTGCGAACAGGCAATGAAGCCGGCCGGCTCTGTCGAGTCGCTGCAGCCCGGCGGTGACAGCCCGGACCTGTGCCCGGTCACGGATGGAATCGTCGGTATCGAAGGGAAAGAGGTTGGGCCATATCTCGGAAAGCACTACGCGCGCATCCGACGGTACGCGAAAGCCGGTTTCAAACGGGAACAACGCCAGGTACGGCGAAAGGACGCAATCTCGACGAAGAGCTTCCAGATGAGCGATGCCGGTCAGCGTTTGTCCTCCCACGCTCGCCGGCCCGTAAAGCTTCCATACCGGTTGGACCCCGGCGGCTGATTCGGCACGCTCGGTTATGCGGTAGCGGTCGAGCGGAGTTCCTCCTGAGGCTCTTACCGGATATCCGCCGGCAGGACTCGTGGGCTCGAGCCGGTCGTAACTTCTTCCCGGCGGATGCCCCCAGAACGGGCCGGCCTGCGCAAGGCATCGTCTGTTAAGCAGTGAGGCGACCTCGAAACGGTTATTCCGGTTCCGCCGGTCATCTTCGACAAGGGAGGCGAAGGAACTCCAGACACGCGCCCAGGCTTGACTGACTGTGCTTGCGCCGTCCTGTTGGCCCGACCGGCTGAGTCTCTCCTGCTTGCCGTCTGCCTGCTTGCTGTCCGCCGGGCGAGACCACTGTCCCGCACTGCGATGCTTGCCCGGTTTCTCCGGCGTGTTACCTTCGGTGATAGCCGCTGCGAAGCCTTGCGGGAATCCGAAGGCAAAATCGAACCCTGCCAGTACCCGGCGCCCGGCTTCGACGTGAGCGACAAGACGTGAGCGAAGCAGGTGCATCGCGGCTGAACGAGTGCGTACGTACACGACGCCTGTACCGGTGGGATCAGTTTCCGAAATCCAGATTGCATCCGGCGAAGGTCGACGCGGACTCGGATTGCCCCGAGCGCTCCAGTCGACGGCGATGTACGCATCGAAGGAACCGGTCATCGTGTCCTCGAGTACGGAAGTTCTTCGATGACCGTACCCTCTTCTCTTGCAAGGGCCTGAAGCGATTCGATATATCCCGGATGATGATCTTCGCCTGAAATGAGGTACCATCGCCGCTGCGGCCCTATATGGTGCGCGGGAACCACATGCCGGTATCCGAAGATCATCGGCGGTATTGAGGGCACCCGGTCGTTGCCGTTTACCACCCGAACGATTGTCGCCGGGACGACGCGTTCGGCGGCGGTCTCACGCAGCCATCGGGCGCCGGCCGCGTCGAAAATTCTTGGCTTGCCGAAGGAGACGTGGCTGATCGGCGTCGATTCGTCGAGCAGGACGAGGGCATCCATAAACGCAAGCAGTGACAGGGCGCCGCCGGCGCTTGCGCCGGTGAACACAATGTTCTCGGCGCTCGTTGTCAGTATACGGCTCAGGACTTCTTCGCGCACCGCTTCGTAGCGGCTCATGAACCCACGATGGACCTGAACCGGTGACGGCCCATCGAGCCATGCCGGCGCACGTTGATGAACCTGGAGGTTGAGAAGCTGGTCCGCCGCGGCAAGGGTGGAACTGGTGGCGCGGAATGTTATGTAGAGGGTATCGTCCTCGCGAATTGCAAGGCCGTGAGTCCGCGTTTCCTCGTGATCGAAGTAGTCAAGTTCCCAGTCGGTGTCACGGAATGTCTCATTGCCGCGCCATACCGCTTCGGCCATGTTGTAGAGCCGGTACATTGCAGCATAGTCATAGCTTCCGTCAGGGTTATGCACCACAGATACGGTGGGGTCACCCGGCTGTGCCCGAGCGCCGTTTCCAAGCCCCGCACAGGCGGCCTGAGAAATGATAAGCAGTCCTGCGGCAACTATGCGTAGCAGTTGAGCGTGTGCATCGATTTCTCGGCGCGCAGTCATAACCTTACTGAATCTTCCGCCTTTCTATCGTTCAGCTGCTGTGGACGTGGTCGGTATTCCCCGATCGACGCCCGATTTGCTCAGGGCGATAAACGGCCGGCTGTACCAGTCGGCGTCGCCGTAGGAAAGTGGCAATCCGCTGTGCGCATCGTACACCTCTCCTCCGGCTCCCCGTACCAGCGCCACACCGGCGGCTGTGTCCCATTCCATGCATGGCGCAAATCGCGGGTACACATCAGCCTCATTATCCGCAAGCATACAGAATTTTGCCGCGCTGCCGGCCTGCATCGTCTCGATACCACCAGTACCGACACTGCGATTAGCTTCGAGCTGATGTATCCATGTGCCTGTACTCTCATCGAGGCTGTGTCGACTTGCGATAACGCGAATAGGATTATTCCTGCCGTTCTCCATCGATTTTGCCATCGAGTTCTGCGATCGCCCCCTCGTGTTTAAGCCGGCGCGTGCGGTAAAGCCGGCGGGGCGGGCCCTGTGAGATACCGAATGAGGATCGGAAAGTATGGACGCGAAGCCTTCATCGAGGCGACAGGTGGATACCTGCGGCCCTCCGAAATAGACTGTGCCGCTTATCGGTAGTGCGATAACACCGAGTATCGGCGTATGTGCCTGCATAAGCGCGATATTTACCGCGAACTCCCGACCGCCGCGGACAAAGCCCCTCGTACCGTCGAGAGGATCAATGAGCAGGTAGCGGTACCACGACATCCGCCGGCTGTGCTCCGGCAGCGGGCTTTCCTCGCTGACCAGCGGGAGTCCAAAGGAGCTGAGTTTCCGGTTGATTATTGTATCGGCCTCCGTATCGGCGCGGGTGACCGGACTACGGTCCGATTTACGGTCTACCCGAAACGTACCTTCGAGCACGCCGAGACTGTTAACCCCTGCTTCACATGCTGCCGTTATCATGCTGTCGAGTAGTGCCTGATCGTCGCGCATAGTGTTCCGGTGGATTCCGAGTGTATCCCGGGAGGCACAGTGCTGTACATCTGTATGCCTCGCATGGCACACTGAAAGGTCGAAATGGAGACTCTCCTCCAGGACCGACGGGGGTGACGCTATGGAAGTAACTCGTACGATTATTGCTGGTGCAGTCCTGCTGCTTTTTGCAGGTGTGGCATTCGGCGCCGATACGCTCGGCGTGTCGGCAGCGCGAGGCATGCGAAGTCACGAGATAACTGCAGGCGATGTTAACACGTATTCGTTTACGGGTATAAACGCAACCGTTATGTCCGGTGCCGGATCGGGGCTGTTTGCCGGAAGTAATGTTGGTCTACTCGAAAAGGCGGATGAAATTGCCGAGACCCAGGGCATGGCCGGGGATGTTCTCATCGGTGCACGCTATGGCTCCGAATGGGATGATGCAGGCTTTCACTTTGGTGCCGGCATCAACAGTGGTCTCGAAACATATCGTTTCGGCGATGGCGGAGAGTTTTCCACGCTCTTTTCACTTGGAGCGGGTGCCACCGGCGGCGTTAATTACTATCTGACCGATTCGGTAGGTCTGTTTCTCCACCTTCAAGTCGGATACCTGCCGTTCACCTCGGATATCCGCGGAAATCAGAGTGAATCCACCCCGCAGTCGGTCAATTCGGTGCTCTTTCAGGGCGGAATGCAGTTTTAGTATACACGGATACGCCGAAGCGCACTTGGAGCCGAAAAATCGCCGCGGTGGAACCTGCGCGGCGATGTGCCGCTATTCCTGACCCAGACCCAGAAACTCAGGCAGCTTGGCAATGCTTGAGAGCACCACGTCCGCGTAGGGTTCAAGCGCCTCGCGCTCAATTGCGCCGGTGAGCACCGCCACCGAGCGGGCGCCGGCCGCCTTTGCCATTTCTATGTCGTGCCATGTGTCGCCTACCACAAGTACTTCGCCTGCTTCCAGGCCGGTCTGCCGGCAGAAGTTGTAAACCACCTCCGGCGAGGGCTTTTTTGCCGGGCCTGCCGAGTCGTATCCGGTTACAACCGTGAAGAATTCTGTTATTCCCTCGCGGCTGAGCGAAGCATGAGCTGCTTCTTCACTGTCGCTTGTTGCAAGCCCTAAGGTAAGCCCTGCCGCACGTAGACGCGAGAAGAGGGTGCGGAGGTCGGTAACCGGCACACTCTTTGTGACTCCTGTTTCACGACTGGCGCGGTCCATTTCGCGAATAAGCTCTGTCCGGGTTGGAATGACGGGTGCGTTCCCGGCAGCTGCCGAAGACGTGCCGGAAATGGCTGAAGACGTGCCGGAAATGGCTGAAGACGTGCCGGAAGCGGCCGAGGGTGTGCCGGCATCGCTCCATCCATACCGTAGCAGTACTTCACGCCACGCGTCGGCCATGTCTTCCGCGTTGCCGGCCGCGATCGGTCCGGATGCGTCAAACCGGTCATTTTCCGGATCGTATCCTGCGGCCTTCAGCAGGTCGGTTGCGAGATCCCCGTTGTCAGCTGCAGTGTGTTTGGCCGCGTTCAGAAGGATCGGAAGCCATGTTTTTCGGAAATTGAAGAGCGTGCCGTCCTTGTCGAAGATAATGCCGCGCACTTGTGTCTGCTGCCGTTGATTCGATTCTGTGTCTGTGTGGTCACGTTCATTCATATAGTCAGGTAGTCCCACTGTACCGTTTTACGGTGAAGTTTTCCGTTGAGACGGAAGTCCTTTTGAAAATAATTACTTCCCGAACCCGGTGGACAGATTAACATAAATTTCACACACTAACACCAGTAATCAGGGTGCGGATAGTTTCAGTCCGAAAATAACGCGGGCCGGAATTTTTGTTTTACGGTTAATCAAACCGTAACACGCTCAGGCGACACTCCCGGATTACAGGTTTGCATGTGTCATTGATTAAGTGTGTTCCCGGCTACGTGGCACGTTCGGGTTCGCACATCGTAAAAGACCCTTTAATAAAGGAGTAGCCATGAAAAAAGCACTAAGTCTGCTTATTGTGCTGACGCTGGTGTCGTTCGCTGCATTCGGTGGCGGCCAGCAGGAAGCGGCCGAAGAGGAGCGGACAACGCTCCGCGTTGCCGTACCAACATTCCCGAACTCGATCGACGCGTCGATC
>CAZMEV010000025.1:0-10054 GCA_964565375.1 uncultured Spirochaetaceae bacterium
CGACCTCCGGGTTATGAGCCCGACGAGCTACCAACTGCTCTACCCTGCGTCGTATGGGTGGAAGATAGCTGAATTGCGGTGGCTTCGTCAAGGGGCTGGTTGGACGGGAGCTCGCCTGATTTCAGCGGATCGCCCGGTTTTCGGGTTGTGGCAGTGTGTGCACAAATGCTTGCGCGCGTGGGTGTAGCGACTCTATGCTGAACGGGCGGTGAAGCAGCATGAATACACACTGGTTCTGAGTGGGCTCAATCGGGTTTCGCGGTTAACGACCGTGGGGAAGGCGGATAATGCACGCGAGCTCATTGCTTTGCTGGTTTCGGTTCTTCGCTATCGGCACAGTCGAAAGGGGCAGCTGGTTCCGGTGAGTGCGGAGCTGGAGGCGGTCGGGAATTTCTCGGCGCTGGTGCGGGAGTGTTTCGGCAACTCTTTGGACCTACGGGTGTCGGCGCCGGAGGATGGGGGCGGGGAGGTGTTTATTCCGCACTATGCGATTATGACATTCGCGGAGAATAGTCTGTTGCACGCGTACGATGAAGAGATAGCGGTGTGGAGGCTGAATGTGTCGGTTGTCGCACACGACGGCAGTATATCGGTCGAGGTTTCGGATAATGGCCGGGGCTTTCATGCGGAGGAGTATCTGAACGGCAAGGCAGACAGTGATTCGGACTATGGCTCGCTTGGTTCTACGCTGTCGCGTCTGGAGTCCTATTACGGAGACCGATATACGATATCGGTCGACAGCAGCCCCGATACCGGCACCGCTGTTTCCCTTTCATTGCTGGTGTTTTGAGGGGCGAACACGCTGAAGAGGGTACTATGAGGAAAAACTCCAGAAAGCGGATACGGTTTTCGCTGAAGTCTACGCAGCTCATTTTATTTGCGGCCATTATTATCGCGGCGATCGCATTGAACATGGTTACGCTCAACCATACCCAGCGGTATATGCGTATTTTCGACGAGAGTCTTCTGGGGTATCACAGTATTCAGCGACTGCATGGGGCACTGGATAGTAATCGTGGTGCGCTTTCGCGGTATCTGCGGGATCAGCAGACTGAGTCTCTGGACGAATATCAAGATACGCGAGAGACGATTTCCACTCTGTACAGTGAGGTTCGTGAACGCAACTACACGAGCACGGGAACGGGGCATGAAATCCGGGGGCTGTACTGGGGGTTTCGGGCGTATTTCGAGTATGCTGAACAGGCGCTCGCGGATGTCAGTTCGGATGACGCAGATCACTTCCATTCGTTTCTCCGCGCGGAGAAGATTTCAGATTATCTGTTCATTTATATTCAGCGGCTTATGCAGCTGCGACTGAGCGAGGAACTCGATACTCACGAGCGTCTCCGCAGTCATGCGAGTACACTTGCATTCGGTTCGCAGGCTGGGCTCCTAAGCGTCGGGATAATGATGCTGGTGTTCACGATTTATTTCACCAGACGGTTGACTCAGCCGATTTCGAAACTGGCTGACGGTGTGTATCGGGTCGCACATGGTGATCTGAACACTGAGCACGTGCCGCTCGAGGAACATCGGCGCTCTTTTGTCGAAATTGATACGTTGTGTGAATCGTTCAATTACATGCAGCGGAATATTCGCGAGCTTGTCGAGGATCTCAGAAACAAGGCTGCTGTCGAGCGGCAGCTGCATGAGGAAGAGCTTAAGAATGTGCAGATGCAGCACGCGCTCGAGGCTGCCCGTCTGCAGGGGCTTCAGGCGCAGATCAATCCGCATTTTCTGTTCAATACGCTTAATACCATTTCTCGGATCGCGCTGTTCGAGCGTGCAGACAGCACTACCGAGCTGATCCAGTCGCTGGCCAATCTGCTTCGATATCACCTCCGAGCGACCGATCCCATTGCTCCCCTTGAACTCGAGCTTCGCATCGTACGCGAGTATATTCATATTCAGAAATTTCGCTTTTCCGAGCGTCTGCGTTTCGATATGGATATTCAGGTGGATGCTGAACGTGTGCAGATTCCGGTGTTCACGATTCAGCCGCTCGTGGAGAACGCGGTGAAGTATGGGATAGAGCCGCTCGAGGAGGGCGGCGAAGTACGAGTGGTGGTGCAGGAAACGGGCGACAGTATCAGTATCCGGGTAGAGGATACCGGCGCAGGTATGCCGGCTGAGCGGATTCGCACGATTCAGGCCGGAACTGAGCCGGTTGAATCGGAGAACTCGGCGGGTATCGGGCTTCGGAATGTAATAGACCGGTTGCGTCTGCTGTATCATGGAGAAGAGGAAGTTTCTATTGAAAGCGAGGAAGGCACGGGGACAACCATCAACCTAAAAGTTCCAAATAAACCGGACGCTACCATTCGCGAGCAGCTGCGAAGCGGTGTGACTGCACACGACCGGGAGTCCGGGCGGTCAATGGCTGAGGCCTCAGGAAACAGGGAAGGGCGTGATGTATAGTCTGCTGATTGCCGATGACGAGCAGATAGAACGGGAGGCGCTGCGCTATATCATTACGCGCGGGTGTGACGGGATCGAGACTATTCTCGAGGCAGTAAACGGGCGTGAAGCGATAGAAGTCGCCGGCAGGGAATGGCCGGATATCATCCTCATGGACGTGAAGATGCCGGGGATAAACGGTGTCGACGCGGCTCGCGAAATTCTCGAGGAGCGCCCGGAGACGAGGATCGTGTTTCTGACTGCGTTCGATTACTTTGATTATGCGCAGCAGGCGGTGCGTCTCGGTGCGCGCGACTTTATCGTGAAACCGGCAAACGACGATCGGGTGGTCTCGGTTATCAGCCGGCTTGCGAAAGGGCTCGACGAAGAACGGGAAACGCGTGAAGAACACCTCGAGGCGGAAAACAAGCTCAAGCGGGTGAAAACACTGCTGGAACGGGAGCTGGTGACCGGGGTACTCGGATCCGAGCTTTCGTCCGAGCAGGTCGCCGACTATCTGGAGATTATGGGGCTTGAACCGCGCGCGCTGTTTGCGGTTTCGCTTCAGATCGATTTTTCTTCATATCCGACGGGAGTCAGCAGCGCTTCCCACAGGCGGGTGCTCACGAGTCGCTGTGCGACAGCCCTGGCGAAAGAGTTCGAGTCGGCCGGTCTTTCGCCGTTGAGGGCTGAAGAGGACGGAATTGTAAACGTGCTTCTGGTACTGGAGCAGGCCGGGGATGATCGTGAGGCAGGCGATGTCCCTGATTTGCGGGAGAGCGCCGAAGCCCGGGAGGGAGGCGAATCCCGGGAAGGCGGCGAATCGGCTGAGGAGGTGTTCGCAGAGGCCGGCCGACGGGCTGTGAATGTGGCCGAGCGTGCTGCCGCCCGGATCTCGCAGGAGTTCGCGTTGACGGTTCATTTGGGGGTGGGTTCATCGCCGAGTGACGAGGCGGATATAGGACGGGCTTTCCGTCATGTGTGCGTGGCACGCTCGAGGGCGGTAGACCGCGGCGCAAGCGTCGTCAACGAGAGTGATGTTCGCGACATGGATCGGGTCGTGTTTGCGTCGGATGTGCCTCCGGCAGGGCAGGAGACGATGCACCGTCATGATTATCCCTATGAACTTGAGCGGCGCATCTGTGAGGCGGTGTCGGGGGAGGACCTTGATTCAGGCGTGGAGGCCGGCGTCGAGGTCGTGGAGCAGTTCTGGGCCGGCGCCGACGGGTGCGGGCCGGTTCGGCGCAGGTTGCTCGAGCTTATTACGATTGTCTCACGGCAGTTTGATCTTGACCCGGATGCTCTGATGCACGAAGGGGTGGCGGTGGTTGAACGTGTGGAGAGTGCGTGTTCGAAAGCGGACTTTCGGACGGTGATTGGTGAGGCGGTTGAAGCGCTCATTCGCGAGCGAACGGAGGTTTCGAGAAGTCCCTCACACATACACGTGGAGCGTGCCCGGCGATATATCGAGGAACACTACGACGAGCCGTTGTCGCTGGAAGATGTGGCGGGGTTGGCGCGGCTGTCACCCCATTATTTTTCGCGTGTGTTCAAAAGCTATACGGGCATGACCTTTGTGGATTTCGTTAACTCGGTACGGGTAGCAAAGGCGAAGCGTCTGCTGCGATCTTCGCGTTTGAGTATCAAGGAGATTTCCACTGATGTAGGATTCTGCGATCCGAATTACTTCACGCGTGTGTTCAAGCAGCATGCGCGTATTACCCCGACCGACTATCGCTCCAATACGATCGTGTAGCGTCCGTGCTCATGCCTTCGTACAGCCGTGGGGCGGCGTACAGCCGTGGGCGTCGTCGAATCGCATAGCGTTGTCTTGCCCCATACCGTGCAAGCGCAAGATTGTGCGGATCGCGCAATATCCTGCGACGCTGAGTTCGAAAACAACGCTGCCGGCGGTGTATTCTGCTATGGATAACAAGATTCTGTAGAGCGTGCGCTGGAAACCGGGGGTAGCATGATACCAGTTATTCACACACATCCCAAAGGAGGGTTGTATGAAACGATTGTTTGTATTGGTACTTTCGCTGGTGTTCATCGCGACTGGCCTCGCGTTTGCCGGCGGACAAGCCGAAGAAGATGCCGAGGAGACACATACGTTCCGGCTTGCCGAGACGCATGCCGAAGATTATCCCACGACACAGGGAAACTACCGGTTTGCGGAACTCGTTGAAGAGCGCAGTGATGGACGGATTCAGATCGAAGTCTATCCTGACTCTCAGCTCGGTGAGGAAAGCGATGTTATTGAACAGGTACAGTTCGGCGGCATTGATATGACTCGCGTGTCAATTTCTCCGGTCTCGGCATTCGTCCCGGAGCTCGACGCCTTCCAGATGCCGTTCCTCTATGAGGATCCCGACCACATGTGGGAAGTGCTGCTTGGCGATATCGGGCAGGAAATGTTCGAGGAGCTTGAGTCGGAAGGGTTCGTCGGTCTGACCTGGTACGATGCCGGTGCGCGAAACTTCTACACAACCGAACGTGTGGAAGAGGTTGCAGACCTTGAGGGTATGAACATTCGTGTGCAGGAAGCACCGCTCATGCTCGACATGGTTGAGCTGCTCGGAGCCACTCCGACCCCGATGCCGTTCGGCGAGGTTTACAGCGGTCTGCAGACTGGAGTCATCGACGGTGCGGAAAACAACTGGCCGAGTTACTACGCCACGAGCCACTACGAGGTCGCTGAGTATTTCATAGAGAATCGGCACACCATGGTCCCGGAGATCACCATTATGAACAAGGATATTTTTGATGATCTTTCCGAGGAGGATCAGGAGTTGATCCAGCAGGCAGCGTGGGACTCAATCGACTATCAGCGCGAGCGCTGGGCAGAGTTTGTCGAGGAGTCGCAGGAAGCGATTCGCGAGGCGGGCAATACGATAACCGAGCCCAGTCCGGAAGTTCTTGAGGAAATGCAGGAACGCATGGAGCCGTTGTATGCCGAACAGCCTGAACATGTTCAGGAAATGATCGAACGGATTCAGGCAGTTCGCGACTGAGTCACCCGTTCTGCAAGATTAATGATACACTGCTGAATATACAGTAGCGTTCGAGCCGGGCATGAGATTGACCTTTTGTCCGGCTCGTTTTCTCTATTAACAGTATGTAAATATTACGAGAAGATAGGGGCGTTCCAATGCCAATACAGAGGAGCGATCTGAACGTTCGCAACGTGCTTAATGTTGTGTTTCTGACGCTTATTACCCTCGCAAAGCTCATGATCCTCGCAATGGTTATCATAATCGGCGTTATGGTGTTCATGCGGTACGTAATGGGTATGGGCATCCGCTGGGCGAATCAGACTGCGCTCTTTCTGCAGGTCTGGTTTACGTTTATTGCTATGGGGCTTGGTGTGCGAAAGCGACTGCACATCTCCATTAATATTATGCCGGAGAACCTGTCTCCGCGGATTAACTGGGTTCTGGATAAGCTGCACCATGTTGTGATCGCCGGCATTGGACTGGTGCTCATCATATATGGGCGGGAACTCGTGAGCTCGACAATGCGTTCGGTTATACCTGCGATGGGAGTGCGTTCGGGATATCTCTATCTTGCGCTGCCGGTCGGAGGTGCGCTGATTTTTCTTGAAGCGCTGGTGGATCTTTTTGGTATGGAACGCAATGACGCCTGGTTGAATCCGTTTATCGGCGAAGACGAGGAGATTCCGGAAGAGGACGTGCAGAAAACACAGAGTGAGCTAATCGGACAGAGCCCGCAAAACAACGAAAACGAGGAGGGGGAACCACGTGGGTGATCATACCGTTGCTACCTACCTGCTTATTGGTCTGTTTCTTGTTCTCCTGATACTTAAGCTTCCGATAACATTCGCGCTCGCTGCGTCGACGATTGTTACCGCATTCTATCTGGAAGTGAGCATGCTCAGTATTGTGCAGCGGATGGCCTCCGGTGTGCGCATATTCTCCCTTCTTGCAATTCCGTTTTTCATTCTCGCCGGCGAGCTCATGAGCAAGGGGGGAATTGCAACACGTTTGATCAAGTTCTCCAACTTGATCATCGGTCGGGTCAGGGGAGGCCTGGGGCTGGTAAATGTTCTTGCGAGCATGTTTTTCGGAGGGATTTCCGGTTCTGCGGTAGCCGATGTATCGTCGATCGGTTCGATTATGATTCCGGTCATGAAGAAGAAAGGCTATGACTCGGACTATTCAACCGCCATTACCGTGACAAGCGCGTGTCAGGGCATTGTTATTCCCCCAAGCCATAACGTCATCATTTACTCCCTGGCTGCCGGCGGTGTGTCCGTTGGCGCGCTGTTCCTGGCCGGTATCGTGCCGGGCATAGTACTCGGACTTGCGCTCATGGTACTTGCGTACTGGCTGGCGGTACGGCGGGGGTATCCGGCTGAGCACGGGTATACGTGGCTTGAAGCACGGCGTATTACTCAAGATGCGTTTCTCGGTCTGCTTACTCCCGTCATTATTATCGGTGGTGTGATTAGCGGCGTTTTTACCGCGACAGAATCGGCTGCTATCGCGTGTATCTACGCGTTTCTCGTAACTACGTTGTTCTACCGGGAAATGACGCTTCGAAAGATGTGGAATATCCTCTATTCCAGCCTCCGCACGCTCGCTATGGTGCTGAGCCTTATTGCGGCGGCAAACGCCTTCGGATGGCTTCTCGCGCTGTTGCGGGTCCCGGCGCTTGTCACGGAAGGGCTGCTCGCGCTCAGCGAGAATCCGATTGTTATCCTCCTGCTCATAAATCTCATGCTGCTTGTCCTGGGCATGATCATGGATATGGCTCCGCTTATTGTCATTACCACTCCGATCCTGCTGCCCGTTGTTACACAGGTTGTGGGCATGAGTCCGATTCAGTTCGGCATTGTAATGATGCTCAACCTCGGAATAGGGCTTGCGACCCCGCCGGTGGGAACGGCGCTGTTCGTAGGGTGTGCAGTGGGCGGCACGACAATCGAGAAGGCAACGAAAGCGATGCTGCCCATGTATGTAGCGATGATCGTGGTCCTGCTTATCGTGACCTTTATGCCGGCTATGTCCATGACGATTCCTGCACTGTTTATGTAGGGCTTGAAAACACGTAGCGCTCACAGATAGCCAATACGGGATCGTCCTCCAGCCGCTTGCCTCGCACAGGCGGGTCGGCTACGCTTGCGGGTACTATGTACGGAGCGATTATCGGCGATCTGGCCGGAAGCAGGCACGAGTTTGCGGGGACCAAACGCATGGATTTTCTGTTTCCCGATGAGCGGTCCTTTCTCACGGACGATTCAATACTGACTGCGGCGACCGCGGAAGCAATCCTTGAGGGCAGCGCTGCGTATCCGGATTATGGGGCGGCCTACGCGAAATGGGCGCTTCGATATCCGAACTCTGGCTATGGCGGCAGATTCCGGGAATGGATCGAAGCGGCCCGTTCGGGGCGAACGCCTGCGCCCTACGGAAGCTTTGGAAACGGAAGCGCAATGCGTGTTTCGCCGGTGGGCTGGCTTTTCGACAGAGAGGACGAGGTGCTCGAACACGCGGAGGCGAGCGCGGCGGTGACCCACGATCATCCGGAAGGAATCCGGGGCGCCCAGGCGGTCGCGCTTGCGGTGTTTCGCGCGCGAGGTGCGGTGGATGCATCCGCGGAGAAAATCGGCTCCGGAGGTGGTGCGGCAGGTTCCACAGGGAAGGCTCAGTCACCGAGCGGGGCCGGCACCTCCTCGACAACCGGCTCCGGGGAAACGAGTGCGGGAGGCGGTCTCGCTGAAGAGATCGCCTCGCGTTTCGGCTACGAGCTTCCGGGCGACCTCGATGAGTTCTGCCGGACCTATACCTTCGACGAGACCTGCCAGGGCACGCTTCCGGCGGCGCTTGCATGCGTACGCGATGCGAATGACTTTGAACATGCGATTCGGCTTGCAGTAAGTCTCGGAGGCGATGCGGATACCCTTGCGTGTATTGTCGGCTCGATCTGCGAGCCGTTATTCGGGGGTGTTCCCGATGAGCTTCGCCGGTTTGCACGAGCTAAAATGCCCGGTGATATTCGCCGTCTTGCTGACACGTTCGACGAGTTGCGCTGAATGGGATGGAGACGACGGCGCCGGCAGGCGCTCGAATACCTGAAAACGATATACCGCTACAACGAGAATTCGGGAGCGTTTATCATCGACGTGCAGCTTCCTGAATACTCCCAGGCGTTCAGCCAGTGGGACAGTGCGTGGAAGGAGGTTCGGGAAGTCGCACCGGGGCTTGTGAACTACCTCAAGGAGTGCTCCGATGATATTCCCTTCAAGGCGCCGATTGAACTGGTGTTTTCAGTTACCGACCCGCGTGATTTTGAAGCCGAGGAGCATCTCATCCGCGGTATTCGCAACTACTTCCGCTACGAGATGTTCGCCGAACGGGTGCGTATTCGCCGTATGGTCGTGCGCGGTGCGTACTACATCGGGGTTGCTGTGGCGCTTCTGGCCATCGGCAACATTGTGGATCCGATGCTGTCTGAGGATCTTGTAAGTCTTACCCTGCGCGAAGGCTTGAACGTGGGTGGATGGGTATTCATGTGGGAAGCGATGACGCAGGTGCTCTTCCAGCGCGCGAATATTCGCCGTACGATCGCCGACTACGCGCGATTCTTCGACGCCCCCATTCGCTTCGAAACCGGAAGTTAGGCGCAGTGTTTCATTACTCTTTATTCAGGTCGATGTGTTCCTCATGGCAGCGAGGCTATGAACGAACGCAGGGGGCCTCCCACTTCCCTGGGGGAGGCAAGGTGCGGAAGATGCCCTTCAGCGTCAATAATTGCGAATGTGTTATCGGGAATGTGCCGTTGCAGATAGAAGCCGACCTGCAGAGGAACGGCGGGATCGTTCTGCGGCTGCAGGATGAGCGTTGGATGGATTATGCGCTCGGGCAGTGAACGATAGTCGCTTTCGAAGATCACGTGTGCGAGATGCACGGCGGCATTAACTGGCAGACTGCTCATTGTTGCCGCAAACTCCGCGGCGAGGCCGGGCCGGTCCCGGTTGCCGACGACGAGTTCCGCGAAACTGTCGACCCATTCGTCGAAGCGCTTGTTCATAGACTCATACAGCGAGTTCAGATCCTCTTTCGTGAATCCGCCGGTGTATCCTGTCTCCTCATCATCGAGATACCTGGGGCTGGCGCTTATCAGTGAGAGCGAACGAAAGCGGGCGTGGCGCTCGAGCGAGGCGAGCATTCCGGCGATGCAGCTTACCGAGTGGCCGACAAAGTCAATCCGGTCGAGATCGAGTTCATCTATTATGTTGATGATGTCCCGAGCGAACGCGTCGGCACTCGGGTATTGATCGGGGGCGAATGCATCGGGATGCGCTCCTCCATGTCCGACGTGATCGAACAGCACAATCCGGTGCGTCTGCTCGAACATCGGCAGAAGATGTCGCCACGCCGTCTGATCGCTGCCGAAGCCGTGGGCCATAATCATGGTTGCGCAAGCATCTTCGGTTCCAGTGATTCGAATGTTGTGGCGCGTGTGGATATTCACAGTGCGTGAATTGTAACGTGGACGTTGTTATATGTCAGGCGCAAATGTGGCGTCCGGCCGCCGGGCGAGGATACCGGCCGCCCAGCGAATGTACCGGCCGCTGGACAAATACACCGGCCGCTTACAAATACACCGGCCGCTTACAAATATACCGGCCGCT
>CAZMEV010000025.1:10154-11788 GCA_964565375.1 uncultured Spirochaetaceae bacterium
ACCGGCCGCTTACAAATATACCGGCCGCTGAGCCGCCGGTCAGTCAGGTGGTGTTCCACCGGCGGAAACCAGCAGATCAATAATGCTGTCGCTTCGGCCTTCGTCCACGGCAATGTCGACCGGTTCCTTACCGTCGTTATTTCTCAGCGAGGCCTGGGCGCCGCCGGTCAGGAGCAGCCGGATAACTCGCTCAGAGGCCCCTTCGGCGGCGAAGTGCAGCGCGGTGTTCCCACGACGGTCACGCTCATTCACTCGCGCACCGGCGAGCAGCAGTTGCCGGGTTATTTCTTCGCGGTCCGCATCGGCTGCCTTCATAAGAGGAGTCCTCCGGTCGAAGCCTGATATATCGGGGTTTGCCCCGGCCGACAGCAGACGGCGGACGGTACCCTCGTGACCGCCTTCGACGGCAAGCATAAGCGGCTGATCGCCCGCGCGGTTCGGACGGTTCGGGTCGGCATCTGCCGCCAGCACGTGTCGAACGATTGCCTCATGAGCCACGGAGGCTGTCAGGAGGGTTTCCCCATGTCTGTTTCTTACTCCGGGGTCGAGGCCTGCCTCGAGAAGCAGGGATATAACCTCGGCATTTCCGGACCGTACCGCACGGAAGGCAATGTCCGCTCCAATGTGTTCTTCGCGCGGGACTTGTGCTCCGGCCTCGCGCAGCAATGTCGCCGAGCGCTGTACTCCTGAACGATCGGCGGCACTTCTCGAAAGCGCGAACGCGAGTGCGTTCCAGCCGTCGTTGTCGCGCGGCTCCGGGTCCGCTCCTGCATCGAGCAGGCGCTGCACGACGCCGGTTGCTCCGGTGTCAGCGGCGAGCATGAGCGGTGTACGGCCGCGATTGTCCTTGAGTTCCATGTCGGCGCCTGCCCGGATGAGTTCGGACGCGACGTTCGTTGCTGCGCGCGAGGCGGCTCGATGAAGCGCGGTTCGTCCCTGATTGTTGCGTGTGTCCGGGGACAGTCCTTCGTCTATGAGCATCTGCACGAATCCGGGAGCCGCTGAGTCCGCGGCAGCATGAAGTGCGGTGTTTCCGTCGCGGTCCCGTATCGTGACTGAAGCGCCTTCTCCGCGAAGAACGTCAAAGGCACGCCGGGAGCCCTCCTGTACTGCATGCAGCAGGGCGGTTTTCCCTTCGTTGTCCGGCGCCTCTATGTCGGCACCAATATCGATTATTCGCTCGGTAAGACCGGGAAGATCCGCGCGTGCGGCATAGACGAGCGCGGTGCGTCCCTGCGAGTCGCTGAGTTCGACCGAGGCGCCTGCGTCGAGCAGGAACGCCGCGGCGGCCTCCTGGCGGTTCTCAAGCGCCTCCATAAGCAGGGTCTTGTCTCCGCGGCTTCGCTCGTCGACGTCGCCGCCGTCGGCGAGAAAATCCTCGAGAGCCTGAATGTCTCCCCGGCGCGCGGCCCGCACTTCCTGGCTTGCGCAGGCTCCGGCAAGCATGGTGGCTGCGACACCGGCAATAAGAATAAGTGTTATGCGTAACCGTCGTATATTCATGGCGACTCCAGATTATCCTTCAGGTATTCGGCTCATTGCTCGACGAGGTGTTTGCACCTGAACTTCCCGGTTTCGGATCAGCGGGATTTGGGTTGCTCGTGTCAGGATCAGCCGGATTCGGGTTGCTCGTG
>CAZMEV010000025.1:11888-32291 GCA_964565375.1 uncultured Spirochaetaceae bacterium
ATCAGCGGGATTTGGGTTGCTCGTGTCAGGATCAGCCGGATTCGGGTTGCTCGTGTCAGGATCAGCCGGATTCGGGTTGCTCGTGGTAGGATCGTTCGGATCAGGGTTGCTCGTGTTCGGGTCAGACGGCTTTGTCTTGCCGGCGGCCCGCCTTTTCTCTTCCTTAGTGGGTTTTCGTGACGACTTTTTCTTCGAAGCCTGTCTGGATGATTCCCTGGCGGCGCTGTCCTTTTCGCCGGTTGCACCGGTGGATGCTTCGTCCTGCAAGGATTCTCCGGGAATCCGGAAAAAGTGACGGATGCGTCCGACGAAACGGTCGATCGATTCCCGGACAATTTCGGAGGTGTTCTTCTCACTCTCGCGCAGTGTCTGCCCGAGTTGCCCGCCGGTGATCTGCCGTTCAACCATGATGCGTCCGAACTCCTCGGCGAGTTCCGGAACGTCGCGCACGATTGGCTCAAGAGCTTCCTTGGGTACCTGTATAACCGAGGTAAGCACATATGCACTGATAGTCGCCGAACGAGGGGCACCGGTAAGCAGGGACATCTCGCCGATCACCGATCCTGCTCCGAGGCGTGCCATTTCGACGCCGCCGCGGCCCTGCCGTTTACGCACCGAGACGATACCGCTGGTAACGATTATCAGATCCGACCGGCGCTCTCCTTCCCGGACGAGTACTTCGCCCGGGTAGTAGGTCTGCTCGGTCGAGCGTCGGGCGAGCTCTCCGATCTGCTCGTCATCGAGCATGCGGAAGATTTCGGCTCCGCGGAGTTCATCGAAAAGGGTGGGGCGGGAAATAACCCGTTCGGGAGCCTGCTCGGTTGCGATTTCATATTTGGCCGCGCTTGTTTCGATGCCCGCGTGTTCGAGATAACTGTAAATGTTCAGGTACAGTTCGCTTCGCCCGGAGAAGTGGCGCAGATAGCTTTCAAAGGTGACATATACCGTATAGCGAAGCGGATTCCCCGTGCCGTCGGAAAGGTTAACCGATGGGCCGGGATCCTTAAGCACTGCCCGGGTACTTAATGCCGCCTCAACAAGGCGCTTTCGCACGATGTCCGGCGGATACCGCCGGTCTACCGAAACGGTTACCCACATGGCGTAGGCGGCTGAGGGACGCGATACATTATGCACGACGCTTTGGGAGAGCCGGCTGTTGGGAATAATATACATGCCCTCGTTCAGCGATTTGAGCAGGGTGGACTTCCAGTTGATCTGCACTACCTGCCCCTCGGTTCCATCCCCGAGCTGAATCCAGTCTCCCATGTCGAACGGGCGGTCAAAGGTCATGGCTATGCCGGCAAAAAGGTCATACAGGAGGTTCTGCAGCGCGAAGCCGATAACACCGACAAGCACGCTCGTGGAGACGAGAATGCCGCTTGCCGTTCGCCCGAAGATGAACACCGCTATGAACCCTGCAGCCATCAGATACAGGGAAATGGAGACAAGATTGCGCAACAGCATTGGCGCTTCGGCGCCGCGGAGCGCCCGGAAGCGCCTCGTCCAGACAAACAGACCGAGGTAGCGGTCAAAAAGCCGAATGGCGGTGATGGTCAGAAGCGCCTGCAGCAGCCGCGCGAGGTTCGTTGCGCTGAAGGTGCGACCGGGAAGCTCTTCGGCGAGCACCGCGAGTGTGACAAGAAGCGTGGGAATAACGATTGTGTCGGAGATGAGCAGCAGGATATGGGCTGGTCGGCTTGTGGTACTGGATATAAGTAATCGGGTTCCGATTACATAAAAGATCAGTACCCCTGCCGGCGGCAATATGAGCTCGACGGGGATTACGCTGAGTTCCTCGACCAGTCCCTCAAGAATATTCATAGTTCTTCCTGCCGTTGGCAACATACTACACCCGGTGCGGTGCGTGTAAATCTCATCTATGCTACTGTATCGGGTACCTATGCATTTATCTATTACCAGCGACTTTTTCGACAGCCATGATGATCCGATTCCGCATCTCCATGCGATACGGGCGGCGGGCTTTCCGTTCGTTCACTTCTGCCACGAGTGGGACTCGGACCTCCTCTACTCAACGGAGCGGATCCGGGAAATCGCGAATGAGCTCATCGATCTCGGCATGAGCGTGAATAATCTCCACGCGAGTGAAGGGCAGGAAACGAGTTGGGGCAGCCCCGACCGCATGACCCGTAACAAGGGCGTTGACCTCGTGAAAAACCGACTTGAAATGGCCGCAGAGCTCGGAGCGGATACTATTATTCTTCATGCAAGCGCCGCCCGGTCACACGATGCCCAGCGCCACTCTCTCGAGGAGCTGCTTCCCTATGCCGGGCGAATCGGTGTGAGAATCGCACTCGAGAATCTTCCGAAGGAGGGCTTCTCCCGGGCGTTTCCTCTCATTCGCGAGTTTGATCATGATATGCTCGGGTATTGTCTCGATACCGGTCACGCGGTGCTCAATGAGCTGTTCGGCTTCGATGACCTGGCTGACGCGGAGGCTAATCTGTCCAGGCTCTATTCGCTGCACCTCCAGGATAACGACGGCACCGGCGACCAGCACCGCCTGCCGTTCACCGGCAAGGTTCCGTGGGAACGCATTGCCCACCTTATAGCCGCCTCGCCGTATACCGGCTGTCTGACCTTCGAGGTCATGAGCGTAAACGAATCTTACCCCGACCATGCTTCATTCCTCCAGGAAGCGTTTTCGCGCGGGCGGAAGTTCGACCGGATGGTCGCCGAGGCGGCAAAAAGCCGATAAAACCACCGGTCGGTCTTCGCATGGCGGAGATAAAGCGCACGGTTGTCCGGGCAGGGCGCAGTTATCCGGGCAGGGAACGGTTGTCCGGGCAGGCCGCAGTTATCCGGGCAGGGCATGGTTGTCCGGGCAGGCCGCAGTTATCCGGGCAGGAAACGGTTGTCCAGGATACAAAAAAGCCCGCCGCATTCATGCGACGGGCTTCTGTCCCTGAACGGTACAGGTACTATACGATCATGGCACTTCGTGCCCAGTCGCGATGCTCGGTTTCGAGCGTGCGACGGTCGGGCATTCGCCAGCCGGCAAGTTTTCCGCCTGAGGCGATGTAAATTGCCTGGTCTATAACCTGATAGGAGAACTCAGCGTTGGAGCGCTGAACGTTCTTGTTCGGTTTTTTCGGGTTGCCCCGGACCGCTTCCACGCAGCGGGCAAGGTGCTCGGCTTTGTGGTCATAGGTCCCGCCGAGGTTCCCGCTTCGTTCGGGATCGCTGAGGTTAACGGTCTTCAGGTTCGCAAAGGCGATCGCCGGTACGGATATGTGGTGCGAGGAGTCGGTCATGAAGTTTGCGAACTCCTTCGGATCGAGAACGCTAACAACGAGGGGGTGTACCGGACACAGTTCCTGGTAGGCCCAGTACTCCCGGTTTTCGGTCGGGAGAACCTCGTCGTTACGCGGCATTTCCAGCGTCCGACCGTCCTGGGTGGTGAGATACATGGATTTGAGTTTGTCCAGCTGCAGGTGCTCGAGCACGCGGTACGTGGACAGCCAGGTCGAATGCTTGGGACGGCCGTCCTCGTGCGGAACGCATTCTTTCTTGGCGTACGACCAGTCAAAGTGGCGACCGAACTCTCCTTCGGTCTCTACGAATATAATTCGTTCGTTCGACCCCATGCGCTCACCGAGCGCCATGTACTGACCGAATTCGAACGGATCCAGGTTGGAGGCGATGAGCGCCTCCAACGGGTATATCGATACGTAATAGTGTATATCCATAGTTTGGCTCCTCCCTTAATCGAGCGAGATCAGAGCAACAAAGAGCGGACCGAAAATAACGGCCACCTTACCGATCAGCTTAATAAGAATGTTCAGCGCAGGGCCGGCTGTATCCTTGAACGGATCGCCGACGGTGTCACCGATAACACTTGCTTTGTGTGCTTCGCTGCCTTTTCCTCCGTACTTACCGCTTTCTATGTACTTCTTCGCATTATCCCACGCACCACCGGAGTTAGCCATCATAATAGCGAGAATAAAGCCGCTCGAGAGCGAACCAACAAGAAGACCGGTTACCGCCGTCGGGCCGAGGGTGAAGCCGATCAAAAGAGGTACGAGAATAACGATGAGTCCCGGTAGCAGCATTGCCTTGATTGCGCTGGTGGTTGCGATATCTACACAGCTTACGTAGTCCGGCTTGGCGGTGCCTTCCATGATGCCCGGGATTGCCTTGAACTGACGGCGCACCTCGGCAACGACGTCGAATGATCCGATGCTCACGCCGCGCATTGCGAGGGAGCTGAACAGGTACGGAAGCATTGCCCCGATCAGTAGAGCGGCAAGAACCGATACGTCCATGAGGTTAGCGACCTGAACTCCGTCCAGAATCTGAATATCTGCGACATCGAAGTAGGTTGCAATCCAGGCGAGGGCGGCGAGTGCGGCCGAGCCGACCGAGAAACCCTTTCCAAGTGCCGCGGTAGTGTTTCCGACGGCATCGAGCGCTTCGCAGCGTTCGCGAACTTCACCGCCGAGTCCGCTCATCTCGGCAATACCTGCCGCATTGTCGGCGATCGGACCGTAGCAGTCCATGGACAGAAGCATAGCCAGGTTAATGAGCATACCCATAGCCGCGATAGCGATTCCGGATAGTCCTGCCACCGCATAAGCGATTACCGTAGCGAGTGCTACGAAAAGTACGGGGGCTACGGTACTGACCATACCTTTGCCCATTCCTTCAATAATCGTAAGCGCGGGGCCGCTTTCGCTCGACCGTGCAATTTCACGGGCGGGCTTGAAGTCCGAGGAGGTGTAGTATTCGGTTGCAAGCGATATGAGGAAGCCTGCTGCAAGGCCGGTAATAAGCGCCCAGAATACCGCCAGGTCGTCAAGCATGAAGTTTACGATCAGGAAGCTTCCGATGAGCATGAGGATATTCGACACGTAAACGCCCATGTTCATGCTCTTTTGAGCCCCGGCAACCTGCGCGTCAAATCCTTCCGCTTCTTTCGGGGGACGCACCATGGATACGCCGATTATCGAGACGATAATACCGAGCGAAGCAAGAAGCAGCGGTATTTCCACTCCGAACTCTGCACCTGCTGCGGCAATACCGAGCACCATTGCCGCGGCAATTGAGGAGATATAGCTTTCGAACAGGTCGCTTCCCATGCCGGCGATGTCACCGACATTGTCACCGACGTTGTCGGCGATCGATGCGGCGTTTCGCGGATCGTCTTCGGGAATCGACTGTTCGACCTTACCGACAAGGTCGGCGCCGACGTCAGCACTCTTGGTAAAAATACCGCCTCCGACACGCAGGAAGAGAGCCACGGCGCTCGCACCGAACGCAAAACTGAGCGTGTGGTACGGATCGCCGGTGATAAGGGTGGTAAGGATAAGGCCCAGTACGCCGAACGAGACGGTTGTGAAACCCATGACGCTTCCGGCTGAGAACGACAGTTTCATGGCGGTTGCCCAACTTGTGCGGGCGGCCGCGGCTGTGCGCACGTTTGCCTTCGTAGCGATATCCATACCAAGGTATCCGGCAACTGCCGACACAATGGTACCTATCAGAAAGAAAATGCCGGTAAATGTATCGACGAAGACCAGAAGAACCACTGTCATCGCGATGGCAAACCAGGCGAGCACGCGGTATTCCCGGCGAAGGAAGGTACTGGCACCCTCGCGTATCGCCTTGTGAATATCGATCATCTGCTCGGTGCCTGCGTCAGCCTTCGTAATCTTTTTTGTCAGATAGAAGACATACAACAGTCCGAGCAGGCCGGCAGCGAAAATCAGAACTAGTATTGTTGTGTCCATTTCCATAGACCCTGCTCCTTTAGACTATCTGGTATAATGCCTGTGCATTCGGCACAGAGCTTACCATGTCACCGAAAAATGTTCATATAGGCACAATACCGCTGCGTTAGCAGTTTGTGAACTCCGCTGCAGGTGCGCTATAGTTCGTGGCAGTATGCTATCAAAGAAATTTCGCCGGATGTCTTGCCTGCAAGTACTCGGCGTGATCGCGGTGAGCCTGCTCTTGATCGCTGGATGCGCGGACGGGCCTGATTATGCGGATGGAACCTGGCGGTTCATCGGGGATTCGAGCGATGAGCACGGATGGACGCCGGTTCTGCTCGCGGAAACGTCGGACGGGGACATAGCGCGTGCTCGCTATGATTTTCTCTCCTCCGAGGGTGTGTACCTGTCGCAGGACTTTGAAACACTCAGAATACGCTCGCATGCGGAAAACATCGACCTGGAACAGGCCCTTCTGCTCCTGACAGAGACATTCGAAGAACAGCCGGAAGCCGAGGTCGAGGCGGATGGCCCGCCCTGGCTTCTGGAACCATATCACAGCCTGACCGAGGCGTTCAGGCAGGCTGCTACCGGCGAACAGGAGCCGGGCGATATTACCGTGGTGGATGTGCCACTGCCGGATGACGGAGTCGAGCCGTCACTGGCATCGGATTACCTGTCGTTCTGAGGGCCCCACCTATGAGCAGGGATATCCGTCGGAAACGTATCGGTTGCGGCCCTGTGCTTTGGAGCTGTACAGGCAGCGGTCTACGCGTTCTTTCCATTCATCTACCGGTTCGTGCGCCTGAAGGCTGCCTCCCCCAATAGAGGCGGTTATCCGGAACGGGCGGTTGGAGAAGAACTCGGGGATCGATTCGAGGATGCTGGTTGCCACTCTTTCTATGCCGGCAAGCTCCGTGTTCGGGATAATGATCACAAACTCATCGCCGCCGAAGCGGAACACCCGGTCCTCAATTCGTGTGCAGGATCTAAGCAGCGAAGCGAAATCCACGAGAACTTTGTCGCATGCGAAATGCCCGTAGGTATCGTTGAGTGCCTTGAAGTTGTCCAGGTCTATAATGAGCAGCCCCTGACAGAGACCGTGGCGCCGTTCGGCGGCGGCTGCAACCGCGAGTTCATGCTCAAGGCTTCGCCGGTTTCCCAGCCCGGTAAGCGGGTCGATCGTGGCCCATTGCATGAGGCGTTTCTGCTGCCAGAGATTCTGGGAGGAGAATATGCTGCTGAAAACCGTTGCAGCGGCGGCTGCACTCAGGAAGCCTGCCATTTGAACCGGAGAAGCAAATATGCTGCCGGGGTTCAGCCACTCGGCTGCCGCTATCGTGAGAAGCACGCCTGCTATCAGAAGCAGCGCGATGGTATGTCTGCACAGGTAGTAGACGAACAGCATCACCGGGAAGATCCACACCGCACCGCCTACACCGACTTCGAGTGTTACTACTGCGGTAGCGACCGACAGAACGGTCGAAACAACAAGCCCTGGAATACGTACGGTTCCGGTTTTACGCGCGACGTATGCCGACACAACGGCGGTGAGAATAAGCACGGCGTTGTTTATCGCAACGACGCAGTAGCCGGCGACATAGCGGTATACGGCAAATGGCCCAACGAATACCACACTGCATGTTGCGACTATAGTAAGCAGCCGGATCGAGAAGGTGTCCACCTCTCGCTGTCCGAGTTGCTGGGGCTTCGGCCGTAGGCTCATCGACATTCTACTCCAATAGTACTGTTAACATAGCGAATTGTCTCATGGGCGAAAACCGGGAAAAAGCGAGCGTTTGGAGGCATTGAACGCGTTTCCACAACGCGCATAGTCGTCTACACTCGTGGTCTTCATGATTTCTTTACTTCGCAGACTCTGGCCGTTTGTCCGGCCGTATCGAGGCAATCTCGCTGTCGCAATTGTGTTCATGATCCCGTTCGACCTCGTGGCGTATTCGGTTCCTCTGGTCATCGGGTATGTTGTCGACCATATCTACCCGGGGATTGAAGCCGGTGGTCCGCTGACCCCGCTCTGGCTTGCTGCGGGTCTTCTCGTCGTCGCGGGTTTCATTCGCGGAATCACCGCCCACCTGATGATCCGCAACTTCTGGTATGTGGCCGAGTCAACAGTAAAGGACATTCGCAGTAGTCTCTACGATAAGCTTCAGCACCTTGATCTCAGTTTCTACGACAAGGCCCGAACCGGGGATCTTATGTCGCGGGTTACCTATGACATACAGCTGCTGCGCAATTTTTTCTCATTCGGGATCGAGCACAGAATCCGTATCGTCGCGATTACCGTAACTATTTTTGCAATCATGCTCTGGCAGGAATGGCGGCTGGCGCTTGCGGTGTATACGGTGGTGCCGTTCTTTTTCCTCATAATCATCTACTACAGCCGAAAAATGCGGGAGGCGGTACGGCGCAAGCAGGAGCAGATGGGCCGGCTGAATGCCAGGGTGCAGGAAAATGTCACCGGTATCCGGGTGGTGAAAGCCTTTTCCATGGAACATGCCGAAATAGACCGTTTCGACGCGGAAAACCGTGACATGCTCGAAAAAGACCTTGATATGTCGCTTCTTCAGGTGCTTCTCAATCCGGTTCTGCTTCTCACCGATGGTGTCGGCTCACTCGTGATCCTCCTGTTCGGCGGATATCAGGTGATAGAGGGGACCATGAGTCTCGGCGTCCTCTTTGCCTTCGTGTCGTACCTCGGAGTCATGCGCTTTCCAATGAATATTCTCGCGTTCAACACCTCGCTTCTGAACCTTGCCACCGGCGCCTGCAATCGCCTGTTTGAAATATTGAACGCCCCCGATCAGAAGCGCTACGACATCGGAACGCATACCGCGCCGATTGAAGGACGCGTGACATTCGATCATGTGCGTTTCGAGTATGAGGATGGACGGACGGTGCTCAATAATCTGTCATTTGTTATTGAGCCCGGCGAGCGGGTTGCGTTATTCGGGCTCACCGGCGCCGGCAAGAGCACACTTATCTCGCTTATTCCGCGGTTTTACCTGCCAAGCTACGGGCGAATTCTTATCGATGACCGCGATATCACCGAATGGGATCTGCGCTACCTCCGGTCGCAGGTCGGCACGGTAATGCAGGAGACGTTCCTGTTTTCAGCGAGCATCGGCGAGAACATCGCCTTTGCCCGCCCGAATGCCACGCAGGAAGAGATCGAACAGGCGGCCCGGTATGCCCACATTCACGACTTTATCGCATCCCTGCCGAACGGCTACGAGACAATTGTCGGTGAGTACGGGGTAGGCCTTTCCGGTGGTCAGAAGCAACGGGTAGCAATCGCGCGTACCCTTCTGCAGGATCCCAAACTGCTTATTCTCGACGACTGCACCTCCAGTCTCGACGCGGTAACCGAACGGATGATCCAGGATGAACTGCGTGTTCTTATGGAGGGGCGCACGACGATTCTCGTCGCACAGCGCGTTGCCACCCTCTCGCTTGCCGACCGCATTATTGTTCTTGAGGACGGAGGAATAAGCGACATCGACTCACACGATCGACTGCTCGAGCGAAACATTCTCTACCGGACCACGTACGCAGCACAGACTGCCGCACCCGGCGGGCCCATTCAGGAGGCCACCGAATGATCAGCACCAAGCGGGTGGAAACAGTTCTTGTGGATGCGGAAAAGGAAACCGCGGAGTTCGACTGGCCGCTGTTCAAGCAGTTCCTCTGCTATCTCCGTCCGCATATCAAAGGGCTCGCAGCGATGTATGGCCTTGCCCTGCTGAACGTTGGCTCGACCGTCGCGATTCCGATCGTTCTTCAGATCGGAATCGACGTGCATATTGCCGCCGGTGATGTCGCGGGTCTGCTCGGCATTTCGGGAGTTCTTGTGGGGCTGCTGACCACACTCTACCTCGCCGCGCGGGGGCAGGGTGTGCTCATGATGAAAATCGGCTACAAGGTCCTCTTTCAGCTGCGGCGGGACCTTTTCGGCAGGCTCCAGTATCTGTCGTTCCGCTATTTCGACAAGGAACGGGCCGGAAAGATCATGAGCCGCCTGACCAATGACGTACAGGAACTCGAGGAACTCATGCGCGCGGGTCTCGACACCATTGTGGTCGACGCGTTCATGATCATAGGCATTATTGTGGCTATGTTCTCGCTCGATGCGAGGCTCGCCCTGATTCTGCTTTTTACCGTGCCGGCCTTTGCGTTACTCGTATTCATTCTTCGAAGCCGTATTCTGCAAGCCGGACGGCGGATTCAGCGCAAGCTCGGATCGGTGAACGCGTTTCTCAATGAGTCCATCTCGGGTATTAAGGTTATCCGGGCGTTTGCCCGCGAGGATGAAAATACCCGAATGTTCGAAGAGATAAACGGCGATTACTACCGGCAGACGCGCCGCTTCTATCCGCTTATAGCGATCTTCTGGCAGTCGGTTGCGACCCTTTCCACCATCGGGCCTGCAATGGTGCTCGCCGGAGGCGGCATTCTCCTTGCCCAGGGAACCATTACGCTCGGCGTAATTGCTGCGTTTCTCACCTACATTAACCGGTTCTTTCAGCCAATGCAGAAAATCAGCAACATGCTCAATCAGCTCAGCAAAGCAATGGCATCGACCGAGCGGATATTCGAGATAATTAACCACGATATCGATGTCGCCGATGCGCCGGATGCGATACGTGATATGAGAGTGCAGGGAGACATTGAACTGCGCAACGTGTGGTTCGCCTACGAAGGCGACGAATACGTCGGACGGGATCTGACCATGCACGTGCGTCCGGGAGAAACGGTCGCCATCGTCGGCCCGACAGGGGCGGGAAAGACCACAATTATTAACCTTGTCTGCCGGTTCTACGATCCGGTTTCCGGTTCAGTCCGTATTGACGGGCATGACCTGCGCAATATTGCGCAATCGACATACCGGTCACAGATCGCCGTTGTCATGCAGGATGCACGCATCTTCTCAGGATCTGTTATCGACAATATCCGGTTCGGCAAGCCGGATGCCACGAGACAGGAGGTCGAGGAGGTCGCCCGCCGCATGGGTATTCACGAGATGATCGCCGCAATGCCCCATGGGTACGACAGCGAAATCGGCGAGGCCGGCGGCAGTCTTTCACTTGGACAGAAGCAGCTTCTTGCCTTTGCCCGGGCGCTGCTGCGTGACCCGAGCATTCTCATTCTCGACGAGGCCAGCAGCTATCTCGATTCCCGCACCGAGGAGCTTGTTCAGCAGGCGATGCGCGAGCTCAGCCGGGGGCGCACCACCTTCGTTATTGCGCACAGGCTCGCGACTATTCGCGACGCAGACAGAATTATTGTAATGGAGGACGGAGCGATTTCGGAGACAGGTACGCATGAGCAACTGCTCGCCGCCGACGGAGCCTATGCACACCTGCTTCGCACCCAGTACGCGGCGGGATAGGGTAAGAGGGGCGTGCTACATGCGGCGGGCCCATCGGCGGGCCCGGGTTCGCCACCAGCCTTTCAGCTGGTCCCGGTTTCTGAATTCTTCGATTGCTGCCACGGTTTGACGGTACCCGAGCTCAACCGCCTCGTGTCCTTTCCAGAACTCCCAGACTTCAATCGGTTCCATGTCGACATCCACAACGAAATCGGGAGCAGCACGCTCGATTTCGGCCTGCGAGGCTTCATGCATGACAAACTCGAATACTCTCGACAGCAGGTAGGCCGTTCCGGGAGCTTCGTCCTCCCCTGAGTCTGCTGCCGGGCTGTCATTCGATGAATCGCCGGTCCCTTTCGTTCCTCTGGTAAATCCGCGAATCCGCTCCCACAGAGAAGGAGCATCTTCGGCCTGTCCTTCGTCACGGCGTATTTCGGCGATTTCCCAGGCGCGAGAGCCGGAATAGCGAGGGGTTATATTAATGCCGATGAGGAGATCCGGGTGGAAGCGGTGAAGGACCTCAAGCGGCAGATTCAATCTGACGCCGCCGTCGACAAGATATCCTCCGTTTGCTGCAACAGGCTCAAATACCCCGGGAACCGATATGCTCGCCCGAATGGCATCGATAAGCCGCCCACGGTTGAGGTAGTAACCGGTCCCGCTTCGAATATCCACCGCGGTGGCGATAAACGGAATGTCGAGCTCTTCGATGCGAATATCACCGACGAGATCATAAAGAAACTCCTCGACCTTTCTGCCGGCCACGAGACTGCCCCGTGCCCACGTAAGATCGATGAGCTTCCGCACTTCCCGTTGATCGAGCTGCGAGAGAAGTGCTTCAAGCTCGGAGACACTTTTGCCGGCGGCGTACAGGCCGCCGACAAGAGCTCCGGCGCTGGTTCCGGCAATTGCGGCAGGCCTCAGGTCGAACTCTTCAAGCGCCTTCAGTGCGCCGAGGTTACCGAGCCCTTTTGCTGCGCCGCCGGCTAGCCCGACCGCTACGGAACCATCCGCCATGTACGTCTCCGCTTCTGAATCAGGTGTTCAGTCGATGCCGAGTTCGGCGCGAACGGCGTCTACGCCGTCGGTGCCGTCTACGGCCACTACACCGTCAAGCCATTCGTCGAGAATGCCGGGATTCTCCTGGAGCCACTCGCGACCGGCTTCCTGAGCATCCATGCCCTCTTCGTCGATCATGAGCATGAGCTGGTTCTCCATTTCAAGCGTGAACTGAAGGTTCTGAAAGAACTGCCCGATATTCGGCGACTCTTCAATGAACCCTTCTCGTGCGGCCGTATGCACGGTCGCCGCGCCGTAGTCAGGCCCGAAGTAGTCGTCACCGTCGGCAAGGAAATCCATGTCATAGCGTGTGTTCATCGGGTGGGGCTCCCATCCGAGGAAGGCGATCCACTCTTCATTCGAAATAGCGTTGCCCACCTCACTGAGCATGGCTGCCTCGCTTGATTCGACGAGCTCCCAGCCGGAAAGGCCGAACGCATCGTCATCGATCATGTCGAGAATAAGCTGGTTGCCGTCATTGCCCGGTTCAATACCGTAAATCTCACCGCCGAATTCCTCTTCATGGTCGGCGAGATCAGCGATACTCGTGACTCCAGCGTCGTACACGTACTGGGGCACGGCGAGCGTGTAGCGGGCGCCTTCAAGGTTCATTCTTACTTCTTCGACCGATCCGTTTTCGACGAACTCGGTGTACTCCGACTGCATGGATGGCATCCATATACCGAGGAATACATCCGCATCTCCGGATTCAAGTCCCTGGAAGGCTACCGGAACAGAAACGTCGCTTGAATCCGTTTCGTAGCCGAGGGCTTCAACCACAGTCCGGGTAATACCGGTGGTGGCCTCGATATCGAGCCAGTTCACCTCGACAAACTCAACAAACGGTTCTTCGTCAACCGCGATGTCTTCTTCTGCCTGGCCTTCGGCCAGAATAATCGGTGTACTGATAAGCGACAGTACCAGCGCATACACTGCAATGCGTCCTGCGTTTCGAAATATCTGCAAAAGCATCTCCTTTTTGCTGAAAAGTTTCTTGCCGCAAAGTTTACTTTGTTTCTCCGTTTTTACGCAACCGATGACCGGCGGCGCACAGCATCACTGTTTCAACGGTACGTGGTGCGAAAACGAAAGGAAGCCGTGCGGCAAGGTGGCTTCCGTTTGTACAGGATAAAGGTATAGGCTTTGGACTGAACCTTCAAGGCGCATTTTGAGTTCAGTGTCCGCGACTATGTCTGATCTGAAAAAAATACTGAAAAAACAGTTTGGCTTTGCCGGCTACCGCCCACACCAGCGCGAAATTATCGAAGCCTTCCATGCCGGCCGCGACGTCTTTGCCGCACTTCCGACCGGCGGCGGTAAATCGCTCTGTTTCAAGCTGCCGGCGGTCGCCGGTAGTGGCCTGACCCTTGTCGTAAGCCCGCTGATTGCCCTTATGAAGGATCAGGTCGATGCTGCACGCCTCGAGGGCGTTCCTGCGGCGTTCATTAACAGTACACTCGACGCCGACGAGGTGCGCCGGACGTACCGAGGCCTTGCCACAGGAGAGGTGAAACTGCTGTATGTCTCACCGGAGCGGCTCGCACTCGAGGGGTTCAGAGGCTCGCTGTCGAATTTTAATCTGCAGCGGATCGCCATTGACGAGGCTCACTGTATCTCCGAGTGGGGTCACGAGTTTCGACCCGATTATCGCTCGCTTGGAACTCTCAGACGGCAGTTTCCCGATGTGCCGATTGCCGCCTTCACAGCCACCGCAACGAAAACGGTTCAGAACGACATAATCGCACAATTGGGCCTTCATGATCCGCTGGTGGTACGGGCGAGTTTCGACCGCAAGGAAATTTTCTACCGTGTCGAGCCCAAACAGAGCGTGGATTCCCAGATTGCCTCGTTCGTGGAGCAGCATCCGGAGGAACCAGGCATTGTCTATCGGGCTACCCGGAAAGCCACCGAGCGCACCGCGCAGGCACTGGCGGCAAGAGGAATTACCGCGAAGGCGTACCACGCGGGGCTTACCCAGGATGAGCGGCGGTCGCGGCAGGAGGCCTTCGTCCGGGATGAAATACCGGTCATTGTCGCGACAATTGCCTTCGGTATGGGAATCGACAAGTCCAATGTCCGCTGGGTAGTGCACGGTGATCTGCCCAAGAGTATCGAGGGGTATTACCAGCAGACCGGCCGCGCTGCCCGCGACGGGGAGCCGGCTGAAACGGTGCTCTTTTTCTCAAGCCAGGACATTTCCATACTCCGGCGACATATAGATAATACTGAAGACCCTACCGAGCGGGAGCGGGCGGAAGCGCAACTCGCCGAGGTGCTGCGCTACGTCGACAGCGGTGTGTGTCGCAGGCGACAGCTGCTTGCCCATTTTGACGAGGAGCATTCGGGTAATTGTGACGCCTGTGATGTGTGTACCGGCGACGTTGAAACGCGCGATGCGAGCGTCGACGCACAGAAATTGCTATCGGCTGCAGTGCGTACCGGTCAACGATTCGGCGCACACCACCTCGCCGACATTGTTGTCGGAGTTGCCACCGACCGTGTGCTCGAGCGGGGACACAATGAGCTTCCGACATTCGGCGTAGGAAGCGACCGCTCGAAAGCGTACTGGCTCTCGCTTGCGCGGGATCTCGAAGCGGCAGGACTGCTTCGAAGGGGCAGTGAACGCGCAAGCGGCTTTCGGGTCACCGAGCAGGGAAGGCGCGTACTCTCCGGGAAGGCAAGTTTCGCGACACGGATAGCATCCGGAGGGGCGGTCGGCTCAGGTGCGGCGCAAAGGGGCGCCGCAGCGCGAGCAGGTGCAGCGCAACGAGCCGGTGAGGATGGTGACGTAACCGGCTCGCGTGGTACGGATGCTGCCGGCGCGGCCGGTGCGCGCGAGCTCGACGGAAGTGAAGATGCATTGTTTCAGAGGCTGCGCCGCGTACGCGTGACTATTGCCCGGGAACGGGGAGTTCCACCGTATATGGTGTTCAGCGATAAGTCGCTTAAAACCATGGTGCGAAACCGTCCGGTTGACCGGGCAGGGCTGCTTCGCTGTCACGGGGTCGGCGAGCAGAAGTACGATGCATTCGGCGAATTGTTTCTACACGAAATACGTGAGTTTCTTGCCGGAAACTGATACAGTGCTCTCTTTCGCGCCCGTTTCTGCTCCCTGATTCGATTGTCGGGAATGGAGCAACAGGCGGGACATATGGTGGATACCTACGAATGTTCATACTGGGAGGAAGTACCGTTTGAGTCTGCTCGCTGTGGGTCTGGTAATAGTAGCGGCATTCTGTCACGCAAGCTGGAATCTGCTCGCGAAACGGTCGAGTGGCGGGGTGGCGTTTGTCTGGCTTATTCAGGTGACCGGTGCGCTGCTGTATGCGCCGATTGCACTCGCGTTTCTGATTGAAAACCCGCCTGAGTTCACGCCGAGCCTGTTCGCCGCCGTTGCCGCAAGCGCCATGGCTCACATGTCGTACTTCATGAGTTTGCAGCGGGGGTATCGCGGTGGCGACCTGTCGCTCGTGTATCCTGTTGCGCGCGGAACCGGACCGACCCTTGCCACCGTTGGCGCTATTCTCATTTATGGAGAGCGGCCGAGCGCGCTCGGGTTGCTCGGTGCGGCGCTCGTTATCACCGGCGTGCTCTTCATTTCCATGTCCTCGCGCAGACAGCGCGAGAATCATACCGACGACCAGCGCCATGCGCGTCTGTACGGACTGAAGTGGGGAATTATTACCGGGCTCTTCATTGCTACCTATAGCATGATAGACAGCTTTGCTGTCGCCCAGCTTTCGATTTTTCCGTTCTTCTACCTGTGGTTCAGTGACGTCACACGGAGTATTCTGCTCGCACCGGCGGCATTACGACGGCTCGATGCGGTAAAGCACGAGCTTCGCGTGCACAGACTTGAGGTGGTCGGGGTTGGCATCCTCTCACCACTATCCTACCTGCTGGTGCTTTTTGCAATGTCGTTTACGCCGTTGAGCTACGTAGCTCCGGCCCGTGAAATGAGTATCCTCATTGGAACGATTATGGGCGCCCGGCTTCTCTCCGAAGAGGGTGGCCGCCGCCGTGTACTTGCTGCCGTCCTTATTGTCGGCGGTGTGGTCGCGCTTGCGCTCGGGTAGCGCGGGTTGGCTGAGCGCCGGCCTAGATCGATACGCCGGCTGGGGCCAATGTGCGGGCCACGGCCGATATGCCGGCTGGGGCCATGCGGTCGACCGAGGCCAATGTGCCGGCCGGCCGTCTCAGGGCTTTGAGCCTGGCTCGTACTCACCCGCTGTGCGTATGCCGGACGTGCCGGAGAGTCGTGCGGCAACCCGGGCTTCCAGTGCTTTCACCGGGGTGAAGTGAGATGCGGAGAAAATCGCAAGCCCGCTCCAGATAAGGCCGAAGCTTATACCTTCGGCAACAGCAAACGGTTCTCCGAAGACAAATACGCCGATAAGCAGCATGAGGGTAGGCGCTATGTACTGTATAAAGCCCACCCGCGAGAGCGGTATGCGTGATGCGCCATGGGCGAACCAGAACAGGGGAAGTGCGGTGGCCGCCCCGCTTACCAGCAGCAGTAATGTCGTGGGAATACCGGCGACGATAAATGCGCCGTCACCGGTGGTTCCAAGAAGCGTGATCAGTACCAGGCCGACCGGCGCGAGAAATGTAGTCTCTGCTGCGAGCGCGGTCAGGGGCCTTAAGCCCATTTGCTTCTTAATAAGCCCGTAGAAGCCGAAGGTACCCGCGAGCACCAGAGCGATCCAGGGAATAACTCCATAGTGAATGCCTATTATAATGACACCCGCTGCTGCAAGCGTCACCGCGATTTTCTGGAACAGGGAAAGGCGCTCGCCGAGGACAAGCGTGCCGAGCAGAACACTGACAAGCGGGTTAATGTAGTAGCCCATGCTCGCATCGAGCACGCGGCCGACGTTTATCGCATAGATATAGGTGAACCAGTTTCCGCCGAGAAGCACACCGGTAAGCGCGAGGCGGCGGCGTACCTGCGGGTCGCGGAGAAGCGCCGGGACACGCCATCGACCTGAGACAATAAGAAGCGCATTAACAGATATGCATGTCCAGAACAGCCGGTGGGCGAGGATTTCCCACGCCGGTACATGTCCGAGAAGATCCCAGTAGAGGGTGAGCAGACCCCAGAGGGTAAAGGCTGCCACAGCATAGGCAGTGCCGACGGCGGACTCGCGATTGTGTTCCATATTCTGCGCGTGAATATAGCGCGGAATCCGCCCCGGCGGACAGCCCGGCGCCCCCCGTCTGAAGCCCGGCGGCGCCCATTTGAAGCCCGCCGCGACGCCCACTTGAGCCCGGCGCCGCCGGCGCGCCCTGGCTTACGCGGGTCGTAAAGGCTACACTCGCCGTAGCGCCGCCCGTTTGAAGCCCGGCGCCGCCGGAGCGGCGCTTTGGTTTGCTGAAGCTGGGGCCGGCTCAGGTTGAGGGGCCGGCTCAGGTTGAGGGGCCGGCTCAGGTTGAGGGGCCGGCTCAGGTTGAGGGGCCGGCTCAGGCTTTGCGATCAGGCTTTGTCCACGATCAGGCTTATGCCCTGACCTCCGCCGATGCACAGACTTGCGAGGCCTGTTTTCGCCTGCCGGCGGCCGAGTTCGTAGAGCAGGGTGGTGAGAATCCGGGTGCCGCTTGCGCCGACCGGGTGGCCGATGGCGATCGCCCCGCCGTGGACATTAATGCGGGAGGGATCGAACTCGCCGATTTCCTGCTTCATACCCTCGATCACGGCAAGCGATTGCGCGGCGAAGGCTTCATTGAGTTCAATGAGGTCGATGTCCGAAAGATTCATGTCTGCCCGCCCGAGCGCCTTCTTTGTAGCAGGCACCGGCCCATAGCCCATTTCTGCCGGGTCGACTGCGGCGCTTGCGTACGCGCGGATGGTCGCAAGAATCGGAAGATTGTGCTTCTTTGCGTATTCAGCGTCAGCAAGAATGGTGAACGCTGCGCCGTCGTTAATTGAGCTGGCATTGGCTGCGGTCACGCGTCCGCCGTCGCGGCGGAATGCGGGTTTGAGTTTCGCAATACCCTCGACGCTGATTTCGCGGTTGGGGTGTTCGTCGGCGTCTATGCGCAGCGGATCCTTTTTGCGGCGTGGTACGTCCACCGGAATAATTTCCTCTGCGAACACACCCTGTGCGGTGGCTTCGGCGGCTTTGCGGTGGCTTTCCACGGCGAACTCATCCATTGCCTCACGCGTGAGCGAGAAGCGGTCGGCAAGCCGTTCTGCGGTCTCGCCCATGTGGGCACCGTCGAATGCGTCGGTAAGCGCATCGTGAATCATAAGGTCAACGAGTTCGGTGTTTCCCATGCGGGCGCCATAGCGGGCTTTGGGCATCGCGTAGGGAGTCATGCTCATATTTTCGGTGCCGCCCGCGGCGATTACCTCCGCTTCGCCGAGCATGATCGACTGTGCGGCGAGGGTGACCGATTTGAGCCCCGAACCGCAGAGCTTGTTTATCGCGTAGGCCGGCGTTGTCTGGGGACATCCGGCGTGGATTGCGATCTGGCGGGCGACATTCTGTCCGAGGCCGGCGCTGAGAATATTGCCGACAATAACTTCGTCGAGCCGGTCGGCTTCGATGCCTGCCCGTTCGAGCGTACCCTTAAGGGCTGTGCTGCCGAGGTTAGCCGCCGAAAATCCGGCGAAGGCTCCGCCGAAATCACCGACCGGAGTGCGGCCGGCCGCTACTATTGCTACATCACGCATATCGCGTTCTCCCTTCCGTTATCTGTGCTGCCCGCCGGGTGCATCCGCCGGCGGGCGCTTGTCGTTACGCCCCGGCCGTCCTGACTTTCGCCGGACGGCAGCGGTCGTTTCGGCTTACAGGTAGCCGAACTCCTTTGCCTGGCTTGTCAGCTCCTCCCGGAAATCCGGATGAGCAACACTGATCAACTCTGCGGTGCGTTCCGCTACCGTGCGGCCGCGCAGCCGGGCGATCCCGTACTCGGTCACTATGTGGTCAAGATTGCTTCGGTGCAGGGTGACCGCCGTGCCTTCCGGCAGCGTCGGAACGATTGTGCTTACCGTGCCGTTTTTCGCGGTGGAGTGGCAGGCGATAATGTTCAGCCCGAGCCCGTCGTAGGCTTCCTTGGCGCCTACCGCTGTATCGGTCTGACCGCCGGTGCCCGAGTGCTGTCGTGTCCCGATGGACTCGCTTGCGACCTGCCCGGTGAAGTCGACCATGAGGCAGGTGTTAATGCTCACCATTTTGCTGTTGTGCCGTATTACGGCGGGATCATTTACCCAGAAGCCGCGCTCGAAATCGACCGCCATGTTGTCGTGCAGCCAGTCGTACATTTCGAGGCTTCCCATGGCGAAGGTGCAGATGAACTTGTCCTTGTACAGGCTCTTCTTCTTGTTGGTTATGACACCCTTCTCGTAGAGGTGCATCATGCTGTCGACGAACATTTCGGTGTGTACCCCGAGATCCTTCTTATCCTCGAGAGCAGTAGCCACCGCATTCGGAATATTGCCGATACCAAGCTGTATGGTCGCGCCGTCGTCTACGAGCTCGGCAATGTTGCGGCCGATCGCACGGTCCGCCTCGGTAAGTTCCGGTTGCGGCAGGGTGGGCGGTTCCTGGTGGTTCTCGACAAAATAGTCGACATCGTCGACGTGCAGGTGCGTGTCACCGAGGGTCCGGGGAAGGTTTTCGTTTACCTCGAGAACAACGAGCTCTGCCGCCTCTATCACGTCCTTTTCATAGGTTATGCCGAGTGAAAGCGAGACGAATCCGGAGGAGTCAGGCGGTGTGCAGGTGCCGAAGAACACGCGCGGCGTTTTGTACTGCAGCCGGTCGGCTGAAGCACGGTGAAGCATGTTGGGAACGAAGGTTACGGTCCCTGTTCCTTCTTTGACCGCCTTTCGCGAGCCGGGGGCGTGGAACCAGCTGCAGAGGGTGAACCGGCCTTTCATTTCCGGCTTCATATAGAAATCGTAGGGCTTCAGCGTCAGGACGCTGAACACATTCACGTTTTCCACTTCGTCGGCGACAATGTGAAACCGGTCCATGCATCCCTGCGGTTCGGAAGCACACTGGGCGACAATCACATCCGAATTGGATGTAATGGTTCTGCGGATTGCGTCGTCAATACTTGTCAGTTTGTTTCTGTAGGTTTCCAGATGGCGGCTGTTGCCTGTGGTGCGTGCCATGGATATTCCTCCTTAGCCTGTGTCTCAATAAATGAACGCATTCGAGCTGACCGCCAGTCCGGCGCCCGATGCGACGAAGACCACGCGGTCGCCCCGCGAGACCTTTCCCT